>CAYRGS010000020.1:40128-40568 GCA_964423875.1 uncultured bacterium
TCTACTACGAGTTTATGAAACACGCGGGCGAGGATGTTCGAAAGGTGACCCAGGATTTGGGAATCCCGTGGGATACACAGGATTACCAGGTCCTGCCCGACTGGAAACCGGGGCCCTCCTTTCAACGCGAGGCACCTTACGACTTGATCGTCATCAACATGAAGGTTCCCAATCACGCCCTTTCCCACACCCATAAGAACCCCCTGCTTTTATCGCTTTCCGCCCGCCACAACGATCTCCGGACGGTGTGGATCAACGCCCGGACTGCCGCAGAGCGGAACCTTGCCGATGGAGATCGAGTTGTTATCGAGACATATAAAGGTAGACAACAAAGGGCCACAGCAAAGGTTACGGAGTTGATTCACCCCGAGGTTCTGGCAACGCAAGGTTGCGGCGGAGGCTGGATGGATCCCGTCACAAAGGAAGAAGTCAATTTCAAC
>CAYRGS010000021.1:0-31152 GCA_964423875.1 uncultured bacterium
ACGCCTTCCGCATTTTGAAAGCCGTCGCCCCCCCCTCCCCACTCGGCCGGTCCATCACGGGCAAGGGTGCGACGGAAGACCTCTCCTTCGGGATCTTCCGCTTCGCCCGGCCGGGGAGGTCATTATCCGGGCGCGGTCCGAAGCGGGTCAACCCGCCTATCATCTGAGGCATCCCCAATGTCTCCGGGCGGGAATGACGGCTCGGGGTGAACGCTTGACAGCGCCTGTTCTCACGCTCGCCGCCGCCGCGCGGCCGATGAAGACTTGAGGGGAGCACTGAGGCCGATCGTTCCGTGATCTCCTCGAGGATCATCCTTCACCTTGTCGTGCTTCGGGTTTTTGGTTAGAATTCGAATTGGCTTCCTTGAGGTGGGCCTTGGAACGCATCTCTGAATCGAACCAACGCCGGTTGCGGCGCACGGAAAATCCAAGTGGCTAAAGCCCGTTCTCACCGCCCGAAGGAAACGCTCGCGGCCCTGAAGAAGGCCGGGATGAAGGTGGCCGTCTCCGTCCCTGACAGTTGGTTGGGGCAGATGCTCGTGGAAATCGAGAAGGATCCGGCGATGACGCTCATCCGGGCGACCCATGAGGAGGAGGCCCTGTCGATCTCGTGCGGGTCGAGGCTCGGGGGGGCCCGGACGGTAATGCTGATCCAGAACGTTGGGCTGCTCACCATGGGCGCAGGGATGGTCAGCCTGGCCCAGCGTTATCAATTTCCGATCTTGATTCTGGCGTCCTACCGGGGTTCGCCTTTGGACCCGGTCTTCTATCACATCCCCAAGGGCCGGGTGACCGAGCCTGTTCTACGGGCCATGGGGCTACGGTTTGCTGTGGCGGACCCCACCCAGCCCATTGGCCCCCAGGTGGAGCGGGCAGCGGCTAACGCGGAGGAATCCTCGCAGCCTTTCATCCTGCTAATGTCCCGGGAGGATACCTACTGGTGAGCCCGACCGCCCCGACCCGCGAGGATTATTACCGCGTCCTCGCCGATTGCCTTCCCGATGACGCCCTGACCGTGACTTGTTTGGGCAACGCCTCCTATCTCTGGGCCCGCGTCCGGGACCGGCCCGAGAACTTTTACGTCGAAGACGCCATGGGCCTCGCCCTGCCGCTGGCGCTTGGGCTGGCCGTGGCCCAGCCGGGGCGGAAGGTGGTAGGGGTTGAGGGGGACGGTGGGCTTCTGATGCACATGGGTGTGCTGATCACCGTCGGGGCGGTGGCGCCGGGGAACCTGACCGTTCTCCTGATTAACAACCGAGTTCACGCCGGATCGGGCGGACAACCCCTCACGAATCAGAACCTTGACTTGGCCGACCTCGCCCGGTCGGCGAGATGGGCGCGGACGGAGAATATCGAGGACCCTAAGGGATTCCGAACCGCTTTTCGCTCCGCTCTCGAGGAGGACGGTCCTTCCTTTTTGGCGCTCGAATCAAAGCCGGACGTCCAGGTGGTTGTACCTCCGGAGCCGCTCAATCCGGTTGTGACTAAGCAGCGCTTTATGAAGGCAATTGGAGCGTCGCAGTACGTTTCTTCGACGTTCGGCCAGGGGCGGATGGTGGAGCCCACTTCATCGTAGGTGTGCGCCGGATACGTGGCGCAAATGAGGCTGCAACTTCATTCCAATCCGCGGCCGCTGGCCGAGCCCACCCGCTGGACCTTTTCAAAATCAGTTCGCTGACGGATCCCCAACGCAAGCACTTCTCGAGTTATTTCATAAAACTCGGTAGCCACAACACCACCGCGGGGTAAATGATCATGATGGCCATGACCAGAATGTTCAGCCCCACGAAGGGAAGGGCCGCCCGGTAGACGTCTCCCATGGAGGTGTCGGGCGGAGCGATGCCTTTCATGACGAACAGCGACATCCCGAAGGGCGGCGAGATCGTCGCCAGCTCCAGGTTGAGAAGCATGATTGCCCCGAACCAGACCGGGTCCCATCCCAGCTCTCTGACGATGGGCATGTAGATGGGGATGGTGACCAGGACGATGGAGGTCTGTTCGATGAACATCCCCAGAAACACCAGGACGATTTGCATCAGAATGAGGATGACGATGGGATGCACCGGCAGGCCGACCGCAAGCTTGGTCAGGCTGCCGGTGACTCCGGCGAAGGCTAGAACCTGACTGAAAGCAGCTGATCCGGTGAGGACAATCAACACCATAACGGAAATGGAGACAGCCGAGCCGACCGCTTTCTTGGTCACCGCCCAGGTGAGCTTCCGGTAGGCCGCCGCCAGCAAAAAACAGAGAAGGGCGCCTACGGCCGCCGCCTCCGTGGGCGTGGCGATCCCGAAAAAGATGGTGCCGATGACGATGAAAATGACGGAAATCAGCGGCACGACATAACGAAGGGTGTTGAGTACGCGGGGCCTGAAGGGTGTAGGCGTGACATCGTAGGCCGGTGCCAGGGAAGGCTGGAGGGTGCACCGGACAATGATGTACGCAGCGTAGACGCCGGCCAGGATGAGGCCGGGGAGGATGATGCCAACCAGGAGCTTGCCCACGGGGATTTTGCCCAGGCTCGCCAGGATGACGCCCAAGGCGGTGGGCGGGATCATGATAGCGAGGCTGCCGCTCGCCAGGATGGGTCCGAGCGACATGGATTTGCTGTAGCCGCGCCTTTGCATGTCCGGGACGAGGGTCGAGCCCAGCATGGCTACGCTGCCCATGGCGACGCCGGTCAGCGTGGCGAACAAAGCCCCGGCGATCACGGAGAGCAACGCAAGCCGGCCGGCAATGCGCCCCAGCCATTCGTTCAGGACGTCAAGCATCCTGTAGGCGATGCCCGAATGAAACATCACCGATCCCATGAGGATGAACATGGGGACGGGTACTAGGACGAAGGTCGAGACGGAGCTGTCGATGCTGAGGATCAGCTGTTGCAGCCCGATACCTCCACCCCAGAACACATAGACGCCGATGACGTTGATCAGCATGAACGCGAAGGCGACCGGTAGTCCGGTGAGCAGCAGGAGGGTCAGGCCGCCGAAGAAGAACAACATGTAGGTCCACCACTCCACCAGCGCTCACCTCATGATTCGTTCGTGTTGATCCGCTTCGCTTCGCCGCCGCAGAGATGTCGTCGCGCTCGTCTAATGAACTGGAGCCAGAGGAAAAAGCTGCCCAGTGGAATGACGGCCAAATTGACGACCCTGGGTATCTCGATCTCGGCCGGAATGAGTATCCCCCTTTGCCAGGAATAGACGACTTCCATGGTTCCGTACAGGGTCAGAATTAGGCAGATCAGCGCGCCGATAATGGAATTGACGATATTCAGCCAACGCTGGATTTTGGGACTGAGCCGGGTCACCAGGAGGTCGATGGTGACGTGCTCCTCTCTTCTCAGCACCCAGGCGCCGCCGAGAAAGGTGATATAGAGCAGCAGCGTGCCGCTGATTTGGTCGACCCCGAGCAACCCTTCCCGAAGGACATACCTGAAGAAGACCTTGACGCAGGTCAACAGCATGACGGTGATCATCAGTCCGCCTGCCAGTGCCCCGCCGGTATTCAGGATGGAATCGAAGACCTGGGTCGATTTTTTGTCTGGCATCATGCGGGAATCTCTTGTCTCTGGCCCAGCGGGGGCCTCCCATGGCAAGAAGGAGTAGGCCCGGAAGGAATCTTCTGAGGGGGAATCCCTCCCCTCCTGCCCGGTGAGCGTGCGCCTTGATAGCTTCAGCGGGTTAGATGCGGCGGGTCTTAAGCGGGTCCCGGCGCCGAGAGGAATGGCCCCGGAGTAGGTAATGGAGGATTAGAGGGGGGAGCGCATTCGGACCCCCTCGAAAGCGATGCGGGTCCGAATGCCTCCCCCTTGAAACTCCGGCCCCAGCCAATCCGAGCGACTGGGCGAGCCGGCCAGGGCGTAAGCGCTTGAGCCTGGCCAAGGGAATTTATTTGTAGTCCATCAACTTCCTGACCTCGGCGTAATCGGCCGCGCTCATGGCTTTCTTGAAATTCGCCCACAGGGCGTCATTGGAAGTCTTGTTCCAGCGCGCGGTCTCAGCCTTCGAGAATTGGATGACCTTCATGCCCGCCTTCTTCATGGCGGATAGTTGCGTGCTCTGGTACGCGGAAATCCATCCCTGAGACCAGACCTGGATCACCCGTACAGAATCCAGGATGATCTGTTGAACATCCTTGGGCAGACTGTTCCACTTCCGCAGATTCATGTTGATGCCGATACCGTCCCGATAGAGCGGGTGAAGGATGATGTATTTCGACACCTTGTGCCAGCCGAAGGCGGTGAAGCCGTCATAGAAGGGCCAAGTGAAGCCTTCCACCGTGCCACGCTGCAGGGCGAGCCCCACTTCGGACGGGGGCAGGGTGACGGGCTCGGCGCCAACCGCTTTGACGACAAATCGGGTCAGCGGGGGCACCCTGATCTTTCTACCCTTCAGGTCCGAAATGCTCGACAGCGATTTCTGGGTATACATGAAATGGTTGCCGGTGCCCGGGTCGCCCGAGAAGTGCCCCAGGTAGCGGACGCCCTTTTTCTCGTACATCTTGACCATGAAGTTGAACAGCTTGCTGCCGGGTCCGTTGTCCGGAACGGGAAAAGGCGAGAGTTCTGTGACGTAGCCGGCGGGGACCACGCCCGCCCAGTAATTCGGGGCGCCGTACCAGACGTCAAACACGCCCCTCACCAGCGCCTCCGGCTGGTCGAACGTGGGCACGACTTCCTTGGCGCCCTTGAACCGGATCACCACCTTCCCCTTGCCGCGCCTATTGACTTCCTCCAAAAAGCGAATGCCCACATCCGCCGCGGAGGAAATGCGCGGCGGCCAGGAGCCGACCATCGTGAGCTTGATGGGCGCGGCGGCGGCCGGTCCGGTCCCGCCGAAAATCAAGGCCAGGGCCAACACCGTGACACAGACCACCATGTTTCGTCCGAGTCGTTTCATCGTGTCTTCCTCCAAGGTCGGAAATTCGCCTCATCCCGCTTGGTGTCCTTCCCCAAGCGCGGTTCCGGCTGGGACGGGGCAAGCACTCGAATGTCCCATTTCAACTTCAGACGGGAACAAACGACTGATTTACGACTGCTTGAACCCAATTACACCTTTTTGGCGGCGCGCCTGTCAACCGCTTTTTTGTTCCGAGGGGGCGGGATGTCCTCCCGCCCCGGTTGCGATATAATCTCGATTGGTTTCTGACTGAACGGTTCGACGGAATCCAACCCATTTCCGAATCGGAAGCTTTTCGAATCGGCGGACTCATGGTTCGGTTTTCTCGGCCGGACGGGGAGGAAGTGTGAGCGGATCGACGCAAGAGCTGGCGGATCGAATCCTGGCCTTTCTGGGGGAGGGCCCGGCGCATTTCGAGGACATTCTCATCCGGTTCGCGGACGTCAAGTATCGGGACCTCCTGCGGGCCTGGGGAAAGCTCCGCGAGGACGACCGCCTCGGGCGGGATGTGGAAACGGGGAAGTATGTGCCGAAGACGGGATGAGCGTGCGGGGTTGTCGGGTGGAACAGGGAGGGATTGGATGACCCTGGATTTTGGCTTGATCGAAGGTTCCGGATCGGGTGTTTCGGATTCCGGTTGAAAAACGGAGGCAGCGGAGATGCTCCTTAAAGATAAAGTCGTCATCGTCACCGGCGCCGCGCGCGGGATCGGCAAGGTGCTTGCCGCCGGGATTGCCGCCCAGGGGGCCAAGGTTGTCCTTTCCGACCTCCGCGATGGAAAGGCGGCGGCCGAGGAGATCCGGGGGGCGGGCAGCGAAGCCCTGTTCGTTCAGGCCGACGTGTCTCTGAATGACAACACCGTCGCCGTGGCGAAGGCCGCCCACGAGAAATACGGCCGCATCGACGGGTTGGTCAACAACGCCGCGTTCCACGCCGAGCTCAAGTATGTGCCGTTCGACGAGATCGACGAAGAGGAATGGGACCGCGTCTTCGCCGTCAACGTGAAAGGGACGTGGCAAATGACGAAGGCCGTTTATCCCTACATGAAAGCGCGGGGCTCGGGGAAGATCATCAACATCGGCTCGAGCACCCCGTTCAAGGGCACGCCGAAGATGTACCATTACGTCGCCTCCAAGGGGGCCGTTGGGGCCTTGACCCGGTCCCTCGCCCGGACGGTGGGCGCCGAGGGCATCTGCGTGAACTGTGTGACCCCCGGCCTGACGCGGAGCGACAGCGTCTTGGCCGCCCGGGGGGTTGCGCTCATGGACGCCGACGAGGCGGAGCAGATCGCGGGCCGGGCCATCCCGCGCGGCCAAGTGCCCGAAGACCTGGTCGGGGCGATTGTGTTCTTTCTCTCCGACGGCGCCGATTTCATCACGGGACAAACCCTCATGGTGGAAGGCGGCGGTCATATGATTTAACGGATTTGAGTCAGGATAAAAGATGCCTGGGGGGACATCCCCGCCTTCGCGTGGGACAAGCTTTGAAACTGTCCCCCAGACCCCCCTGGAAAACTTTTTGCGGCCAAGCCGAAGGCTTGGCCTTTCTGGGGTGGGTGGTCGTTGAGCTAAGGAGTTTGTTTGTGGCCAGCGGAGGTTTTTAACATTCAGACAATGGGCCGGTTTTCTTGTGGTAATTGAAAGGTTTGATCTTTTTGTCCAGAGTTTGCGCGGCCCAGGGTTGCGTTTATTCGAACAATTCCAGCCGCGAAAAGGCCGAGCAAAGCTCGGCCGCCAAAAGTTTTTCGGGGGGGGTGGGGGGCGGCTTTTCAAAAAAGCCCCCTCCTGGTAATGATTTCGGTCTCTTCTCAGTGAAAGGGGATACACGTGCTGCTTGAGGACACAGTGGTCATTGTGACCGGCGGGGCTCGAGGGATCGGCAGGGTCTACGCCGGAGGGATCGCCGCCGAAGGGGCGAAGGTCGTCGTCTCCGACATCCGCGACGGCCGGGACACAGTGGAAGAGATCCGAAAAGCCGGAGGGGACGCCACGTTCGTCCACTGCGACGTGTCCAGCGGCCAAAGCACGGAGGAATTGGCGAAGGCCGCTCACGGGGCTTACGGGCGCATTGACGGGTTGGTGAACAACGCCGCCCTCTATGCCGATTTGAAATACGTGCCCTTCGATCAGATCGACGAAGCGGAATGGGACCGCGTCTTCGAGATCAACGTCAAGGGCGTGTGGCTGATGACGAAGGCCGTCTATCCCTATATGAAAGACCAGGGGGCGGGGAAGATCGTCAACATCGCCTCCGGCACCCCCTTCAAGGGGACGCCGAAGACCCCCCATTACGTCGTGTCCAAGGGGGCCGTGATAACGCTGACCCGCGTCATGGCCCGGACGCTGGGGAAGGAGGGCGTCCGCGTGAACTGCGTAGCCCCCGGCCTGACCCGCAGCGAGAGCATCCTCGAAGCCCGCGCCGACGTGATCGACGCCGAGGACGAGATGCAGATCAAGGGCCGCGCCATCCCCCGCAGCCAGGTTCCGGAGGACCTGGTCGGGGCGATTGTGTTCTTCCTCTCCGACGGGGCCGACTTCATCACAGGCCAGACCCTTCCGGTGGACGGCGGGTCTCACATGAATTGATAGAGCGGGGTGGAAGGGAGAGATGGGGTCGGGGTCGATACCTCCCCTTGGCTCCTCGGCAGATTGGCCGGTCGGTCTCGATGAGGACGGGCCTCCTTCCTTCACTCCCGTCCCGTCAAATATTCCTCCAGCCGTAGATCCTCCACTCCGGGAATCCTCGCCCTTCGGGGAAACGGGTGTTCATACCCGATGGGAACCGTGGCGTCGACGCCCATCTTCGTGACCATCCCGTCCCGCGCGAGGCGGGTGAGGACGTACGTCGTCGGGTCGAGCCGGTTTCCGCGCGCGCCCGGGACAAAAAAGATGTCCCGGTCCGGAACGACGCGGGTCGAGAGCGCCCAGAGGACTTCGTCGTCATCGGTGATGTCGATGTCCGGGTCGAAGGCGAAGGCGTGCTTGATCCAGGGCGTCCGGGTGAGAGCGCCCATGAGGACGTTTTTGGCGTCCCCCTCGTTGACCTTCTCCATCTGAATGTAAGCGTGGAGCAGCACCCCCGAGAGGGGGACCCGAACGGCCCGGACAGAGGGGACGAACTTCCGAAGCTCCCGCAGCAGGTGCCCCTCGTTGGGGATCCCCCCCAGGATGACCTGCTCCACGTACTGGCCGAGGTTGTGGTAGATGGCGTCGCTGCGGTGGGTGATGGCCGTCACCTCGAACTCCGGGGCGTCCACGATCTGGCCGTAGTACCGGTGGTATTCCCCGAAGGGGCCTTCGCGCTGCCGGACGTGGGGCAGGAGCCGCCCCTCGATGACGATCTCGGCGTGGGCGGGCACGTCCACGTCCACCGTCTCGCAGCGGACCACCTCGACCGCCTCGCCCAGGATTCCCCCCGCCACCTCGTACTCGTCCGATCCGTCCTTCCGGGTGATCTGGGACTGGGAGGCCATGTGCAGGGCCGGGTGCATCCCGATCACGAGGGCGCATTCCAGCGGCTCGTTCCGGGCCTCGGCCTTGAGGTGCATGTACTGAAGGCGCTTGCCCCAGCTATAATAAACGCCCAGCCGGTTGCGGCTGATGAGCTTGTTCCGGTAAAGCCCCAGGTTGAACGCTCCCGTTTCGGGGTCTTTGGCCACAAGGACGCCCATCGTGATGTAGGGCGCGTCGTTGCGCTCGTAATGCAGGATGATGGGGAGGTGGCCCAGGTCGGCTTCGTCGCCGACGTAAATCACGTCCTTGACCGGGCCGGTCTCGACGCGCCGGGGGGGGATCCGGTTCACCTCCCGCGACGCCAGGACTTCCGCGACGCGGTCCTTCGTCGTGTCCAAGGCGACGGCGAGCTTCCTGCGGTTGGTGAGCATGTTGACGATGACGGGGAACTCATACCCCTTCACCCGCTCGAAGAGGACGGCGGGAAAGATTCCCTCCCGGTCCATCTTCGTGGTGAGGGCGATGGGCTCGTACTCGTGGGAGACCTCCCGCGAGACCCGCCGCAACTCCTCCGGGGCCTGATCGTGAAGCTGCTTCAGGTAGGTGCGGAGGTCCTTGGCCACGCGCTACACCCTCCAGGCCGGGATGACGGGAGCATCGATAAGAGATTAATCCAGATTGCGTAAAAGGCAAAGGGTCGACCCGTCAAACAGGGCGCCTCTTCTACTGATCTCGGAATTCCGGAACTTTCCCAGCGATTTGTGTTCGGCGAGAGCGATATGCCCAAACCCTACCACGTCATCGGCCGGCCCACCCCCCTGATCGACGCGCCTGAGAAGGTGGTGGGCCGGGCCCGGTACGTCGCGGACCTCAAGCTGCCGGGGATGCTTTACGCCAAGGTTCTGAGAAGCCCCATCGCCCACGCCCGCATCCGCTCGATCGACGCCGAGCGGGCGCGCCGACTGCCCGGCGTCAAGGCCGTCCTGACCGGCGCGGACATCCCCCAGGTCCGGTGGGGGTTCGAGACCCTGGACCAGACGGCCTTGGCCATGGGCAAGGTCCGGTTCATCGGTGAAGATGTGGCGGCCGTCGCCGCGGTGGACGAGGCCGCCGCGCTGGACGCCCTCGAGGAGATCCGGGTCGATTACGACCCCCTGCCCGAGGTCTTCTCTCCCGAGGAATCCCTGCGGCCCGGCGCGCCGGCCCTTCATGACGAGCATCTGGACAACTGCGCGTGGACCTTCGCCGTCGCCTACGGCAACACGGAATCCGGCCTGGACCGGGCCGCCGCCGTCCATGAGGAGACCTACCGAACCTCCCTCCAACACCCCGGCTACACCGAGCCCATCGGCAGTCTGGCCGAGGTGGACCCCGGCGGCAAGGTGACGGTCTGGACCTCGACCCAGGGCGTCTTCTTCTCCCGCATGCGCGTCGCCCTGGCCCTGGGGCTGTCCGAATCCAGGGTGCGGATCATCCAGCCCCACGTCGGGGGCGCCTTCGGCGGGAAGTGGTGCGACGAGCCCAACGCCATGCTCAGCGCCCTGCTGTCCGTTGAGACCGGCCGGCCCGTGCGCCTGATCAACAGCCGGTTGGACGAGTTCCAGGGCGGCGGCAGGCCCCGCGTCCCCATGCGAATCCGCCTCAAGGTCGCCGTCGACCGCCGAGGGCGAATCCTGGCCAAGGTCTCCGACATCCTGGCCGACGCCGGGGCGAACGTGGGTTGGTCGAGCCGGATCATGGAGGCGACCGCCATCCGGGCCGACAGCTGCTACCGGATCCGGGATCTGAGCGTCCGCGCCCGCCTGGCCTACACCAACAATCCGCCGACCGGCGCCTTTCGGGGGTTCGGGATCCCCCAGATGGTTTTCGCCATGGAGTCCTGTCTGGACCATCTGGCCGAAAGGCTCGGTCTCGATCCCGTCGAAATCCGCCTGGTCAACGCCGTTTCTCCAAACGAGGTGAGCGTGCACGGTTGGAAGATCGGCTCGTGCGCCCTGCGGACGTGCATCGAACGGGCGACGGAAGCGGCCGGGTGGGTCGGCCGTCGGCGGGACCGGGGGGGAGGAGGGGGGGGGGCCGCGGGAAAGCGTCGGCGCGGTCTCGGCTTGGCCTGCGCCATCCACGTCAGCGGAAGCCGGCGGGGGCCCTGGGACGGCGCCACGGCGCTGATCCGGCTCAACCCCGACGGCCGGGCTGCGATCCTCACGGGTGAAGGCGACATCGGCCAGGGGACGAAAACGATGCTGGCGCAGGTCTGCGCCGAGACCCTCGGCCTGAAGGTTTCCGACGTGGACGTCTCGGCGGCGGACACCGACCTCACGCCGCCGGCGGGCGGGGCCAGCGCCAGCCGGCTCACGATGATCTCGGGCAACACGGTCCGGAAGGCGGCTGACATATTGAGGGAGCGGCTGGACCGCGCGGCGGCGGGGCTCCTCGAGGCGGACCCGGCGGACCTGGAGGCGGCCGGCGGGGTGTTTTCCGTGAAAGGGGCGTCCGGCCGACGCGCCCCCCTGGAGCGGGTCGCGGCCGCGGCGCAGGAGGCGCAGGGGGGAGCGCCCCTCGTCGCCTTCGCGAGTTATGACGCGGAGACCGAGATGCCCGACCCCGAGACCGGATACGGCAACGTCGGCATGGGCTACACCTTCTCGGCGGCGGTGGCCGAGGTGGAGGTGGACATGGAGACCGGCGGGATCGATGTGCGCCGGGTCACGACCGCCGACGACATCGGGATCGCCGTCAACCCCCTGGTCACCCACGCGCAGTCTCAGGGCGGCCTGGTCCAGGGGCTGGGGTTCGCCCTGTACGAGAACCTGGTCATGGATAACGGCCGGATCGTCAACGGGAACTTCGCCGACTACACCCTGCCCCGGGCGGAGGGGACGCCGGCGATTTGGACGATCACCGTCGAGAGCGATGAGAAGCTCGGGCCTTTCGGCGCCAAGGCGGCGGCGGAGACCTCCATCGACCCGGCGGCCGCGGCGGTGGCCAACGCCGTCTACGACGCCACCGGGGTGCGGATCACCTCGCTGCCCATCACGCCCGAGAAGCTCCGGACGCAATTTCGGCGGGAGGAACCGGAGGCTTCGAAGCCGGAGGACCGCCTGGCGTCCAAGGGGGAAGGGACATAACCCAGACCTGAACCAGGTGTGGACGAACCTGATCAACAACGCCATCGACGCCGCGGGTCCGGGGGGCGAGATCAGACTGCGAACGTCACAGGAGACCGACTCCGTCCTGGTGGAAGTCGCCGACAATGGCCCGGGAATTTCCGAAGAGATCCGCTCGAAGGTCTTCGAGCCGTTCTTTACGACCAAGGACGTGGGGAAGGGAACCGGCCTGGGTTTGCAGATCGTCCACCGAATCGTCCGCGAGACGCACAAGGGCGAAATTAGGGTCGAGTCGAAGCCGGGCGAGACGCGGTTCCGGATCCGCCTGCCCATCTCCACCGGACCGCCGGAGCGTTGACGCCCGAGCCGTCGGAAGATCCCGCCGTCCGGAGGCCTGTTCCCGCGGACCCATGCCGAAACGGAAAGGAAGAAAAAGGAGAATGAAATTGCGGCTGAAAGATCGAGTGGCCATCGTTACGGGAGGGGCCGGGGGGATCGGGAGGACGTACGTCCGGGCCCTGGCGGGGGAGGGGGCGAAGGTCGTCATCGCCGACGTTGCCGACGCCGTGGAAACGGCCGCCGAAGTCCGAGCGGCGGGGGGGGAGGTCACCACCGTAACGACGGACGTGACGGACGAGGCCGCCACGCGGGCGATGGCGGAGACGGCCCTGAAGACCTACGGCCGCATCGACATCCTGGTCAACAACGCCGGAATCGCGGGCCGGTTCGCCCGTGTTGCCGTCGAGGAGGTCTCCGTCGAGCTCTGGGACCGGGTCATGGCCGTCAACTCCAAGGGGATGTTCCTGTGCGCCAAGGCGGTCTTGCCGGCCATGAAGACCCAACGCTCCGGCAAGATCATCAACATCTCCTCCCACACCTTCTATCAGGGCGCCCCGGGGATGATTGCCTACACCACCTCGAAGGGGTGCGTCCTGGCCTTCACCCGGGCCCTCGCCCGTGAGGTGGGCGACCACGAAATCTCCGTCAACGCCCTGGCGCCGGACTTCATTCCCCTGGACGACGACCTGACCGAGGTTCCGGAGTACGTGGAAGCGACGAACCGGTCCCGTTGTTTCAAACGGTCGCTCGCGCCCGAAGACCTGGTGGGGACGCTTTTGTACCTGGCGGGCGACGACAGCGCGTTCGTGACCGGCCAGACCTTTCTGGTCAACGGCGGGTCTTATCAACAATAGGCCCGCCTGGGGGGACATTTTGAAAACCCCACCCGGTGGGGTGTGTCCCCCCTGGACCCCCTTGGTGGGGCGGGCTTCCAGCCCGCCTTCCGATGGCGGCCAAGATGGCCGCCCTGCCGGGCCAAGCCGGAGGCTTGGCCTTTCTGGGGTGGGTGTTTGTTTGGCGAAGGAGTTCGTTTGTGGCCAATGGGGGTTTTTGCATCCGGCCAAGGTGCCGAGTTTCTTCCGATAGCGTGCGGGAACCCATCATTTTAAAAGCACTTCCCTTACCCCCAGATCGCCCAACGGAGGACAAACCGTGAGCCGGATGCCGCGCCGCTACTGGCGGGAAATGACCACCGAGGAGTTTTCGTCCCTGGACCCGGAAAGGACGATCGCCGTCCTCCCCGTCGCCGCCATCGAGCAACACGGGCCGCATCTGCCGGTCTGCGTGGACGCCTGCATCAACGAGGGCATCCTCTCCCGCGCCGTCGGGTTGTTGCCGGACGACCTGCCGGTGACCGTCCTGCCGATGGTCTCGGTCGGGAAGAGCAGCGAGCACGCGGCTTACCCCGGGACGCTCTCCCTTTCCACAGAGACGCTCCTCCGGGTGCTGATGGAAATCGGCGAGAGCGTCCACCGGGCCGGCGTCCGAAAGCTGGTCTTGTTCAACAGCCACGGTGGCCAGCCCCAGGTCCTCGACTTGGTGGCGCGGGATCTCCGGGTTCGCTTCAAGCTCATGACGGTCGCCGTGAACTGCCACCGGCTGTCCGACGCCGGGGGGCTTTTCTCCGATGGGGAGGTGAAGCACGGCATTCACGCCGGGGACATCGAGACATCGATCATGCTCCATCTTCGGCCGGACCTGGTGCGCACCGGGAAGCTCAAGCGGTTCGAGACCCTCTCGACCGACATGGAGGAACAGTTCGAATACTTGACGCCCGAGGGCGCGGTGGGGTTCGGATGGCAAATTCAGGATCTCAACGCCGAAGGGGCCTGCGGGGACGCAAGCGGGGCGGACGCCGAGAAAGGACGGAAGCTGGTTGATCAGATGGCTGGGCGGTTTGTCGATCTACTGAAGGAAGTGGACCGGTTTTCGCTCAATGTCCTCAAGGAACGGGATTGAAGCTCGTCCTTGGGGGGTGTGGGAGGCATCGTTCGCCCGCGTTCCTCAAAGGAATTTGAGCAACCATTCGGGCGTGAAGCTGAGAGCGTAGTTGTTGAGGACGGTGAGTCGGCCGGTCAGGAGGAGAACGCCCATGAGGACGAGGACGAAGCCTCCGGCTTTCTGGACGGCGGGGAGCAGCCGCTTGAACCGTTGAAAGAAGCCGAGAAACCCGTTGAACGCGAAGGCGGCCAGCAGGAAAGGAATGGCCATTCCCGCGGAATAGATCGATAACAGCCACGCGCCCTTTCCGCTCTCGACCGCCGCCAGGGTGAGGATGGCCCCCAGCGTCGGGCCAACACAAGGCGTCCAGGCGATGCCGAAAGAGATCCCCACGATCAGCGCCCCCAAATAGCCCACCACCCGGGTCGCGCGCGTCTTTTCCAGCGGCTGAAAATACCTTTTCAGGAACCCGACGTTCAACACACCGGCGATGAAGAGGCCGAAAAAGATGATCAGGATTCCGCCGATGGTGCTGAGCTCCGTGCGCGCCCCCATGAGGTTTTCCGTCAGGACGCTGATCGAAGCCCCCAGGAGGATGAACACCAGCGAAAATCCGGCGACAAACAGGGCGGCGCTGAGCAGGACCTTCCTCCGCAGCCGCCAGTCGTGGGTCCCCGCGGCCGTCAACTTTTCATAAGACACGCCCGAGACGACGGAGAGGTAAGAGGGAATCAGCGGCAGGACGCAAGGCGAGAGAAAGGAGATCAATCCCCCCGCGAACGCGATCAGGTAAGAGACACTGATGCCGGATTCCATGACCCGTTTCGTCCTTCCGCCTGAAGATCGGCTTTCTTCGGCCGTGAAGAGGGTGATTCCGATAGTCCCGGCCGGCAGCCGCCGGAGGCCTCATCCGCGAGTCCGCCGCCGAGGAGTCGGTCTACAAAAGACTCTCGATCAGCACGTGGGCGTCTTGACTGGACCAATTCCGGTAGCCGACCGAGCCCCCGATGACCTCTCCCTTCCGGTTGAACAGGAAGTTCATGGGCGTGCCGCGGACGGAGAACATCCGGGAGACGCGCGAATCGGGATCCAGCAGGTTGCTGAACGTCGCCGGGTTCCGTTTCAGGTAAGGGGCCACGATGGCTTTGCCCTGTTTGTCCATCGCGATCCCGACCACTTCCAGACCCTTGTCCTTGTACTTCCGGTACAGCGCTTCGAGAGCCGGCCGCTCCCGTAGGCAATGAGATCACCACGTCGTCCAGAAGTTGAGGAGAATAACCTTGCCCTCGAACCCGGAAAAGGATACCTCTTTTCCTTCCAGGTTCTTGAGCCGGAAATCCGGTGTGGCCACCGGCTTGGAGAACCGCACCATGCGGAGAGCGGAAAAATGTTCCTTGTCCCCTCCGAGGGCGGGCGAAACCGAGGACACAGCCGCCAGCGCCGCCGCCAGGATGAGCAGCGATAAAAAACGAATCCTCGATTTGGACATCATGCGGGATGCAACTCCCTTCAATTCCCGTTTCGGACCTGACTGGTTGCCGCGACCGATCCCCTTCGACAACTTATCAACCCTTTGAACGCCGCGCACCTGGAAAAATTCCCGAACCCGCGGAAGGGCCGGCTCAATGGACGCTTCGGCTTCCCCGGGGTGCGAAAGACTCATTGGCCCCGCTGTAAGAACCGCCCGGCGTCGGGCCGCCGCTCAGGGCGAAGACCTGGCCTCCCCAGGCCGCCGCACCCAGGGCATCGGGGCGAACTTTGTCCACCGGTCCTGGTCGGGGTCGTAGCCCTCGTTGTCCGCGAAGGTCCCCTCCACCGACTCTCCGCCGAAGACGAAAATCCGGCCGTCCAAGACCGCCGCGGCGATCCCGCTTCGCGGCGTCGTAAACCTCGTGGGCCGCCACGTCGCCCCGCTGATTCCTCCCCCCCACGGCGTGGAGCTTCCCGTCGATGACGGCGACCCCAAGGGCCCCCCGGGCGGAGGGCATGGGCGCGCGTCTTTTCCAGGCGTCTGGTCGGGGGAGATATTCATAGAGGGTGTCGACCCCGGCCCAGAAGGGCCCGCGGCCGAACCCGCCGACGACAAAAAGCCGCTTTCCCGCGACAACCGCTCCCGGATGGTGAACGGGCTCCGGCAGGGGAGCGGCTGTTCGCCACCTCCGCTTCCGGGGATGATAGACCTCGACGAGACGCCCCGGTGAGTGAGGCCGCCGATCACAAAGATCTCCCCGCCTCGGACGGCGACGGCAACCTCTGTCCTCCGGGTGGGCGCGCGGACCTCGCGCTTCCATTTCCCCTGGGCCGGGAGCGTCGCCGGCGTCAGGAACCCGCAGGCGAGCACCCCCAGCGCAATCCATCTCTCCTTTGGACACTCCCTAATAGTGTATATTATTTTGTCGTTTAGCGTAGTGTCTCCAAAAGAAATTGACCCTTCACAAATTGCAGGTAGGGCGGGCATCTTGCCCGGCCGGAAGGCGAGACACTACACTGGAATGAAAAATCCAGGGCGCCTTCTCGAACGGTTTGAAGGCGCGCGGCAAAGAGGGATCACTGTGACCCGTGCCGATCGCGTCCACGAAGGCTCGCGCGAAATGCCGTGCCGGGGGAAGACCTCAGGGCGGCGGCTCGTCGGGCGGGCGCTGCTGGTGATGGCTTTCGTCCTCTCGGGCTGCGGCGAGGAGGGAAGGTTCTCGAAGACCGGGGACCTCGGCGTCGCGCGGCACGGGCACTTGGCCCTCAGGCTGAAAGACGGTTCCGTCCTGGTCCTGGGGGGCCTGACGAAGACCCAGCCGCTGCCCTCGGGCGAGCGATTCATCCCGGCGAGAGGCAAATTTCATCCCGTTCCATCCCGTCTTCCGCGGCCTTCGGGCTGGGCCGGGGGCGCTTTGCTCGCCGACGGGCGGGCGCTCTACGCCGGCGGATGGTTGGACGCCGACACCGCCCTCTCCGCCGCCGCCTTGTTTTTGCCGGCCAAAAATGTCTTTGTCCGAACGCGCGGGCGGCTCGCCACGCCCCGCTATGACCACACCGCCACCCCCCTGGCCGATGGAAGTGTCCTCATCGCTGGAGGGAACAATGGACGGACCGCCCTTTCCTTCACCGAGCGCTACCTTCCGGCGGAGGACCGCTTCGTCCCCGCCCGCCGGATGTTCTTCGCCCGGCAGCAGCACACGGCCACCCCGCTGGCCGACGGTCGGATCCTGATCGTCGGCGGAAACCCGAAGACCCGATACGGGGAGCTGTACGACCCCAAGGACGGCGTCTTCCGGCCGACGCGGGGGCGGATGACCCAGCCCCGCGGGCGTCACACCGCGACGCGCTTGGGCGACGGGCGGGTCCTGATTGCGGGGGGGTGGAATGAGAAGGCCCTCGGCTCGGCCGAGGTTTTCGACCCCGGGACCGGGGCGTTCGTCCCCGTGTCCGGTTCGATGGTGAAGCCCCGGCAGCAGCACGCGGCGGTTCGCCTTCCGGACGGGTCGGTCCTTTTGCTGGGAGGGCGTGGCGTGGATGAGACGCTCCGAAGCGTTGAGCGGTTCGATCCGCGGTCCGGTCGGTTCAGCGAATTTCTGGCCCGTCTGCGCCAAGCCCGGAGGCTTTTCACGGCGACGGTTCTGGAGGGCGGTCGGGTGCTGGCGATCGGCGGCGCAAGCGACACCGAGGTCCTTCGGACCGCCGAAATCTTCGCGTCGAAACGGCCTTAGCCCGCAAATCTCAAAAAATGGAGAGGAGGTGATCACTTGGCAAAAACTACAGAAGTTCGGTTGTCATACGCTCAGGAAGATGCGATCTACGATATAGACGCGAAGCAACGCCTGCAGACAGCAGAGTTCGACAAACGCACCCTGAGCGTGCTGGTGAGACGAGGGTTAATTGCTACGAAGGCACTGAAGAAGGGAGGCGAGAAGGTCAGCTTGACAGCAGCCGGGCGGAAGATATGGCGTACTCTGCCTTGGGAAGTTGGAACTCGCTGTCAAAAGCCTAGGCCCAGCACCGGGTAGGGGGTGAGGGTTATGGGGCTCTCGGTAAGAGGAGATGCCGGCCTTCTTTCATCCTGACAACCCGATTTCGATCAGCCGCTTGCCGGAAGTGTAGCGTGGAGGCTTCAGCCTCCCCCAAAACGCGGCGCAACATCAAAAACCGGCGGAGGCTAGGGGTCAACCGACCCGCGCCTTCGCGCTACACCGTATAGAGAGGTTTCTCATCACTAGGGCAGCGTGCGGCGCCGAAACATAAGGGTTGTGAGAAATGTGGGTTGGGAAACCGGATCGCCCGGAGGGTGTTTTCTGAGGCCCGCACAATCAAATCCCCGCGAGCACCCGGAGGTGGGCCTCGACGGAGCGGGAGAGTCCTTCCAGGTCGTAGCCGCCTTCCAGAAGGGACACGACCCGTCCCTTCGCGGATTTCCCGGCGATCTCCATGACGATGCGCGTCAGTTCGGCAAAACCCGCCTCGGTCAGCCGGAGTCCCGCCAGCGGGTCCCGCTTGTGGCCGTCGAAGCCGGCTGAGATGAGGACGAACTCGGGCTGAAATTTCTCGGCGGCGGGGATGAGCTTCTCCCGGAACGCCCGGATGACCTCCTCGTCCCCCGCCCCGGCGGGCAGGGGCGCGTTGACGGTGAAACCCTTCCCCGGCCCCTCTCCCGTCTCCCCCTCGGACCCCGTGCCCGGATAGTAGGGGTATTGGTGAGTGCTGAAGTAGAGGACGGACGGATCGGCGTAGAAGATGTCCTGCGTCCCGTTGCCGTGGTGGACGTCCCAATCGACAATCAGGATCCGTTTCAGGCCATATTTCTCCTGGACGTACCGGGCGGTGACGGCAACGTTGTTGAACAGGCAGAAGCCCATCGCCCGCGCGGCCGAGGCGTGATGCCCCGGTGGCCGGACGGCGGCGAAGGCATTTTTGGCCTTTCCCTCCATTACCGCGTCCATGGCGGCCAGCGCCCCGCCCACGGCGAGCTTGGCCACATGGAAGCTCTCTTTGGAGACCCGGGTATCGGCGTCCAGGGCCGCGGGGGCCTCGCTCGCGGCCTTCTCGATGAGGCGCACATATTCGGGGGGATGGACGCGGGTGATCCAGGCCTCATCGGCGGGCCCGGGCTCGATCCGCAGGAGATCGTTCAAGAGGCCGGCCCCCTCCAGGTGGGTCATGATCGCCCGGATGCGGTCGGGCCGCTCGGGGTGCGTCGGTCCGGCGTCGTGGAGGACGGTGTCCGGGTGATAGACGAAGGCCGTCTTTTCCATTTTTTCTTCATCCCCCTTTGACGCGCCCGCGCCGGCCTGAATGGACGACACGGCGGGCATCGAAAGCAAGCAGCCGAGAATCACCCACCCCCGGCATTTTCTGCTACAGGACGTAACGCTCGGCCCCATTTTTCGTCTTCGCGCGCCCATCGCCGAATCTTACCGCGTCGAATCTCCGCCTTTCAAACCTTGTCCCGATCGAACCCGAAGGAAGTGGGCTCCGCTTCCGACATGTTATGATTTCATTCACCTTCACCGAATGTTTCACCCGACAGCGGAGGCAGGAATGAGTCGAGCGGTCAAGTCTACAGGGTATTATCGGGACCTGCGGGAGTACATCTCCGCATTGGAGGAGAACGACCTTCTTTATCGCATCACGGCACCCGTCAACAAGGACACGGAGCTCATGCCGCTCGTCCGCTGGCAGTTTCGGGGGCTGCCCGAAGAGCGGCGAAAGGCGTTCCTCTTCGAGAACGTAACGGACGCCCGCGGGCGGAGGTTCAAGACCCCCGTGGCCGTGGCGGTGACGGCCGTCTCGCGCGGGATGTACGCCCTCGGGATGGGGTGCAAGGAGGAGGAGACCGCCGAGCGCTGGGTGCGGGCCCGGCATCATCCCATCTCCCCCGAGACGGTCTCCGACGGCCCAGCCCAGGAGGAGGTTCACCTCGCAGCAGACTTCGGGCGAGAGCACAACGGACTGGATGAGTTTCCGATCCCCATCTCCACGCCCGGCCTCGACCCGGCCCCCTTCCTGACGGCCGCCTGCTGGATTTCCCAAGACCCCGAGACAGGTATCCGCAACATGGGTACCTACCGGGCCCATCTCAAGGCGCCGGACAAGACGGGCCTTTTGCCTTACGAGCAGTCTGACCTCATTCTCCTCCTCCGTCGAGCAAGGAAGCTTGGGATGAAGACCCTGCCCGTGGCGGCTGTGCTTGGCTGTGCGCCCAACATCTGCATGGCCAGCGCCGCCAAGCTTCCCCTGGAGGCAGACGAGCTCGCCGTGGCAGGAGGAATTTCGGGGGAGCCGATTCAGCTGGTGAAGTGCAAGACAGTGGACCTGGAAGTTCCCGCGGCGGCGGAGATTGTCATCGAGGGGAAAATCCCCACCGATTATCTGGAGCCGGAGGCCCCCTTCGGCGAATACACTGGATTCTATGGCCTGCGAGGATTGGCGCCGGTCGTCCACATTACGGCCATTACCCACCGGCGGGACCCGATCACCCAGGTCTTCATCAGCCAGATGCCGCCCAGTGAGTCGAGCAAGCTGAGGCAGATCGCGTATGAGTCCAACTACTACAAGTTTCTTCGTTACGATTGCCATAACGTCGCTGTGAAACAGGTGTCCTTCCACGAGATGGGGGGTTCCCACCAGTTCATCACCATCCGGGTGGACAAGGAGAATCCGGCCCAGGCCTGGCAGGCCCTGTACGCTGCCGCGTCTTACTCCCCGACTTATGGAAAGATCATCGTGGCCGTGGACGACGACATCGACCCGGCGGACGCGGAATCGATCCTGTGGGCCATGAGCTTCCGGCTCATCCCGGAACGGGACATTCGCTTCGTCTCGGGCAAAGGGAGCAACCTGGACCCGGCCAGCGCCCCCCCCGGCGCTTCGGAGGCGGAGAAGTTCTACCCGGGCGTCACCGGGCTTTCGGCCGTCCTAATCGACGCCACGCGCAAGCACCCGTATCCGCCCGTCTCACTGCCGAAACGGGAATACATGGAGCGCGCCCGGGCGATCTGGGAGAAATGCGGCCTTCCCCCACTGACGCCGCGGGTGCCCTGGTTCGGCTATCCCCTGGGGGACTGGTCGGAGGTGTACGATGAAGACGGACTCCGGGCGGTCGAGGGGAATTACTACGAGACGGGTCGGCGGTTGGCGGATGAGGGAATCGAGACTGAAATATAGACCCGGCCAGGGAGGCCCGGCCAGATTGAAACAGAAGATTTTTTGCTCTCTTGTATTGGTCCTGATGGTGATCGGCTTTTTATTGTTCGGCGTAGACCCTTTTCGGGCATTTCATTATGTCCACAGCGGACACTTTAATTCGGCCAGAGAATTCGTTACGTTCCGAAAGGACCTTTGGGCGGGGACCTTTTACGATTGGGTCAGGGGAATTTATCCTGTCCGAAGCACCTCGAACGTCCGGACTGATTCCATCGATCCGGATCATCCCTTGGCACGAAAGTTCCGGAGCCAACATTTAGAGAAAGTGGTCAACGCGGCATCGTCCCATTTTGAAAAGATTGTGACGTTGCGGGAATGGGCTCACAGGAAAACCTGGCCCCTCGTGTCCTCAGACATCTCCCTCGCCGGAGGAACGAAGGATGCCTTTTCCCTCATGCGAGACATCCAACAGAAGAAGACGATGGCTTGCGGGGAGTCGGCCGCGCTGTTTGTGCAAGCTGCGGGCGTGATGGGGATTGCCGCGCGGGAAGTGATCTCCAGCGGGCACATCATGGCGGAAGCTTGGTCCCAGGATTACAAGAGATGGATCGTGATGGATCCGTTTTTCAACGTCCACTACACCCAAGGGAAAATCCCGCTCAGTTTTGCCGAGCTTTACCAGATCTACTATGAAAGGAACAGGAGCGATCCGGAGTATTTCTACCGGATCGTCTCGGCGATTCGACCCACGGGCAGTCCTGCAGAGATTTTGTCTAGATACGTTTTCACCATCAAACTGATGTTTGAGGCCCAAGGCGTCCAACAAGTGGGGCAGCCCCTCGCAGACCCTATCTCATCGAAAGAATTCAAACTGAAAATCTACGAAATCTTCCGGGACATGACGCCCGCAGCCTTCGCCGATTTCGGAATCTCATTGAGAAGCGATTATTTAATATACCAGTATCCCATCTGGCATCCCCGCAACTGGACACACCAGTGGAACGTTCTCTATTGGACCAAAAGCGTCCGGTCAAGCCCTGACAACGTCTATCAATTCAGCGGGGATCTCAGGGATTTCTATGGAACAGATATGCCTTGATATAGACAGCTGGGTACGCTACCTGCAGGAAGGTATGGACCGCGTTACCCTAAAACCTTCAGTGCACGGAGGTAAGGATTATGGCCTGGATAGGAACCATCACTGAATCGGAAGCTACCGGAGAGGTCAAGAACATTTATGACAAGGCTCGCACGCGGCGAAATTGCGTGGGGAATATTGTCAAGGTCCACAGCCTCAAGCCGGAGCTCATGCGGGCCTACCAGGCGTTTTCCCACGCCGTCACGTTTGGAGGTTCGAGCCTGGGCCGGGAGCGGGAGGAGATGGTAGCCGTCCTGGTCTCCGCCCTGCTTAAGTGCCGATACTGAACGATCTCTCACGGAGAGTTTCTCTGTGAAGTGGGCGACGGCGCGGCGAAGAAGCTGATGTTCGAGTTGAAGGAGGATTGGAGAAGCGCCGGCGTGGACGACAAAGACATGGCCATGCTGGGGTATGCGGAGATGATCACCCTCAACCCCGCCTCCATCGTGGAAACCGACGTCGAGGACTTGCGCGCGCACGGCTGGACGGACATTGAAATCCTGGAAATCGCGTGTCTGGCGAGCTACCGGAATTACATCGCCCGGGTGGCCAACGCCCTGGGGGTGGAAGCGGAGGGGCACCACTTTGCCGACGACCTCGCGACGCGCGAAAGGTTGGCGGAGGGGATGAAGTAACCCCGGACGCGGCGGCGGAGGGACTTCTTTCGAAGGGTGGACGCGATGGACGGAGATTTGATCTCACTCAAAAAGACCTTGACCCCGCCGGAGATGGAGATCTTCGGGAGCGAATTCGACAAGGTGAAGAAATCCACGGGCATCGCGTATCGGCTCTGGTTTTTCCTCTCGGGTTTGGCCGTTCACAAGTTCTACCTCGGGAAAGTCAAACAGGGGATTTTCTACCTCATCGTCCCGTGGCTGGCCGTTCTGGTCTTCATCTTGGGCGCCGTGGACGCGGCCGGGGGGCGGGACGCCCAAGGACCCGTCGAGTGGTCGGCCTTCGGAAGCCCGACCGTCGTGATCGCCCTGTTGGGGCTCCTCGCGTATGCGGTTTGGTGGTTCGTGGACCTGTTCACGTTGCACCGGCAGGTGGCGAGGGGGAATGAAGAGATTGAAAGGGGGATTATCCAACAGGTGAGAATGCGATGAGGTTCCGGTGGACGCGCCCCGGAGGCCGGGAAGGAGACGCGCTGATGGGGACGGCGAGGATTCCCTTGACGCGCCGCATCCGCTGAATGCTGATCGACCCGATTGAAAGCGTTGAAGGGGCGGAGTCGATCATCGCGGACGCGGTCCTTGCGTTTACCGCGTTTGGAGCCCTTCAGCTCATGGTCGGGATCTTTATCGTGATCCAGACCGGCGCAATCACCGTCTTGGCCATCGGCGCGTTGATCCCCTGCGCCGCTTACCTTTTGAAACAGACAAACAGTCGGGTCTTGGCCGGAGTCCTCTGGATGTACATGGGAATCGAGTTGATTGTGCGCGCGTGGATCGTTGACCTCCCCAACCCCGCCGCCCGGATATTGGGGCTGCTCCTTCCCGCCGTTATGACGCTGATCGGCTACGGGACGGTCCGGGCGGCGCTGCGGTTTCACGCGTTGAGGCGGAAGGGTTGATCGGCCGATATCCTGACCGGCGTGCGCTCTATGCCTCGGGGAAACCGAAGGGGAACGAGGCCTTGCCAATCTTTGCGGGATAGAACATATTCTATTGGACAGTCGATTGAGCCACATGAGTTCGTTTTTCTCCGGTCCGGAGACCGGCGGGGTGATAGAGGAAGGAAGCCGCGTCAATGATTGACATGGATTTTCTGTTCGTAGTGGCAACGGGGGCGATGGGCGTGGCGACCGTCGTCATCATTCTGGTTGCCGCGTTTTCGATTTTCCGAAAGGGTTAAGGGGCGGAAAAGTTTCACCCCGGTGTCAACAACCGGGGTGGTTCGGGGGATGATCGACTTCCCGCCTTTTCCTGAATTCCATCCATTCGTCGGTTGTGAGCGATGGCTCCAACCCCTGGTCCGAATACGCTGATGAGGGTGCCGAAATGTCATGCCGGCTCCCGAATGTTTGGTATGGCGGCTCGACTTTTGTTATTTATTTGTATAACATAATGGCGGGAAAGACAATGTCGCGGGAAGATGTCGTCTACTTTACGAACCGGTTCCGGGAAAAGTCGCAAATGTTGTGGGGTCGAAATTTTTTCCTTGACACTACTATATCTTGTGTTGTCCAATGCGTTCCCCGCAGGATCTTGTGCTTTGCGGCACGATCCCATGTGGAGTTAAGTTAGTTTACGGATTACGAAAAATGAGCGAATGGTTGGCTGTTCATTCCAGAGTTTTCCGGCCATCCCGCTTCCGTGGCTCGTATCTGTAAAAGGTTGAATTCAGGGCAAAAAGCGAAAGGAGCAAGGTTTTATGGCGGACGGGGAAAGGGCAATGGTCAATCGGACAGGGGGGAAGATGAGGGGGGGGGGGGGCGTCTCCGAGGCGGGGAAGGGGACGGGTTTGAAGATTCCCCGATTTTTCACTGACCCTTCCATCCATCCCTATGACGCCATCGAGGGGGGTTGGGGGCGCCGGTCCGCGGTTATCTACGACGAGAAGGGAGCCGAGATCTTCAAGCAGGAGAACATCGAGGTCCCCAACGCCTGGTCGGAGCTGGCCCTCAACGTGGTGGTCTCGAAGTATTTTAAGAAATCGGCGAATCCCGATGAGCGGGAGAAAAGCGTCCGGCAGATGATCGACCGGGTGGCGCGGACCATCGCGGGCTGGGGTCGGAAAGACGGATATTTCGCGGCGCCGGAAGACGCCGGAACGTTCGAGGCCGAGTTGACGCACATCTTGGTCAATCAGATGGCCGCTTTCAACAGTCCGGTCTGGTTCAACGTCGGCATCGAGGACAAACCCCAGTGCTCGGCCTGCTTCATCAACTCGGTGGACGACAGCATGGACGCCATTCTCAAGCTGGCCCACACCGAGGGCATGCTCTTCAAGTTCGGCTCGGGGACGGGGACGAATCTCTCGCGCATCCGCTCTTCCAAGGAGTCTCTCTCCAACGGCGGCGCGGCCTCCGGACCCGTCTCCTTTATGAAAGGCTATGACGCCTTCGCGGGTGTCATCAAGTCCGGCGGCAAGACGCGCCGCGCCGCCAAGATGGTCATCCTCGACATCGGCCACCCCGACATCGGCGAGTTCATCGACTGCAAGGCCAATGAAGAGAAAAAGGCCTGGGCGTTGATCGACTCCGGCTACGACGGCTCCTTCAACGGCGAGGCCTACAACTCCATCTTCTTCCAGAACAGCAACAACAGCGTCCGGGTCACCGATGAGTTCATGCGGGCGGTCCTGGAAGACGGCGAATGGCGGATCCACGCCGTCACCGATCCGAACCAGGTGATCGATACCTACCGGGCCCGCGATCTGATGGACCGGATTTCCGATGCGGCTTGGATCTGCGGCGATCCAGGGCTTCAGTATGACTCGACGATCAACGACTGGCACACCTGTCCTGAGACGGACCGCATTTACGCCAGCAACCCGTGCAGCGAGTACATGTTCCTCGACGATTCGGCCTGTAACCTGGCGTCCCTCAACCTGATGCGGTTCCGCAACGCGGAGGGAGGCTTCGACGTCGAGGCGTACCTTCACGCCGTCCGGGTCCTGATCACGGCCCAGGAGATCATTGTGGACCGGGCCAGCTATCCGTCGCCCTCCATCGCCCAAAACAGTCACGACTACCGCCCCCTGGGGCTGGGCTACGCCAACCTGGGCGCGCTCCTGATGGCCCAGGGCATCGCTTACGACAGCCCGGCGGGCCGAGCCTGGGGCGGCGCCCTGGCCGCCGTCATGACGGGCGAGGCCTACCGGATGTCGGCCGAGACGGCCGGCCACAAGGGGCCGTTCGCCGGGTATCCCCAAAACGAAAAGGCCATGCTCCGCGTGATGCGCAAGCACCAAGTCGCCGTGGAAGATGTAGAGCACAATTATCTGCCGACCGATCTCTCGGCGGCCGCCCACAGGGTGTGGAGCGAGGCGGTCAACCTGGGCGAGCTAAACGGCTACCGCAACGCGCAGGCCACCGTCATCGCCCCCACGGGCACCATCGCCTTCCTGATGGATTGCGACACGACGGGAATCGAGCCCGACATCGCCCTCATCAAGTACAAGAAGCTGGTGGGCGGCGGGCAGTTCATGATCGTCAACCAAACAGTGCCCGAGGCCCTGCGGAAGCTGGGGTACTCGGAAGAGCAGACCCACCGGATCGTGGAATACATCGACGAAAACGACACCATCGAGGGCGCGCCCGAGCTGAAAGAGGAGCACCTGCCCGTCTTTGACTGCGCCTTCAAGCCCGCCAAGGGTGCCCGCACCATTCACTACATGGGTCACGTCCGGATGATGGGGGCCGTTCAGCCCTTCATTTCCGGCGCCATCAGCAAGACGGTCAACATGCCAGGCGAGGCCACGCCGGAGGAGATCGCCCGGACGTACATCGACTCCTGGAAGCTTGGACTCAAGGCCGTCGCCATCTACCGGGACGGATGCAAGCGCACCCAGCCGCTGAACACCTCCCGGGATGGGGGTAAGGGGGCGGAGGGAAAAGGCCAACAAGCGGCGGCCGAGACCCTGGAAACACGCGACCCGGTGCGCCGCCGCCTGCCCGACGAGCGGATGTCCCACACCCACAAGTTCAGCGTCGGCGGCCATGAGGGCTATATCCATGCGGGGATGTACGCTGACGGACAGCCCGGTGAGCTCTTCATCACCATGGCCAAAGAGGGCTCCGTCATCTCGGGCCTGATGGACACCATCGCCACGCTCACCTCCATCGCGCTCCAATACGGTGTCCCGATGAATGTCCTGGTGGACAAGTTCAGCCACACCCGGTTCGAGCCCTCCGGCTACACGACCAACCCGGAAATCCGGTACGCGAAGAGCCTGATGGATTACATCTTCCAGTGGCTGGGGATGAAGTTTCCCGAAGAAGCCGGCGCCGAAGGGGACGGGACGCCGAAGGCGTCCGCCGAAGCGGGCGCCGCCCAGGAGGTCGTCCCCCGGGAAGAGGAGTTGACGAAAGACCAGGCCGCCATCCTGAATGAGGCCGAAAAGGCGATCTTCCAGGCCCAGTCGGACGCGCCGCCCTGTCACTCGTGCGGAAGCACGATGGTCCGGAGCGGCTCCTGCTACCGCTGCCTCAACTGCGGCGAGACCAGCGGGTGCAGTTAGGCCGCGATTCACAAAAAGACTTCCACGCGGCCGAGGTCTCAGCCGCGCAGCTTATCCACTGACCATCCACAGGGGGTCGGTGCGGAGGTAGACTGACTCTGCGCCCGGCCCCTCTTTTCGGGCAAGGGGTTGAAACACGCTGAGTCCGTCCGATTATCAGGGGTCTAGACCGCATTTCTCACAAAGCTGATCGGTTTCGTGTTTCGCTTAGCGAAGGGATAGCCATCGGTGGCTTTGTCGCGTAGAAGCGCGGATACACGCAACGGTCGGTTTTTCGGGCGGGGACGGGGACCCGCCCCGTGCTGGCCGCGCACAATCCCAACTACACGCCTCCCGGGGGAGGAGATATCGGGGGTGGGGCATAATTAAGCTTCCTGGGCATTGCGGAGCGGGATGCTCGGCCGGATAGAAGAAGCCCGTAGGGATTGAAGTACGCGTTCTCCTGAGCCAAAGAGAACCGGTGTTTGTGATACGTGGGGAGTCCTCTGGATAGTCCGGGGGCGTCCCCGCGTTTATTTTTGGAGAGCTCCCACATCATCGAGGAGTGTGCCGAAACGCCCGGCTGACCTGATTTGCTTTCGGGCCGGTGCGCGGGTCCGCCGACCCTCGGTCGGGTTGGCCCTCGCCCGAGATCAACCTCACGTTACACCCTGCCTCTCATGCTTGGTGAGGGATGCAGGCTAAATTTCCGTTGACGAGGAAAGAAAGAATGTAAACGGCGGTGTAAGACTGTCCCACTGAGACGGTCGGATATTCTGGCCGCCCTTGCGAACCGCACTCACCCGCCCCCTTCTGAACCGCTTGATATCAGGCGCATTTCATCAACTTAGGCGGGTTGGCCCTCCAATTCATTAAATATTGAGAAAGAAAATCTTACAATGGCTTGAGTTTGCTCGTCAAATCCGGATCCTTGCCGCTTTTGTCGAGTGGTTCAGCCATGGTGAATTGGTATGATGAGAGGAAGGCCCGGAGCCCTCGCTGGTGAGAGATTCAGGTTGGTGTCCTGATTGACGGGGCGGACGGTTTCAGAGAAGGACCGATGTCATGATGCTCGAGGAGAAAAAGGTCATCGTTACCGGAGGGGGCGGTGGCATCGGGCGCGCCGTGTGCGTCCTTGCCGCCCGGGAAGGCGCGGACATAGCCGTGGCCGACATCAACCCAGCGGCCGGGGCCGAGACGGCCGAGCGGGTCCGGGCCGAAGGGCGCAAGGCCGTCCTCATCGAGATGGACACCTCGAAACCGGCGGACGCGGAGCGGATGGCCCGAGATGCGGCCGGGGCTTTCGGCGGGATCGACGGCCTGGTCTGCTGCGCCATTCAACTGGTTCCCGGCAGGATCGAGGAGCTGCCCGAGGAGGACTGGGACCGGGTGATGGACATCGGCCTCAAGGGTTATTTCCTGTGCGCCCAGGCGGCCGGGCGCGTCATGCTCGAGCGGGGGAGCGGCGCCATCGTCTTCGTCTCCTCCATCGGGGGGATGCAGACCTATCCCCTGGCGGGGGCGTACAGCATCTGCAAATCGGGGACGATCATGCTCGGCAAGCTCTTCGGCGTCGAGTGGGCGTCGCGCGGCGTGCGCGCCAACACCGTCTCGCCGGGCCAGGTCCGCACGCCCATGACCGAAGCCATGTTCGCCGACCCGGAGATCGCGGCGGGCCGCGCGGCGGTGGTCCCGATGGGCCGGGTGGGGACGCCCGAGGAGATCGCCGAGGCCTGCGTCTTTCTCCTCTCCGACCGGGCCGGCTATGTCACCGCCGCGAACCTGCCCGTGGACGGCGGACAGGTGGAGAGCAAGATGATCCACACCCCCGGCCGGAATTGGGGCGGGAAATCGATTGATGATCCATCGGGCGGTGCGAAAGGGGGGAAAGGGCATGAGCCGGTTTGAAGGGAAGGTGTGCCTCATCGCCGGAGGTGCGCGCGGAATCGGCGCGAAGACCGCCGAGCAGGTCGCAGGGGAGGGCGGCCGCGTCGTCATCGGGGACCTCAACCAGGACCTAGGCGAAGAGCTCGCCGCGAAGATCGGGGCCGGGAAGGCCGTCTTTCAGAACCTGGACGTGAGGAGTCCCGAGGCGTGCCGGGCGGCGGTGGACCGGGCGGCGTCGGAGTTCGGCGGGCTCGACTTTCTCGTCAACTGCGCCATCAAAATGGACCCGGCGCCCCTGGCGGACCTCTCGCTGGAGAGCTGGAAGCTCGTCGTGGACATCGGCCTGACGGGAATGTTCCTTATGTGCCAGGCGGCGGGCCGGTGGATGATCGCCGAGGGGCGCTCGGGCGCGATGGTGAACCTCTCCTCCAACGCCGGGATCATGCCCTATGGCATGTCGGGGGCCTACAGCACGGTGAAGGCGGGGATCATCATGCTCTCCCAGCACTTCGCTCTGGAGTGGGCGCGGAAGAAAATCCGCGTCAACGTCATCTGCCCCGGCCACACGGAAACCCCGTTGACGTCCTATCTTCAGGACCCGGAGATCCGCAAGGGCCGCGAGGCCGTCACCCCCTGGGGGCGGGTCGGCCAGCCGGAGGACATCGCCCACGGCATCCTCTTCCTGCTCTCGGACGAGGCCGACTACATCACCGCCACCCGGCTCGACATCGACGGCGGGCTGACGAAGAGCATCTTCGACCACATGCCGGGGAGGAAGTGGGACTGACCGCGAAGCGCTCGAACTGAGCCGTTGAAACGCGATTTTCCCGCTCAGCCGCGCTCGTCCCGCTCAGGGGTCTCTTCCGGGCCATCCGCACCCTCATTTTCCCTGGGCTTCCCCTCCGCGAGCGTACCGAGCGTGACGGCCTTCATGCCGAATTTCCCGCGCAACCGGTCCACGGCCTCGGCGGCCCGCCGTCTCGCCTCGGGCGAGGGGCTTCGGGTCTTCGCGCCCGAAACCCGGCTGAAGAGCGAGAGCTGGGCGGAAGCGGCGGAGACGCTCCCCAGGTTCGACACCGAGACGCCCAACAGCCGCACCTCCCGGCCCTTGAGCGGCAGAAAATCCTCGAGCAGCGCCGCCGCCGTCTCGTACACCTCCGCGTCCAGGTCGGTCGCATCGGCCAGCGTGTGCGAGCGGGTGTGCGTCGAGAAGTCCTCGTACCGGAACTTGAGCGTGACCGTCCGGCCGCGGAAGCCGTCGGCCCGCAGGCGGGAGGCCACCTCCTCCGACAGGGCGAGGAGGGTCTTGCGCAGGGCCTCCGGGTCCGAGACGTCCTCGGAATACGTGGTCTCGTTTCCGATCGACTTGGGCGCGGACTCGGGGATGACCTCCCGGGCGTCGCGGCCGTGGGCCAGGTCGTGCAGATGCTCGCCGACGGCGCCGAACCCCGCCTTCAGCGTATCGAGGGGAAGGTTTCGCAGGTCGCCGATGGTCTTGACGCCCAGGGCGCGGAGCTTGGGCTCCGTTTTTCGGCCGACGCCCCAGAGCTTGGATATGGGCAGGGGGGCGAGGAAGTCCAGCTCCTCGCCCGGCGCGACCTCGACCAGTCCGTCGGGCTTGTCCAGGTCCGAGGCGATCTTGGCGATGAACTTGTTCGTCGCGATCCCGACCGAGGCGGTGAGGGACTGGCCCTCCCGGACGCGGTCTTTGATCGTCAGGGCGATTTTCCGGGCGTCGCCGAACAGGCTCCGGCTGGCTGTCACGTCCAGGAAGGCCTCGTCGATGCTGATGGGCTCGACGAGCTCGGTGTACTCGGCGAAGACCTTCCGAATCTCCCGGGAGACCTCGGCGTAGTAACCCATCCGGACCGGGAGGTAGACCCCGTGGGGACACAGCCGGAAGGCCCGGCCGATGGGCATGGCCGAGTGCAGGCCGAACGCGCGGGCCTCGTAAGAGCAGGCGGCGATGACGCCTCTGCCCTTTCCGCCCTTGGGGTCCGCGCCGACGATGATGGGCTTCCCCACGAGGTCCGGGTTTTCCCGGCGCTCGACCGAGGCGTAAAAGGCGTCGAGATCGACGTGAAGGATTTGGC
>CAYRGS010000021.1:31162-38621 GCA_964423875.1 uncultured bacterium
TTGGCGCGCTTCCATCCCCCCCCCCTCCCCCCTCCGCTTCCCCGGTGATCGTGGCCATATCTTAAAACATAGGCTTGCGTCTCAGTTTCGCCACCCACGAGACGACAAATTCTGCGGAATTCTTCAAGATCCGCGCTTTCATGATCTGGCTCATCGTTCTCGGCGGGGGTTCATTTCATATTGGATCAGTGCAAAGGGGAAAAAACCCAAGGCGTCAGGCACCCGGGGATGTCCCCGGGAGGAATCGGAGGAAGTCCGGTTTCAGGTTATGCGCGGATTTGGAAGGAGGTGAGGGTCGAATAGGTTTCACGCCGTTGAGACTTCCATTCGGACCCCGCCCTCAGAGCGCCGCCGATGAGCCGACGGGGAAGGACCCGGGCGGCACACATATCCGGACTTAAGCCCGGATGCCCCCGATCAAAAAAATCGGGGCGCAAGAAGAGAGAGAAGAGGGGACGGCGTAACGCCGCCCCCTTCATATTTGTGGCTGAGGCGCGCGCCGGCCCGTCACACGCCCGTGAAAAACAGGATGTTGGAACCTGGGTGATACCCGTCCGCTGGATAAACGATTCAGAGACAACCCGCTTGCTCGATCTACCCCGTTCGGCCACTCGCGTTGGTGAGAAATGCGGCCCTATGAATTCACCCGCTCCAGCAGCCAATCGCAGAAGTACGGAATCGTCGTCGGAAAGCTGTTGTACTGGCAGTGGACGGAGCCGGGTTCGTCCTTTCCGTACAGGATCAGCTCCTTGTCCTCGACGGCCAAGCCGTCGAACGTCCGGCGGGCGTGGGAGGCGGGGGTCAGGTGGTCCCCCTCGCCGTGAATGACCAGAACGGGACAGCTCACCTTGCCGATGACCGGTGCGAGAGAGAACTCCCTCAGCCGCTCCTGGGTCTCCTCGGCTGACGCGCTCCCCGTCAGCCACTGGAGCTGGGCGCGGATGGTCGGATAGTCGTCAAAAAGCTCCACCGTCTCGAACAGTGCTCCGAAGACCACCAGCCCTTTGACGCGCTTCTCAAAGGCCGCCGCGCGCGTGGCGTAGTACCCGCCGAAGCTCCGGCCGACGAGGCCCAGCCGGTCCGCGTCCACTTCGGGCCGGGCGACTAGGTAGTCCAGCGCCGCGCCCACGGGGACCTCGTAATCGGGCCTGCTGACGATCTTCTGGAACCGGAGGGTTTCCCCCTGCCCCGGCCCATCCATGACGAGGAGGGAGAACCCCCGTTCGATGAGCGACTTGCCCGCCAGGAAATAGAGCTCCTCCTTCAAGACGTCCGCCCCGGCCACGTAGAGCGCCCCCGGCGACGGGCGCTTCCCGGACGCGCCCTTGGCGGCGTAGAAGTATCCTTGGAGGGTTGTGTCCTCATATGGGATCTCCACGCGTTCAGCGGTGGGATCGAGATGCGGGCCCGCTTGCCGGAAGGCGTCGATGCACAGCCGGTACGTGGGGAGCCGCCTCGGGTCGTCCGCCGGGAGGAAGAACTCCGCCCAGCGGTAATAGTTGCACGCCCGCAGGAGGTGGTCCCGGCCGGTGACCGTCCGGCCTTTGGCCAGGGCTTTCTCCCCCAGACCTGCCACCTGGTCCGCCAGGGCTTTCCACTCGACGTGCCAGCTTTCAGGGTCGCCCACCTGGATCCGCGCCGCCGTCCGCAGGCACTCCTGGGCCTCCCCCCCGCCGTAATTGGCTTCGGCGATTGTCCTCAGCAGATGCCAGGACCAGTCGTTGTTCTCGGGCCAGAATTTGAACATGATGCCTCCCGCGCTCAGCGGTACCCCGCTGGGTTCCGGTCTTCCATCACCATGAGATGACCTTCCGATTCATGAAGAACTTGCCGGTGAGGCCGGTGTCGGGCTGGAGGGCCAGCCAGACGGCGGTGTCCGCCCCTTCCTCGACGGAGAGGGGCGCCGAGTGGCCGCCCATGTCGGTCCTGACCCAGCCGGGGGTCAGGGCGTTCACGAGGATCTTCGTCCCGCGGAGCTCGTCCGCGAGGATGAGGGTCAGGGCGTTCAGCGCGGCCTTGGAGATCCGGTAGCCCGGATACCCCCCGCCGATGTGGCTCGTCGCGCCCATCTGGCTCGAGACGTTGATGATCCGACCCGCGCCCCGCTTCTTCATCAAGGGAATCAGCGCCTGACACATCCGTAGCGGGCCGTAGACGTTGGTTTCCATCGTTTTCCGGACGGTTTCCACGTCGGCGTTCAAGCCGCTCAGGTGCCGGTCGAGGTTGAGGGCAGCGTTGTTGATCAGGATGTCCACGCCGCCGAATTCCTTTTCGACGTCCCCGGCGAGATTGCGGACACTCCACTCGTCCGTGACGTCCAGCCGGAGGAACCGGACGTCCAGTCCCTCTCCGCACAGGCGGTCGCAGGCGGCCTGTCCCGACTTGGCGCTTCGGGCGGTCAAGACGACGGTCACGCCTTTGGCGGTGAGCTGCCGGCAGATCTCGAAACCGATTCCCCGGTTCGCGCCCGTGACGATGGCAATCTTTTCATTCGGCATGAATCCCTATCCTCAAGTCCAATCGTCGGCTGATCAATCTTTCAGGAAATCCTCCGGCCAATTCCGGCCGGCGGGTCGGCCATCTCCCCTCGATATTAGGAGAAGGCGGTCCGGCCCGCAATCACGGTTCCGGTATGCAAGCCCGCCACAGGGGTGTATCATCTCGCCCTTCGCCCGACCGCGGTCGCCTCGCCCCCCCGCCCCGTAGCGCAACCCCTGAGGAAACCCCGTGACCCCCCTTGCCCTGGTCCTGGTCATCGTCGCCGGCGGGTTCCATGTCGTGTGGAACTATCTGGCGAAATCCAGCGAGGACAAGATCGCCTTCCTGTGGATCATCAACGGCATCTTCTTTGTCACGTACCTCCCGGTGTTTTTCCTGCTGGGATACTCCCTCCACCTGCCTGGGCGGGGATGGCTGATGGCCGGGCTCTCCGGTCTGATTCACGCCGGCTACTTTTGGACTCTGGGCCGGGCCTACGAGGGGGGGGACCTCTCCCTGGTCTACCCCCTGTCCCGGGGAAGCAGTGTCTTCCTCGTGGGCGTCCTGTCCGTCCCCCTCTTGGGAGAGCGGCTTTCGGCGCCGGGCGTCGCCGGGGTCGTGACGGTGCTCCTGGGGATCTTCATCCTTCACATGCGGCCCGGCTCCTGGAAACAGCGCCTTCTTCCCTCCCGGACGCCGGGGGCCTGGTGGGCCCTGATCACGGGGTTGACGATCACCGGGTTTTCCCTTGTGGACAAGACGGGGGTGGGAATTCTCGACCCTGTGGTTTACATGTATCTCGTCTTCTTCTTCACGCTGATTTTCTTCACGCCCCTGGCGCTCAAGAATGGAATCGTCCCCATCCGGACAGTGTGGCGGCGCCAATCCCGCCGGCTCTTCCTGCTCGGCCTCCTCATGCCGGCCGCTTACGGAATGATCCTGTTCGCCTATACGCTGGCCCCCGTGGCCTACGTGGCGGCCGCCCGCAAGGTGAGGCTGCTCTTCGGGACATTGGCCGGGGCCTGGATGTTGAAAGAGGAGCGGACGGGACACCGGCTCTCCGGCGCTGGCTTGATCGTCGCGGGGGTCGTCCTGATCTCGTTCGCGGGGTGACCGGGTCGGCCGCCGTCGGGTGGAAGGGGGCCCCCATGCGGCTTGGGCGCAAGGGTGAGACGCCGAGGGGAGGGAGGGAGGGGGGGATGTCCGGTTGCAATCGAGAAGGGGCGGCGTATGATCTCGCCGGTTGCCGGGCGCCGACGCCGCGCCCGCTCTATCCGCCTCGAGAAAGAAATGGGCCGCGGCCTTTCCGGCCGCTGATGTCTGCCTTTCCGGCCGTCCCGTAGCGAAGCTTCGAGGAAATCCTGTGAACCCCATGGCGCTGGCCCTGGTCTTGGGCGCCGCGATCTTTCACGTCGGGTGGAACTACCTGACCAAGTCGAGCGTCCACAAGGCGGCCTTCCTGTGGCTCTCGAACGTGGTCTTTGTCGTCGCCTATCTCCCAGTTTTCGTGGGGATGGGTTTTTCCCTGGATCTACCCTGGCGGGGATGGGTGTTCACGGTCCTCTCCGGGATGGGCCACGCCTTTTACTATTGGGCCCTGGGCCGGGCCTACGACGCCGGAGACCTCTCCCTGGTTTATCCGCTGGCGCGGGGGAGCAGCGTTTTTCTCGTGACGGTCCTGGCCGTTCCCCTCCTCGGAGAGCGCCTGTCCGGATTGGGCGCGGCCGGGATCGGAACGGTCCTCGTCGGGATCTTCATCCTTCATATGCGGCCCGGCTCCTGGAAGAAGACCTTTTTTCCGTCCCGGACGCCGGGGTCGATGTGGGCCCTGCTCGCGGGGGTGCTGATCACGTGGTTTTCCCTTGTGGACAAGGCGGGCGTGGAGTATGTGAGCCCCGTGCCCTACGTGTACCTGATCTTCGTTGTGACGACGACTTTCTTCGCCCCCATCGCCCTCGCCGGGGGGGTGGGTCCGGTCCGGGCGACGTGGAAGGCGGAGTGGGGGCGGCTGATCGCCTGCGGTCTGCTTGTGCCGACGGCGTACGGACTGATCCTGGGGGCGTTGAAGCTGGCGCCCGCCGCCTACGTCGTGGCCAGCCGCGAGGTGCGCTTGGTCCTAGGCGCGCTGCTCGGGGCGTTTCTGCTGAGGGAAGGCAACGCCGGCTACCGCCTCACGGGGTCCGTCTTCATCGTCCTGGGCGTTGTTCTTCTCGGTTTCGCGAAGTAAACGAACCCGGCCCGTCGGATGGTTGGTGAGAAGTCCAGGCGAATGCCCGGCCGGGGGTGAGAAACATGATCCGGATCATGGAGACCGGGATTTCACCCATCCGGAAAATCACGTTGCGGACGCCGCCCCGGGCATGGTACGCTCAAGGGGTGATGATTTCTTTCGACGGCTTTTTTCCCCTGCCTCGATGAAACTCGAAGAAGATCTCCAGAGCCTGATCGGTCTGTTGAGCAACGTCACCGACGCCTATACGGCCGCCCTGTTTGTCCCCCGGGAGTCGGGCGGGCCTTTGCGGCTTCGCGCCTGCCACAGCCTGAGTGACCATGTCCTGAAGGACCGGGAGATCGAGGTCGGCCAAGGCCTCATCGGCTGGGTGGCCGAGCGCGGCGATCCGCTCCACTCCACCGAGTTCAGACATGACCTCAAGGCCCTCGGACTGTATCGCACCGAAGAGGACATCAAATCCTTCCTGGCCGTCCCGGTGGCCACGCCCGACGGGACCGGCGTCCTCTTCATCGACAGCAAGCGGCAGTATGTCTTCACCCCCAAGGTCCAAAAGCTCCTCATCGGTTTCGCCGATCAGGTGACGCGGATGCTCGAGAAGAGCGACGTCTACCGGCGGATCGGCCGGGACTTCGTCACCCTGGTAGCTCTTCGCGACTACGCGGCGCCCGTCACGGACGCCGGCGACGCCGACGCGGTCCTCGACGCGGCCTGCAACATCCCGAAACGGCTGCTGAAGTACGAGACGGCGGCGCTCGTCTGGCGCGCTCCGGGGGAGAAGGCGTTTCGCGTCGTCCGGTGCGTGACGCACGGCGCCGACGCGCCCATCGGCCTGTCGGTGTCTATGGAGAGCAGTCTCGCGGGCTGGGTGCTGACGCACGGAGAGACGTTTCATCTCCCGACCATCAAGGACGAGCTGCGCGAGACCCACCTGTTCCACCCCGCCGAGGCCCGCCGGCCGTTGGGCGCCTTTCTCGGTATTCCGCTGAGCGCGGGGGGGGAGGTCTTCGGCCTGCTGGCGTTCGCGCGGGCCGAGGCCGGAGGTTTTGACGACCGCGAGCTGGCCGCGGCGGAGCTGCTCCAAGGCTTGGCCTCGGGGGCGCTGGCCGCCGCCCGGATGCGGATGCGCCGGGAGGGTCTGGGGGCCTTGGACGATGTGACCGGGTTGCCGGCCTATCCGGCCTTCACCGCCCGTCTCACCGACGCCCTTGCCCTGGCGTCGGACACCCTGCGCCCGGTGTCCATCTTGATCGCCGACTCCGAGGAGGTTCAGGACGTCTACGCGGACCGGGGCCGCGAGGCGGGCGACTCACTCCTGCGCGAGCTGGCCGATTTCTACCGCCGGTCTCTGGATGAGCCGGACCTGCTGGCGCGGTGTCTCGGCCGCCGGTTTGTGATGGCCCTGGTCGGGAAAGATCTCGAGGCGGCCCGGGAGGCGGCCGGACGGCTTCAGGACACGCTGGAAAACTCCTATCTCCGGGCAGGATCCATCGAGTTCCGGCTCTCGGTGCACATCGGGCTGGCTGTGTTTCCCCATGACGGGGCCACCGAGGGGAGACTCATCGCCCAGGGGCTCCGGGCCCTCGAGTGGGCCAAGTCCCGGGGACGAGAAACCATCTGTTCAATTGCGGAGGTCAAAGGCTGACAGATGCATATACCTTTTGTTTCGCGCTGGTTTCCCACCGATATCGCCATGGACCTAGGAACCGCCAACAGCCTGATCTACATCCGGGGACGCGGGATCGTTCTGAACGAGCCGTCGGTGGTTGCCCTGGAGCAGGCCACCGGCAAGGTCCTGGCGGTCGGCCACAAGGCCAAGGAGATGTGGGGCAAGACCCCCGAGAGCATCGCCATCGTTCGCCCCATGAAGGACGGGGTCATCGCCGATTACGATGTGACCAAGGCGATGATCAGGTATTTCATCCGCCAGGTGTACAAAAGCCGCCGCATCTTCCGCCCCAAGATGATCGTCTGCATCCCCTCGGGCATCACCCAGGTGGAAAAGCGCGCCGTTCGGGAATCCGCGTTGGACGCGGGGGCCGTGAAGGTTCACCTGGTGGAGGAGCCCATGGCGGCCGCCATCGGCGCTAGGCTCCCCATCGATGAAGTCGGCAGCAACATGATCGTGGACATCGGCGGCGGCACGACCGAGGTGGCGGTCATCAGCCGGTACGCCACCGTGTACAGCGAGTCCATCCGGGTCGCGGGCGACGAAATGGACGAGGCTGTCCAGAGCGGGATCCGCAAAGAGTTCAACATGGCCATCGGTCCCTTCGAGGCCGAGCGGGCGAAGATCGAGATCGGCTCGGCGTCCATCCTCAACTCCCGGCTGGAAACGGTCGTTCGCGGACGGGACTTGGTGGACGGCATCCCGAAATCGGTGAAAGTGGACGACCGGACCGTCCGAGAGGCCCTGACCGGGCCGGTCCGGGCCATTGTGGATTCCGTCCGTCGCGCCCTGGAGCGCACAAGCCCCGAGCAGGCCGCCGAAATCATGAAGCGGGGCGTTGTTCTCGCAGGTGGCGGTTCACTTCTGAAGGGGCTGGGAAGCCGTCTCCACGAAGAGACGAACCTCCCCATTTATCGGGCGAAGGACCCCCTGACCGCCGTCGTCCGGGGAACGGGTGAGGTCCTGGAGAACATGAAGGAGCTCGCCCGCGTCTGCGTGGGTTGATGGCCGCAGGAATACAAGGGCGTGACCTGCCCCCTAAAGTTGTACCATTTTTGAGTTAGTCTCTGCTCCCCGATGTC
>CAYRGS010000022.1:0-38246 GCA_964423875.1 uncultured bacterium
ATGTGTTAGGCACGCCGCCAGCGTTCGTTCTGAGCCAGGATCAAACTCTCCAGTTTGAACTGCTTTGAACTGCGAGTTTGCTTTTCGGACAGATCTCTGTAGAGCCTGTCCGAATACTGCTCAAAGGAACCCGTTGGACTGCGATGCACCCTATTTCGTTGTCAAAGAGCGATAGACAGATCGGAAACCCGAGGATCTTCGTTGATCCCGACAGGTTTGTCAAGGAGCAACGTTAAACACCAAAGATCGGGTCATCTCTCCGGCTAGGTGATGAAGGATATACCTCCGAGTAGGTGCTTCCGCCACAATTTTTCACGGGGAGCGCCAAATTTTCAGAATCCTCCCGATCCATCTCGTCGGGCCGCGCTTGTGACGGCGACCCGCTCGATTCCAGGCGTGGTCATTCAACTCCCCGCACCGCCTCCTGTCCACCACCGTGAATGTCTCCTTCGCCCCCCCCAGACCAACGCACTTCATCGCGTTCTACTCGTTCAAGGGCGGCGTGGGCCGGACGATGGCGCTTTTGAACGCGGCGCACTATCTGGCCGCGGCGGGCCTGGACGTCCTGATGATCGACGCCGACTTGGAGGCGCCGGGGCTGACGCTGACGCAAAAGCGCAGCCGCAGGAAAGAGGCGCGCGGATTCATCGCGCTCTACGAGGAATGCCGGGGTTTCATCGAAGGCGGCGCCGAACCGGAGAAGGCCCCCCACAAGCTCGCCGGATACCTTCACTCCCTCACCGTGAAGACGCCGCCCCTGCCGGGGGTCGAGCGGCCCGGACGCCTTGCGCTCCTGCCGGCCCATCCGTCAGACGCCTCGGCGGACGCCTACCTCCGCCAACTGGGCGAACTGTCCATCCGCGAGGTCGTCGCGAAGGGCCTCGCCGTCCACGGGGCCGAAGTCATCCGGGCGCGGGAGCTTCTCGGCGGGGAGGCCGCCGTCCAGATCCCGTACCACCCGCGGATCGCCCTCATCGTAGAGCCTTTTGTCGTCACCCGACCGGACCACCATGTGACCGAGCAGTACCGAAAGGCCGCCCGGGCGGTCCTCGGCCTTGTCGGCGGCGATCCGGGAACCCATCTGCGTGAGGCCACGCGACTCATCTCAGAGGACAAGATCGAAGAATCGTTGGGTTCCCTGCGCCGGGCGACCCCCATTGTGAGGGACGAGGTGATCCAGGTTCTACGGCTCGTCACAACCCAGGTCCTCGATGCGAGGGGATGCGTTCCGGCTTGGGGTGATGATGCCTTCCTTCTTCTCACCCGCCTGGACCTCCACGACGACATCGCCTTCTACAACTGGGGAACAGACCTCGCCCGCTTGGCTGCGATGATCTGGAAAGACAAAAGGAAAACCGCCGAAAAACACCTCCGGGAAGCGGAGAAGCGCCTTCGCGACGCGGTGAGCCTTGCGCCCGAAGAATAGGCGTACCGAAGGAATCTCGTGACGATTCTCAACCGGTGGGCGGCGAAGCTGGAGGAATCCGGAGACACCCGGGCGGCGGAGAGGAAGCGCGAAGAGGCGGAGGGAGTTTCCTCGGCCCCCGCGCCAGACAGGAAAAAGAAGAAACCGAAGAAACGCCCGGCCCGCGCCTACCCGCCGATCGTCACCTCCAGAAACCGCCGCTTGCCGACCTGGATCAGGTGGGTCCCCGCCTCGACGTGAAGGTCGGCGTCCGAGACCTTCTCGCCGTCCACCCGCACCCCGCCCTGCCCGATGAGACGCCGGGCTTCGCTGTTCGACTTCGTGAGACCCTGGTCGGTCAATAACTGACAGATCCAGTGCCCCCCCTCCCCCCCCCCTCCTGCGCCGCGCGCCGGGATCGACACCTTCTTCACGTCCGACGGAACTTCATGCCGGCGAAACCGCGCGACGAATTCCTCCGCCGCGGCCCGGGCCGCTTCTTCTCCGTGAAACCGCGCCGTGAGCTCAGCCGCCAGGGCGGCCTTGACGTCACGGGGGTTCCGCGCGCCGCTCTCGGTCTCTTTTTTCAGCGCCGCCACCTCAGCCTCATCCACGTCGCTCAACAGATCATGGTAGCTCCACATCAACTCGTCCGAGATGGACATGACCTTGCCGTAGATCTCACCCGGCGGCTCCTCGATCCCGATGTGGTTCCCGAGGCTCTTGCTCATCTTTCGCCGGCCGTCCGTGCCCACCAACAGGGGGAGGGTCATCACCACCTGGGGCTCCTGGCCGAAGTCGCGTTGAAGCTCCCGGCCCACGAGGAGGTTGAACTTCTGATCGGTCCCGCCGATCTCCACGTCCGCGTGCAACTCCACCGAGTCGTAGCCCTGGAGAATGGGGTAGAGCAACTCATGGATGCCGATGGGCCTGCCCTCCCGGTACCTTTTCTGGAAGTCGTCCCGCTCGAGCATCCGGGCCACAGTCTGGTGGGCGGACAGGCGCAACAGGTCGGCCGCCGAGAGACCCCCCAGCCAGGCGTTGTTGAAGACGACCTCGGTTTTGTCCGGATCGAGGATCTTGAAGACCTGCCGCTCGTAGGTCCGGGTGTTCTCGCGAATCTGGGCCTCGGTGAGCTGCGGCCGGGTCTCGGAGACGCCGCTGGGGTCCCCGATCCGGGCGGTGAAATCCCCGATGAGGAACAGGACGTGGTGGCCGAGAATCTGGAAATGACGGAGCTTTTGGATCAGGACCGTGTGGCCCATGTGAAGGTCGGGGGCGGTCGGGTCGAAGCCGGCCTTGACGCGGAGCGGCCTTCCGGCGGCGATCTTCTTCCGAAGCTCCCCCGCCGGGATCACCTCGGCGGCGCCGAACCCCAAGCGGGCCAACTGGTCTTCCGCGTCCATCTCCCGACACCCCAGCGCGTAGGCTTTCCAAAACACGAAAAGGCATGGCAACCCCTCGGGCGCCTGCCTTTTCTTGAAGAAATGCCGGATCTTTGAATGATTAGTTTACGGCGTTTTTCAATTCTCTTCCAGCCGAAAACTTTGGGATGTTCCGGGCCTTGATCCTCAGCGCCTCGCCGGTTCTCGGGTTCCGGCCCATCCGCGCCTTCCGCTTGCTCACGGAGAAAGTGCCAAACCCGACCAGCGTCACCTTGTCGTTGCCCTTCAGCGCTTTCTTGATTCCGTCCAGCGCCGCCTTGAGCGCGCTTTCCGCGTCCTTCAGCGTAATCCCCGCTCCATCCGCCATCTGTTTGATCAATTCGCCCTTGTTCACTATCCCCGCTCCTCCCTCATAAGATTACCGCACGCCTATCCCCTGGCGACCTCCCCACATCCCCATCATGGATACAAGATATTAAGGGGAATTCGTCCGCCCGGCCATCTTCTTATCACCGCGCCATGCCGAGTGTCAAGGCAAATTCTGGCGCTTTTCGCAGGAAAACCACATCCAGCCGGAAACCCCGCATTGACACCCCTCCATCGGTCGCCTATGTTTCGCTGAAAGACTAGGCCGAACCCGCCGGTAAGATGGGTCGGCCGCGCTTCGCAACCCACCGCTCGCTGAAACCGACCACCGGGGAGACCTCGCCTTTGGGCCGGAAATACCCCTCGCGCCCCATTGTCGGCGTCGGGGCCTTCATCTTTCGGGGTAGCGGAGAAGAGGTTCTCGTCGTGCGCCGGGGGACGCCGCCGGGGGCGGGGGCGTGGAGCGTTCCGGGCGGCGCGGTGGAGATCGGTGAACACCTCGAAGACGCCCTCCACCGCGAGATTGGCGAGGAGACCGGTCTGCGGATCGAAATCCTGGAGACCGCCGCCGTCCTCGACCGCATCCACCCGGACGCGTTCGGCCGCGTCCAATACCACTACGTTCTTATCGATTATCTCTGTGCGCACGTCTCCGGCAAGCCCGCGGCCCACTCGGACATCGTCGACGCCCGCTGGGCCAAGGTCCGGGACCTAGAAGCGCTCGAGATGACCGAGTGGACGCTGGAGCACCTGCGGAAGGCTTCGGAGCGGTTTCGAGAAATCAAGTCGGGCGCCGCAGCGCCGCCGGCCATCGGCTGAGTGCGCTTCGCTGTCGGCCCCTCCGGGTCCGCGGCGGCCCGCCGGGTCGCGGGAAGGAGATATCCCGTTGTCGATTGCAACCCGCCGAGGCGACACCGGCGAGACGGATCTCCTCTACGGCGGACGCGTTTCCAAGCATCACCCCCGCGTGGAAGCGTATGGCGCGCTTCACGAGGCCATCGCCGCCCTAGGCCTGGCGCGCGCGGGGCTCCCGCCGGGCGGACTTCGGGAGGACACCTTCCGCGTCCAGAAAGAACTCTTCCTCATCGGCTCGGAGCTGGCCGCCGATCTCGCCCACCTTCACAGGCTGGCGACCCGCATCGGCGAAGAACACGTTCAGTGGCTGGACGAGCGTTTGGCCGAGGCCGAGAAGACGCGGCCCGTGACCGACTGGGTCATCCCGGGGGAGGGGTCGGCTTCGGCCGCCTTCCACCTGGCCTCCACCATCATCCGCCGCACGGAGCGCCGGGCGGTCAAGCTGCGGGACGATGGCCTCCTAGAGGGCGCGCACCTGCTCACCTACCTGAACCGCCTCGCGGACCTGCTCTTCATGTTCGCCGTGCTGAGCGAGGAGCCTTCGGGGGATTGAAGCCGCCCGCGCCGTTCAGGGCAACCCGTAAAAGCTGGATTGGCGGTACTGTGAGGTCAGCGCCTCCCACCAGACCTTCAGGACAACGGCCGCCGGCACCCCCAGCAGCACGCCCAGGAAGCCGAAGGCCGACCCCCCGATCAGGACCGCCAACATGACCACGACCGGGTGTAGCCCGATGCGCCTTCCCACGATGCGCGGCGTGAGAACAAACCCTTCCAGGCCCTGACCCACCGCAAAAACCGCCGCAACGCCCAGCAGATGGGCGACGTCATGGAACTCCAGAACCGTCATCACCAAGGCCGGGATAAGGCCCACGATCAGCCCCAGGTACGGCACGATGTTGGCCAGACCCGCGATGATCCCGATCCCGATGGGCAGGGGGGTTCCCACGATCATGAGTCCAGCGCTGTACACCACGACTAGGCAGAGCGCAACCAGAAACTGGCCCTTGATGAAGCTGCCCAGCAGCTCATCCATCCGTTCGAACCGCTGGATCAGAAACACCCGGTGTTTGGGCGGGACGTACCCGAGCGCCCTTTCCTTGAGCACGTCGAAATCCCTCAACAGATAAAACGCCGCCACGGGGATAACGGTCAGGTTCACCAGCAGCAGGGTGACGTTCAGCAGGCCCGACGTCGCCTGCCAGAGCAGCCCGCTCGCGGACTCCCACAGGTTGGGCGGCAGCGACTTCAGGCGCGCCGCCAGAGTGTTGACGGTGAGACCCAACTCCGTGGCGTTCATCCCGGTCATCCGCATCACCCAGGGCGCGATCCAGCTCCGCAACTGTTCAACGTATTGCGGAAACCGTTGAATCAAGTCCGTGACGTGGGATTGGATCAGGGGGAACACCAGAACGGACACGGCGGTCGCGAAGAGCAGGAGGAAAACCATCAGCAAAAGGATGCCGACCCACCGCGAGAGTCCCGCGCGCTCCAGTTGATCAACCACCGGGTCCAACAGGTAGGCCAGCAGGGCCGCCAGGAAAAACGCCGTGAGGACCGACCGGAAGGCATAGACGGTGTAGAGGACGAGGATGACGGCCGCGACGCCCGCAAGATTCAGCCATACAATCCGGGCGGTCCGACTCGCGGGCATCCGGACCTCCGGTTCGCTCAAGGAACGCTCCTCAGGAGGACTCACCCACCCGCCGCATGAATCTCAGGAGATAGTGAATGCCGGAGACAAACGTAACGATTGCGGCCACGAAGGAAAGACCCGAAAGGTAGGGGGCTTGCGTTTCTTGGAAAAAATAGAACAGGAGCGCCCAAAAAATGGTGGCCAGCTGGAGGCAGGTGGTGACCTTGCCGAGAAAACTCGGCGCCATCACGGACTGTCCCTGGATGCTCCGGAGAAACAACGCCCCGCTCACGATCATCGCGTCCCGGCTGACGACCAGGATCGTCAACCAGACCGGCAGGACACCCATTAAGGAAAGAACCCAAAAGGAAGCGGTGAGCAGGATTTTGTCGGCCAGCGGGTCCAGAAGGGCCCCCAGCTCTGTTGTCTGGTGATACCGGCGGGCAATCAGCCCGTCCAATGCGTCGGAAATCCCGGACAGGCAAAAAACGAACAGGGCTGGCACCTTCATCCCGTAAACCAGAAACCCGATGAAAAACGGGGTCATCAGGATGCGCAGAATCGTGATCTGGTTCGGGATGCTCCAGTCGATCCCCCGGGCAGCCGCCGCTTCGCCAATCCGCCGGACGACGTCTTCCCCCCGCGTCCTCTTCGCCGAAGTGAAACCCTTCACGTCATCCACGATACAACCCCAACGGAAACAGGAGCCGCTTCACCCGCTCCAGGGTCTCAATCGCCTCGAGTCCGGAGACCGAGCCGAGCGGGTCAAAATTTCCCCTTCCGGTCTTCCGCATCAACCCTCTCCCCAGCGTGAATAAGATCGCGCGCAGGGAGAGATGTCGAGCCCCCATATCGATCGGGCGGCGCGCCCCAAGGTCGCCATCCACCTTCACGCCCGCGCCTTGAAAAACATTGTACACCACCTCCGCGAGCTGCACCCGTTGAAAAAGCTCGCCGGGCCCGAAGGTGTGGTCCGACCGAGAGGCCATCCACCCCTTTCTGACGGCATTCAGGATGGCGTCCTTCGCCCAATGGGCGCCGATATCGGTCAAGACCTCGGTGAAGGGACTCTCACGGAGTCCTTTCGAATCGGCCATGTGCGCGGCCAGGATGCCCGCCATATCGCCCCGGGTGATCCGCTGCGACCGGGCCGCTTGGCCGACTTCTTTCGGCCAATTCACCGGGACGCCCAGATAGGTCAAAAAGGCCAGGGTCTCGGGGTCGCCCGGGCTTCGGGTCAGCGCCGCGCGCAACCTTCGCCGGGCCCCTTCCAGGTTGCCGGTGAAAAAGGTCCACTTCGCCAGGCCCACGATGACCCGCACGTCCGAGGGCGAAAGCGTCAGGGCCTTTCCATAAAACTGCATGCTGCGGGCGTATTCCCGCCGGGAAAAAGAGAGGTCGCCCAGGCCCAGGTACGGGCGGGGGTCCTCCGGACGCGCCTTGCGCACAGCCTCCAGGATGGATTCGGCCGTGGCCATCCGCCCCTGCCGCATGGCGAACCACGCCCGGCGGTACAGAGCCTCTTCATCCTGGGCCCCGACAAGAGCGGGCGGGAGCAGCGCACACAAGGCCGCCACCCACAACGCCAGGGCCATCCGCGCCCGGACTGCGCCCCTCACCGCTTCGGCTTCTCCATCCCCGTCATCCGGCGTAACCCTTTGACTTCCGGATCCTTCAAATATCGCCACTCTCCCGACTTGAGCCCCGCCAGCGAGAGGCCCCCGAAGCGGACCCGGCGCAGTTTCAGAACCGGGTGACCCACGGCTTCGCACATCCGTTTCACCAGGTGGCTTCTCCCTTCCCGGACCGTGAGCCGCAGCCAGGCGGCCCGCGACAGGCGGGTGTCCAGCCGGACGTTCTCGGCGACCCCCGGACCGTCGTCCAGATCGACCCCCCGGGCCAGTCGCCTGAGCGCGCGCTCGTCCGGCAATCCCCGCACCTTCGCGCGGTAGGTCCGTTCGACGCCGTACCGGGGGTGGGTGAGACGGTGGGCCAACGACCCTTCGGTCGTCAAAAGGAGAACCCCGTCGGTGTCATAGTCCAGCCGCCCCACCGGCTGGACCGGGGCCTTGACGCTCGTGAGGCAATCGTACACGGTGGCCCGGCCTTGCGGATCGCGCCGCGTCGTGACGACGCCGCGCGGCTTGTACAAGAGGAGGGTCACGCCGGGCCGCGGAGGCCGGACGGGCTTGCCATCCAGGTGCACCCGGTCCGAGGAAGGGTCCACGTCGAGCCAGGGTTCTTTGACCGGCCGGCCGTTGACCTTCACCCGGCCGGCCAGGACCGATTCCCCCGCGCCGCGGCGGGAGGCCGCGCCCGCGCCCGCCAGCCATTTGACCAGTCTCATCAGGCGCTCGACACTTCTCCGGGCTTCGGCAAATCCTGGATGGAATGGAAGCCGAAATGTTCCAGAAAGCGGGAGGTGGTTCCGTACGCCAGCGGCCGTCCCACAACCTTGCGGCGGCCGACGATGCGGACCAGCTCCCGCTCCATCAGCGTATGCAGGACGCCGCTGCAATCCAGGCCGCGCACTTCCTCAAGCTCCGCCCGGGTCACGGGCTGGCGGTAGGCCACGACCGCGAGGGTTTCAAGCGCGGCCGGAGACAGGCGCGACCGCGTCGTCCGCTTCAAGTATCGCTTCACCCACCCGCCGTATTGGGGCCGCGTCGCCAGCCGGCACCCTCCGCCGGCCCGCCGGACCTGAAGGGCCCGCCCCTCATACTGGGCGTCGAGCTCCGCCAGGGCGGTTTCCACGCCCTCCGCGTCCAACCGGCCGTCGAACATCTCGACCAGGTCTTTGATCCGGACGGGCTCCTCCGACACGAAGAGCAAGGTCTCGATAATCGCCTTCACCTCCTCCGGATTCCGATCAGCCATTTCCGCCGGCCTCCGGATAGATGTAGATGGCGCCGTGGATTCCGTTCTGTCGGATCCGGATCAGCCGCTGGCGGATGAGCTCGAGCATCGCCAAGAAGGTGGCCGCGATCTCAATCCGCCGGACCATCCGCTCGAACAGCGCGGTGAAGGTCGTCCCTTCGGACCGGACGCGATTCAGGACGAACGTCAACCGCTCGGCGAGATCCATCTCGTCCACGTCGATTTCGTGGCGGCCCGCGTCGCCGATCCGGCGCATGACGCCCTCGTACGCCTTGAGCAGATCGAAAATGCGCACCTCTCCGAGCAAGGTCTCGGCCGGGACCGGCTCGTCCGCCATCGGGACCGAATCCTGCGAGAGGGTGCGCCGGTAGGTCCCTCCATGGATCGCCTCGCGCTCCTGGAGCACGCCGGCGATTTCCTTGAACCGCCGGTATTCGAGCAGGCGATCCACCAGATCCCGGCGCGGGTCTTCCTCCTCCACGGCCTCCTCATCCTCACGGGGGAGCAGCATCCGCGACTTGATGTACGTGAGCGTTGCGGCCATCACGAGAAACTCGCCCGCCACCTCGATGTTCAGTGTCTTCATGAACTTCAGGTAATCGAGATACTGATCGGTGATGCGGGCGATTGGGATATCACAGATGTTGACCTGGTTTTCACGAATCAGGTGGAGGAGAAGATCGAGGGGGCCTTCGAAGATTTCCAGACGGACTTTGTAAGTCATTCTTCCTCTATCGCGCTCGGATGGCCGACCGGCTGCCTCAATGGAATGTATCCCGGCCCTCGGGCGAATGTCAACGTAAAGATTCGGGACCCGCCGCAAAATCGTCGCTTCGCCGCCCCGCAGCGGAAGCCGTCACCGGACTCATCCCCCAAAAACCTCTCGGGGAAACGGCCGCAAACCGAAACATCTTATGTATAATCCATCCATCCTGTTTTTCCGGCCGCCGGAAGCGGTCCGCATCTTCCGGTGACGACCTTTCATCCGTTTCGCCGAGGAATCCCCCCGCGATGACCAAACTGCGACTGACCCTTGCCTGCCACATCTCGGACCGGACCCGGGCCGTCGCCGACGGCAGCGCGCCCATCGACGGCGTCGAGCTGAACTGGCTGAATCTTCACGTGGCCGAGATCTTCTGGCGGATGTGCCAACACCAGGAGTTCGACGCCTCGGAGATGTCCCTGGGCGCCCACACGACCCTCACCGGCAAAGGGGAATCGCCCTTCATCGGCGTTCCGGTCTTTCCGTCCCGGGTCTTCCGGCACTCGGGGATCTTCATCTGCGCCGAGAACGGGATTGGGTGCCCGGAAGATCTGAAAGGCCGCCGCATCGGGATTCCCGAGTACGCCATGACGGCCTGCGTCTGGATGCGGGGGCTGCTCCACCACGAATACGGTATCGCGCCGGAAGACGTCACCTGGGTGGCCGGAGGCCAGGAAGTCCCCGGAAGGAAGGAGCGCGTCGCCCTCGACCTCCCTGCCTCGATCCGCCTGGAGTCGATTCCCGAACACGACACCCTGAACCGGGCGCTTTGCGAGGGAGAGGTGGATGCCCTGTTCTGCGCGCATCCCCCTTCCGCCTTCCAGGCCGGAGACCCGCGCGTGAAGCGGCTCTTCCCCGATTTCCGCGCCGCTGAACAGGACTATTTCCGCCGCACGGGCCTCTTCCCCATCATGCACACGCTCGTCCTGCACCGGGACGTTCACGAGAACAACCCCTGGCTGGCTCAGAGCCTCCTTCAGGCCTTCCAGGCGGCGAAGCGGGAGGTGGAGCGCGCCCTGGGAGACCCGGGCTGGCTCATCACTATGCTGCCCTGGCAGGTCGCCGAAATGGACAACACCCGCCGAGTCATGGGCGACGATTTCTGGCCTTACGGGATCGAGGCCAACCGCAAGACCCTCGAGACCTTCTGCCAATACGCCCGGGAGCAGGGCCTGACGTCCAGGCGGGTCGCCATCGAGGAGCTCTTCGCCCCCAACACGGCCGAGGCCTGGAAGCTGTAGCGCCGTGCCGAATCGAAACCCAGCGTAGGCTGAGGGTCAACCGACCCGCGCTATAGCTCACAGATCGTGTGCGCCGACCAAGTTGTGATAAGCACGAGGGCCCTAAACCGCAGCTTGGCCGGCACGCAAGGGCCCCCCCGGCCCCCCGCTTACAGGACGCGGGGTTCTCATACCGGCCCGGCCCTGTTATAAAGGGCTCCACACGTAAAAGATCCGTTGGTTCGCCCCATCCAGGAATTTCTCCGCAACCCGCACACACCAGGAGGCGCAATCCGTGACCGGACGCTCCTTTCTCTCGGACAGGGTTCAGCAGCTCGGCGTTTCGCCCATCCGGGAGATCTTCGAGATCGCCGCCAAGATGAAAGACGTCGTTCGACTGGAAGTCGGAGAGCCCGACTTCGACACCCCGGCCTACATCGTGGACGCCTGCAAGGCCGCCCTGGACGACGGGTTCACCCACTACACGTCGTTTGGGGGGATCCTCGAGCTCCGCAAAGCCTTGGCCGACAAGCTCCGGCGCGAGAACGGCATCGAGGTCAACCCCGAGAACCAGGTCGTCATCACGCCGGGCGGGACGGGCGCGCTCTACGAGGCCGTCCAGGCCACGGTGAACCCCGGTGAGGAGGTTCTCCTTCCTGCTCCCGGGTGGCCTCAGTACACTTCCATCGTCCAGCTCGCGGCGGCGACGCCCGCGCACTATCCGATCACGGAATCCGGAGGCTTCATGGCCACGCGGGCCCTCATCGAGCCCCTCATCAACCACAAGACGAAGGTCCTGCTCATCAACTCGCCCAGCAATCCCACCGGCGGCGTCATCGACCCCGATGCGCTCGAGGGGATCTGCAACCTAGTCCGGGAACGCGACATCCTCCTGTTCTCGGACGAGGTGTACGAGCTCATCCTCTACGAGGGCGAACACGTCAGCCCGGCGGCCCTGCCCGGCATGGCCGAGCGCACGGTTACGATCAACGCGGCTTCGAAGACCTTCGCCATGACAGGCTGGCGCATCGGCTACGCCGCCGGACCCGCCGACATCATCACGGAGATGACGAAGCTGAACCTCTACACCAACACCCACCCCAACTCCTTCGCCCAGCTTGCGTGCGTGGAAGGCTACAACAACCAGCAGCAGGACGTTCTGGACGAGATGGTCTCGTCCTACCGGCAGCGGCGGGACTTCATGGTGAAGAACCTGAATGAGCTCCCCGGCGTCCGCTGCCCCAACCCGAAAGGGGCCTTTTACCTGTTCCTCAACATCGAGGGCACGGGGCTGAGCTCGATGGAGTTCGCGAAGACGCTCCTGGAAAAAGGCGGGGTATCGACGGTCCCCGGAAGCGGCTTCGGCCCCGGCGGGGAGGGCTATCTGCGCCTGTGCTTCGCCCAATCGATGGAAGAGCTGGAAAAGGCGGTGGATCGGATGGCGAAGGTAACGGAGGAGCTGAAAGGGTAGAGACAAAAATCGCGGGAGGGGGGACGCTTTTTGAAAGACGCCCCCCCAGTAAAACTTTCATTTGGCGAAAAAGGGCCGCCCGTCACGACGCCCGCGGGGAACAGGATGTTGGGGCTTGCTCAACACACGCTCGTCGGGCAATTCGGCAAGGTGCACGCTATCTCCGACGAATTTTCAAATCAGGGCGGCGGCGTTTGGGTCGATGGACCCTTGGGTCGGTTGACCCCTTGTTCGGCAGCGCTTCCTTATTCAGGCTTGAGCCCTAAACCTATCTCGACCGCGTCGACGTTCAGGTACTCTTCGACGGCGTTGATAAGCCGCTCGGGGTCCGGGGTGTCGCCGCCGGCAATCGGCAGGTGGGGCAGAACACCCAGAAGGGGAACGTCGGTGAGGGTCGTCAGGACGTCCGGGTTGGTCTCCTCCGAAACCGTTGAAGGCGGGGCGGCGGCGCTCAGAACAACACCGAGGACGCGGAGATCCCGGCGGGCGGCCGCTTCGAGGGTCAGGAGGGTGTGATTCAGCGTTCCCAACCCCAATCGCCCGACCACCAGGATCGGGGCGCCCAACCGGACGGCCAGGTCCGAGACCCGAAACCCCTCCGCAATGGGGACGAGGAACCCTCCGACACCTTCTATCAGCGTCACGTCATGGGCGGCGCGAATCCCCTCGAAGGCCGAGACGATCCGCTCGGGGTCGATCCGGCGGCCTTCTCTCCCGGCGGCGACGAACGGCGCTACGGGCTCGCGGAACCGGTAGGGACAAATTGCGTCCAGCGGGCTCTCGCACCCGGCCATTTCTTTGACAAAGCGTGCGTCCCGGGGGAGCGTTTCTCCCTCCTCCTCCGGGCACCCGCTCTCCGCCGGCTTCATGTTTCCGACCAATCGGCCGCGGCGCTTCAATACCCCCGCCAGCCCCCCGGCCGTCCAGGTCTTCCCGACGCCGGTGTCCGTCCCGGTGATGAACAGGGCCTTGCCTTGGGGACTTCTCATGGAGGGAATTTCCCGTTTGCACAATGCCGTTCACGGAATGCGCTCATCAGGGATGAGCCTGCCCTTCCCCCGGCAGGACGATGACCGAATCGTCCCGGTTCCCCCATTCCCACCAGGACCCCAGGTAGTTCTTCACGTTCGGGTAGCCGAGCAGCTTCAGGGCCAGATACGTATTGGCCGAGCGGTAGCCTCCCTGGCAATAAGGCAGGATGTTTTTGTCGGGCGTGACGCCTTTGGATTCGTAGAGCGCCCGGATCTCTTCGGCGGGGCGGAAGGCGCCCTTCCCGTCTAAGTGCTCGCGCCAGAAGAGGTGGACGGCCCCGGGAATCGTCCCGACCCGCCGCGCGCGCTTCTCCGCCCCGACGTATTCGGACTCCCGTCGTGTGTCGAGGAGGATGGTTTCCGGGTCTTCGATGGCCGCGTGGACGTCGGACCGCGTCGCCAGGTGGTCCATCCTGCGGGGGTTGCCCTCGAAGGAGACCCGCTCCGACCCCTCGGCCTTTGTCGTGACGGGGAGGCCGCTCTCCCGCCACGCCGGAAGGCCGCCGTCCAGGAGCCGGGCGTCCGGGTGGTCGAAGAGATCGAGGAGCCAGACGCCCCGGGCGGCGCGCTCTCCGGACTCGTGGTCGTAGAAGACGACGGTCCTCCCGCGGTCCACGCCCCGGAAGCCGAAGAGGTTCTCGACCATCCAGAGGAAGGCATTCAGGGGTTCTTCGGAGGTGTCGTTGAGACTCACGCCGTAAAAATCGAAATGCAGGGCGGTCTCGATGTGGCCGTTCGCGTAATCCTCCCCCGGCCGGACGTCGATGAGGGTGACATCACGAAGCCGCGCGTTCAGCTCGCCGGGTGTGATGAGGTATCTTGGCTCGGTAAATCCTTTGTACGTCATGAAACCCTCCTGGGATTTTTTCAGTTCGTTTCCGTCGCCGCCCGGATGCTCTCATCCGTCGTCCGGACGATCTCCCGCAACACCTCATCCGACGTCGCCAACGGCGGCATGAGGACGACGACGTTCCCGAGCGGGCGAATGATGAGGCCGCGCTTTCGGGCCTCGATCGCCACTTGGTGGCCGACGCGCGCTTTGGGCGGATATGGCGCTTTCGTCTCCGGGTCCAGGACCAGCTCGATCCCCGCCATCAGCCCGCGCTGGCGGATCTCCCCTACGTGCGGGCGCGCCTTCATCCGGTCCAGCTCCCCGGCAAGGAGGTCGATCTTCCCCGGCAGCCGGTCGAGTGTCCTCTCCTCCTCGAAGATGTCCAGGTTAGCCAGGGCGGCCGCGCAGGCGATGGGGTTGCCGGTGTACGTGTGGCCGTGAAAGAAGGTCCGCATCGATGCGGCGTCCCCGAGAAAGGCCCCGTAAACCTCCTCGGTGGCCAGCGTGGCGGCGAGGGGGAGCGTCCCCCCGGTGATGCCCTTGGCGATGGCCATGAGGTCCGGGACTACGCCTTCGCGCTCGCAGGCCCACATCGTCCCCGTCCGGCCGAAGCCCGTGGCGACCTCGTCGGCGATGAGGAGGACGTCGCACTCCTCGCAAACCTTCCGGACGCGCTTCAGGAATCCCTCCGGGGCGGCGATCATCCCGCCCGCCCCCTGCATGACGGGCTCGACGATGAACGCGGCCAGCTCCTCGGCGTGTTCGCGGACCCGCGCCTCCATCTCGTCGGCGCAAAAGAGATCGCACGCCGGATACGTCTTGCCGAACGGGCACCGGTAGCAGTAAGGGGCCTCCGCTTTGACCGTATCGAACAACAGGGGCCGGTACACCTCATGGAACAGGTCGATGCCGCCGACGCTTACCGCGCCGATCGTGTCCCCGTGATAGGCCTCCCGGAGGGAGATGAACCTGCGCTTCTCCGGCCGGGGCGGCGTACGCTGGACCTGGTACTGAAAGGCGATCTTCAGGGCGACTTCGACCGCCGTGGCCCCGCTGTCCGAGTAAAAAACCCGCGTCAGCCCCTCGGGCGCGACGGCGGCCAGCCTTTCAGCCAGGCGGACAGCGGCCGGGTGGGTGAGGCCGAGGAGGGTCGAGTGGTCAAGCGTAGCGGCCTGGTGGGAGATGGCCTCGACGATCTTCGGGTGGCCGTGGCCGTGAACGACGCACCACAGGGACGAGACCCCGTCGATGTAGCGGCGGCCCGCCTCATCGATGAGATGCACCCCTTCGCCCCGGACGATGACGGGAAAATCCTCCTTCTCCCATTCGAGCATCTGAGTGAAGGGGTGCCACAGGTGTTCGAGGTCGCGGGCGACGGTCTCGGAGCGGGCCGGGCGGTCATTCATCGCGGCGGTCCAACGGAAGGGACGCCGGCGCCGAGAAGGCCGAGGGATCGGCCGGCGGCGGCGAAGGCGTCGAGGGCCCGCTCCAGGTGGACGTCGTCGTGGGCGGCGGAAACCGTCGCCCGGACGCGCGCGGTCCCCTCGGGGACGGTGGGGGGGCGGATGGCTCGGGCGAAGACGCCGCGTTCCAACAAATCTTCGGCCAGGCTCATGGCCCTGTCCGCGTCTCCCACGATGACGGGGATGATGGGCGTCCCGTCTTGCGGGACGTCGAAACCGACGGACCGCAGGCCCTCCCGGAAGAAGGCGATGTTGCGGTGAAGGCGGGCGATTCGCTCGGGCTCCGTCTCGACGATGCGGAGGGCCTCCCGGGCGGCGGCCGCCACAGGGGGCGGGAGCCCCGTCGTGTAGATGAACGACCGGCAGGCGTTGATCAGGTAGTCGATGAGCGCGTGCGACCCGCACACGTAGGCCCCGAAGGCCCCGAGGGCCTTGCCCAGGGTTCCCATCTTCACGTCGATGAGGGGGTCAACGCCGAAATGGGAGGCGGTCCCCCTCCCCCCTTCGCCCAGGACGCCCGTCCCGTGGGCGTCGTCCACCATGATGGACGCCCCGAAGCGGCGGGCGAGGGGGATGATCCGGTCCAGGGGGGAAAGATCGCCGTCCATGCTGAAGACTCCTTCGGTGACGACTAGCCGGGGGGCGGGGAAAAGGGGGGAGGGGAGGGGGGGGTCTTCGACGGGCTTGGCGAGCAGCGCTTCCAGGTGGGCCGGGTCGTTGTGCCGGAAGACCCGGACATCGGCCCGGCTCAGTCTCGCCCCATCGATGAGGGAGGCGTGATTGAGGGCGTCGCTGTAGACGGTGCATCCGGGACCGGCCAGGGCGGGGATGATGCCGACGTTCGCCGCATATCCCGAGTTGAAGATCAGGCAGGCCTCGGCGCCCTTGAACCGGGCCAGGGCCTCTTCCAACTCGTGATGGGACCTCTTGGAGCCCGAGACGAGGCGGGCGCTTCCGGCCCCGAAACCTTCGCTCTCCATGGCCTTCTTCGCGGCTTCGGCCAGCCGGGGGTCCGAGGCCAGGCCCAGATAGTCGTTGCCGCACAGAACAACGGCTTCCCGTCCGGCGATCCGCCCGATGGGTCCCGTGGGGCCTTCGACGGGGAGGATGGACCGCATCAGGCCGGCACGCGCGAGCTGGTCCAAGAGGGTTTTGAGGCGCTCTTCCATCGGGGGGCTACACTTCGAGTTTATCCGGTCAGGCTATCCGCCCATATCGACCACGGCCTTCAACCGAGGTCTTTCCGGCCGGTCCGGTTACCATTCTTGATCAAGATTGGATTGAGAGAAAGGGGTCTACCCCGCATTTCTCACAAAGCTGATGGTCTCTTGTTTCGCATAGCGAGGGGATGGCCATCGGCGGCTTTTTCGCGTTGAAGGTGGCGAATACACGCAACGGTCGGTTTTTCGGGCGGGTACGGGGACCCGCCCCTACGGGTATAATCAGGGGTTTTTCACTGTAGGGGCCGGTCCCCGTCCCGGCCCGTTACACGGCCGAACAGAGAACGGGGTGTTTCAGCGAGGAAACTCGCCCACATCGGGCAATCTATTGAAAGGCAACCAGTTCACCGGCCCATCTGAAGTTGAAAATTCTCTTTGTGAAAGACCCAGGTTAGCATGGGTAATATCCATAATACATTGAAATAACATTAGTTAAATAGTTATCGATGTTTCGACCAGCGGGGCTAGAAATATTATATATATATTATTAGTCAAATTACTTGACAATTATACACTCAGGTTATATCTTATTAATCAACAAGAGCGATAAACCCCGAAATCCGGATTGGCCGGGTTTCGACAACCTCAAAACAGGAGAATAACAATGACGCTGGTTAAATGGGACCCCTTCAGTGAGCTCACGAACTTTCATCGGACGGTGGACCGCGTGTTCGGCGGCCGCAATCTCCGGAGGCTGGATGACGGCATCTATGGCGGCTTCTCCCCTTCGGTGGACGTGTACGAGACCGAAAAGGAAATTGTCGTCGAGGCCGAGATCCCCGGCGCGATCGAGAAGGACATCGCCGTCGAGGTGAAGGAGAACATCCTCACCATCAGCGGCGAGCGCAAGAAGGAAGGCGAGGCCAAATACGACGACTACCACCGGATCGAGCGGACGTACGGCAAGTTCCGGCGGGCGTTCAAGATCCCCGACACCATCGAGACGGACAAGGTGAAGGCGAAGGTGAAGAACGGCGTCCTCACCGTCCGCCTGCCCAAGGCCTCCAAGGCCGTCCCCAAAAAGATCGCCGTCACCGTGGAGTGACCCGGCGTCCGGGGGGGGGGGTGAGTGCAACCCGGACCTCGACCCCGAAATGAAAAGGGGGAAGACAGCCGGCCTGTCTTCCCCCTTTTTTCTTCATGATGACAGCGGGACACCGTGGGGGCGGGTATGTTGCCTCTCGCGATCCCCAGTTTTCATCGGCCGTGCGGCGCGAGGGATCGTAATAACAGGCGTTGTCAAACGTCCACCCCGAGCCGTCATTCCCGCGCAGGCGGGAATCCAGCGTTCTGAGCTGCGGGTCCATCCTCCTGCCCACGTGATCATTGCGTTGAGAAGAAGAAACAAAGGGGTCAAATCTTTTGTTGACTAATTTTTCTTTTGAAGATTCAAGACGCGGAGGAAGCTAATTGGGTCTCATTTCTATCAACAAAAGACTTCACCCCTTTACCTCCTTTCTCCCGTCCCCGCCCGAAAAAAGCATCGTTACGCCGAGCGACCAACACCATTGGGAAAAATCCATCGATGACGATCCGTTCGTCAACCCCATCCCGTACAAATGCTGGCGAGAAATGTGGGTTAGCCTCCGCTGGTTTTCGATCCGGCGTGGCGTTTGGTCAAACAGGCGGGTCGGCCTTCGCCAATTCGACGCGGCAGTCGTTGAAGGCGGCGGACTCGGAGTAGCCGGTCACGCGGTCGGGCGTGAGGAGGTTCGCGGCCCCCAGCTCGGGCGAGCCGCCCGAATAGACCCGGACCGTCCCCGGGCGGGCGTCCTCGGTGACCCGGACTTCGATCCGCGTCTCCCCCCGGCCGTTGAACAGCCGCACCCAATCCCCGTCCCGGACACCCCGGGGCGTGGCGTCGTCCGGATGGACCCACGCGCGGTTGTACCCCAGACGCAAGAGCTTCGGATGGTCGGCGAACGTGGAATGGGCGCGGAAGATCGACTTGGGAGACACCAGGGCCAGGGGATATTCGGGTCCGCCGGGTGAGCCGCCGGCCCCGTCCGCCTCCAAAACCGACGAGGGGGCGGCCTCGCCGTCATCCGGCCACTCGGGCAGCGGGCTCGCGCCGCGCGAGAGGAGCGCCTCGCTGTACACCTCGATGCGCCCCGAAGGCGTATCCAGCGCCCAGGTGTCCTCGAGGGGCGGCATGTCCAGGTCCACCACGCCTTCGCGCTCCAGGCGCTCCATCGTCACGTTCCGCATCCAGGGGAAACGTTTTTCCCGCCGGGCCAAGCCGACGACCTCCTCTATCCATTCGTCGGACGTCTTCCAGGGGAACTCCGCCCCGAACCCCAGCCGCCGCGCCAGGTCGCAGATGATCTCGAAATCGTCCCGGCTCTCGCCCACCGGCTCGACCGCGCGGCGGGAGAAAAAAAGCTGCCGCTTGGGGTCGAGGTGGAGAAGGTCCTGGATGTGCGTGGGCGCGACCTCCGCGCCCTCGACGATGGCCGTCCGCTCCATGAGGGTGGAGACCGGAAGGAAGACGTCCGCATACCGGGCGGTGGGCGTCATGAACAGGTCCGACACGGCGACGAAATCCAGGGCTTTCAGGGCGCGGATGGTCTTCCGGGCGTCCGGGTTCTGGCTGACCGGATTTCCCCACATCACCAGGAGGGCGCGCAGGTCCGTCCCATAGGCCTCGGGATTCAGGACGGCCTCCGCCAAGCGGTTGACCGGAAAGCGGTCCTTCACGGGGTTGGGGACGGCATAACGCATCGCCGTGTCCGTGATTCCCAGGGTGTAGAACCGCCTGAGACCGACGGGGTCCTCGGCGCGGGTGAGGGGCCGCTCCTGGCCCGGGGCCGCCATCCCGCGAATCCGGCCGGTGACGATGTTCAGGAGGGCGGTGGCCTGCACCGCGCCCTCTCCCCCCCGGTTCCGCTGGTATCCGCCTTGGCTGACCTTGACCTTGGCCCGCCGGGATTTTCCCAAAAGGGCGGCCACCCGCCGAATCGCGTCGGCCGGAACGCCGCAGATCGATGCCGCGCGATCCACCGGCCAAGCCGCCGCCGTCTCGCGCAGCCTGAGATAAGCCGTGCGGGCGCGAAATCCGCCGGCGGAGACGGAGGCCGTCAGTGAAACCCCCGCGTCCCCCGGCGCGTCCGCCCCCCCCGCCTCCGCTGTCTCCCCCGTCCCTGGCGAGACCGGATGAAGGACGCCATCCGCGTCGCTCACGAGGCAGACGTCCGATCCGCCCGGGGCGACGTCCCTTTCACGCAGGAAATTCCCCGTGTCCTCGCGAACCAACAACGGCGCGTTGGTGCGCCGCTTCAGGAAAGACTCATCCGCCCAGCCGTTGATGAAGATCTCGTTCAGCAGGGCGAGGGCCAGCGGGATGTCCGTTCCCGGCCGGATGGGCAGGTGATGGTCCGCCAAGCGTTGAACGGACAGGGTGCGCACGGGGTCCACGAAGATGAGCTTCGTCCCCTTCCGCCTGGCCCGTTTCAGGGACTGGGCCGGTCCCCGGACGCCCGTCTCCAGCGGGTTATAGCCCCAGATGACGACGGCGTCACACTCCTTGTCCGGGGGAAGGGAGACGTGCCACGACCCGTAAAGCGCGGCGGAGGCCTGGACGTACGCCCCCCAGCAGAGGTCCCCCCTCTCAATGGCGGGGACGAACCCTCCCCAGCGGTTCAACAGGGCGTGGATTGTGAACTTCGCCCCCTTCACCCCGCCCGGCAGGCTGTGCTGGCCGACGTAGTTGTAGAGCGCAACGGACCGGTTGCCGGAGCGGGCCTTGGCCCTTTCCAATCCTTCGGCCACCAAGTCGATGGCGGTCTCCCAGGAGACGCGCTCCCAGTCGCCGGCGCCGCGGGCGCCGACCCGCTTCATGGGATGCAGGACCCGGTCCGGATGATTCAGCCGGTCGATGAGCTGGAAGCCCTTGATGCAGGGCGGGAACCTCAGATGGGGGTGCGCCTTCAACCCGACCGGATTGCCGTCGCGGACTTGTACCTGTAAGGCGCAGGGATGGTTCCCGCAATGGGGGGCGCACAAAGTGTTTCGGAGCTCCATCGGCGTTCGCCCGCTCTCCCTTCCGTATCCCGGCCCAGGCCGGCCTCGTCGACTCCGCAGGGCCGCGGAGGCCGCTGTCACCCTTGATGTGTTGATTCTACCGCAGTTGGCCGCGTACGTCTCGGCCGATCATGATCCGCGTCATGTTCACTGTGGTTCTCGGGAACTAGGATTGCAACATGCGAACCGAATTCCGATTCACCGGCGTCCCACGGAATCATGGACCGGGTTGAAGGACTGGTTTGTGGGGTTGGGACCGATTCAACAGGCGTTTGTCCCCACGCTCGGTTTCATCACCGGGTTCACCGTCATTATGGCGATGGACAACGCCTTCGGATAACAGCGCGATGAGGCCGGCCCGTCCTCCTTTCCCCGGGCGTTCCGCTATAATCCCCCCATGCCTGAATGGACCTTCATCGCCGAGGCCGCGGCTCTGCTGTCCTCGCTCGCCTTCGGCGTGCGGAACATCTTCATTCGAAAGGCGCTGCCGTACACGACGTCCCTGGTCAGCAGCTTGGCGGTGACAGCGTTCACGGTTCTGTTTTTCATTCCCTGGACGTGGATGCAGCGCCCGGGTCCTCCGATCACCTGGCTGGGCCTTTTGTGGCTGATCCTGGCGGGCGTGAGCGCCCCCGGCCTCGCCCTGCTTTTCTACTTCGCGAGCGTGAACCGAATCGGCGTGGCCCGGTCCACCCCCCTGGCCAGCGTTCAATCCTTCGTCTCTTTGATTGTCGCCGTCCTCTTTTTGGGAGAACGGCCCGATTTCCCCGTGTACATCGGGACCTTCCTTGTGGTCGGCGGGATAGCCATCGTCACCAGTGAGAGAGAGGAGTTTCGGTGGACGGCGCGGGAGGTCGCCCTGCCCCTCCTTGCGGCGACCTTCTGGGGACTGTCGTCGATCTTCCGGAAATTGGGGATGAACGCGATCCCCTGGCCGACCTTCAGCGCGCTGATCATGTCCGCAGCCGGATTAACAACGCATCTTTGCGCCTACAGGATTTTCGCCGGGCGAGCCAAACGATCCTCGCAGGCGCGCGCGGCGCCTCTTCTGCTGGCCGCCGGGGCCTGCCTCGCGGCGGGCTTTTATCTGAACCTGTTCGCCTTCATGCGGGGGACCGTCGCGACCATCGGACCCTTGAGCAGCACGTCGCCGATCATGACGCTCCTCCTCGCGGCGATCTTCCTGAGAAGGCTCGAGAAGGTGACCTGGCGTTTGATGATCTGCACCGCGGTCATCGTCGTCGGGTGCGCGCTGATCACCGCGAACTGACCCCGGGACGGGCCGGCGGAGAAATCGATGTAAGATGGACCGGCGGGGGGACCCGAATTCCGGGACGGGATTCCGTCCCCGCAGGGGGCTCGCATTTCCCCGCTTTCAAGGAGACTCCACGATGATCAAGGCCACGAAGGAGATGGTCCTCGGGACGACGATCACCGGGTCCCTGCCGCGTCCGGGCTGGTACACGGCCAACCTGGCGGGCAGGCCCTTCCGGCTGGCCATGGCCGACATCGTTTTCCGCGAGCAGTACAACGACGCCGTCTCCTGCTTCCTCCGGGACCAGGAGCGGGCCGGGCTCGACATCCTGACGGACGGGGACTGCCGGTTCGACACCGACGTGGGCGGGCGCTCGTGGGTGACCTATCCCGCCCAACGCATCCGCGGCATGACAGGCTACGACCACACTACCCGGCACACAAATTGGGGCGGGACGGTACCCGGGGAGCTTCTTTTCGAGCTTCTCGAGGCCCGGATGCTTCCCATCGTGACCGACAAGGTCAGCCGGGGGCCGCTGGAATACGGACCCCTCTGGAAGACCGCCCAGAAGATGACGCACAAGCCGGTCAAGTTCGGCGCCATCACGGCGGAATGCATCGAGTCCACCTGCGGGAACGAGTATTACAAAGACCGCAAAGAGCTGATCATGGACTTGGCGGCCGTTATCAACGAAGAGGTCCTGGATCTGGCCAAGAGCAGCTGCCCTGTCGTCCAGATGGAAGAACCCTGGGTCCACCGGGTCGAGCATCACGAGGACGATGAAGGGATCGGGATCGACTTCTACGTCGAGGCCTTCAACCGCTCCGTCCGGGGGCTGGGGGAGTTGACGGAGGTTTGGTGCCACACGTGCTGGGGAAGCCCGGGGGCCCAGCGGTTCTACGACGAAGGGACGCAGACCTACGCCCGCTCCCTGGAGAAGCTGAACGCCCTGGACACCGACGTGATCACCTTCGAGTGCGCCGGCTCGCCCGAGTGGGAGTTTGAGGAGATCGGCCGGGTCATCACCGAGAAAAAAATCGCCATCGGCGTCGTCAGTCACCGGCTCCTTCAGATCGAGACGCCCGAAAAGGTCGCCCGCATGGTGCGCGAGGCCCTGAAGCACATCCCGCCCGAGCGGCTGATCCTGTCGTCGGATTGTGGATTCGGCCGGGAGGGGATGAGCCGCCGCCACGCCTTCTATAAGATGGCGGCGATTGTCCGGGGGGGTAACATCGTGCGGAAAGAGCTCGGCATACCGGAGGCCGATTGTCCGGCCGAAGACCCGAGGTTCGTGCTTGTTGATACGGATTGACGGCCGGATGTTTGCGAGTCGGGATGAGAATACGCAATAGAGACTGGGCGCCGAACGGTGGTTCGGGAAACCCTCGGAACATTCCGGTCCCGTTGGCCCGATACCCGGCCTTGCAACTGATTCGCTGGAAATTCCGCGAATGACAAAACGCCAAAAGGAAGCCTTGAAGAAAGAGCTGGTGGATCGCCTCTCCCGGGAGCCGGAGGTCCGTCGGATTGTCATTCCGCCGGAGAGTCGCGGGAGTATATCACGGCGTCCGGCGAGGGGGTGGGGGGGTGGGCTCGCAATTTGAGACGCAATACGAGTGGGGGCGGCCCGCTAATTGCGCAGGCGCTTCGGCATCGGGATCAGCCCCATGCGCTCGAGGGAGTTGGCCAGGAATCGGGCCGCCAGCGCATATCCGCGGGTGTTCGGGTGAATGCTGTCCTGGGGCAAGTAGAGGGCGAGGCCGGCCGGCTCCCGGATGAAGCGCCGGGTTAGGCTCACGTAATGGTACCCCTCGCGCCGCGACAGCCCGGCGAGCCAAGCGTCCGTGGAGGGGATCGTTCGGGAGTCCCTATAATGTACATACGGGAAGAAGACCATGACGACCTTTGTCCCCAGGCGGTGGGCGGAGGCGTGGAGGCGGCGGATCTCCTCGGCCATGATCGGCCGGCCCCTGAGCTTGTCCTGATTGGGGGGCTCCACGGGGAACGCGGGCGCGTGCGTCGAGACGCGGCGGATCCATCCGGCCGGCGGCAAGGCCGAGCGGTCTCCCCCGACGCGATTGGGCAGGATGAAGAGCCGGTAGCGGAGGTCTCCCCACTTGTACGTCAGGTACCAATAGAGCGCCGAGGTCCGCAGGTGATAGCGGGCCCCCTCCAGGGGGCGGTAATCCAGCACATCGGTCACATCGTCCTCGATGAACTGCCACAGGACCAGGTCGGGCCGAAAGGCCGCCACCCGCTGTTCGAAATAGAGCCGCGACTGGATGGGGGAGTATCCGGGGAGCCCGGCGTTCAGGACTTCGAAGCGCGGCCCGCCCGCCCGGCGGTTCAGCCTGCGCTCGAGCTGGGCCGGGTAGGTCTGCGAGTCGGTCAGGCCAAGGCCGAACGTCACTGAGTCCCCGATGGCGGCGATTCGAAACCGGCTCCCCTTTTCCCAGCGCATGTCGGGCGACCCGCGGAGGCCGAACCGGTTGGAGGACTCGTAGACCGCGCCGCCGGTGCGAATCCGGTAATTCGCCCGAAGGACGTACCGGAGACGCCGGTGCGTCCGGAATCGGGAGTTGGCCTCCCGGTAGGGAAAGGAAAACCAGCGGACCGCCAGCTCGCCGGCCAGAAAGAGCGCGCAGATCGGGACCAGGGAGAATAGGACCCGCCTGCCCCAAGCGCCGCTCCGCCGCCGGTCTTTTGAATCATCTTCCAATCGCTTCTCCTGTGCGGGCGCTCACCGGAAGAGCTTGCCGTCCCGCGTGCGGATCCATCCGCCCAATCCCACGGCCGGACGGCCTCGGGCGCGCCCGGCGGGGCGGTGCGTGAAGTGCAAGAGCCCCCCCTTCGCGTTCCAGCGGTACTCGCCCCGAACACGAATGAGGTCTCCCGCCTGAACGGGGACCCTGGGCGCGACGGCTGTATTGTGAACCACCAGGAGGGTCTGGCCGCCCCTCAGGCGGATGATGAACCGCTGGTGGGGAATTCCCCTGCGGTCGTCTTTGAGAACGCGGACCACCCGGCCTTCGGCCGTCAGGAAGATCCCCGATTGCCGGCGCCGGTAGGCTTCCTCGGCCAAGAGGGCGGGAGCCGCCGCCCGGACCTTCGATTCCGCCCGAACGACCGCGGGCCCCGGCCCGGCATCCAAGATGGAAAGCAACCCGAGGAGGAACAGGCAAACGCCGATCCGGCCGATCTTCACGCTCCGGACTCTCCGGCCTGGGACGTTTTTGAGCCAACCGTGCGGGTTGCGCTCCGCGGGGCCGGCCAAAAGCCGTTCTCTTCGGCCTCGACCCGGGAGGAGTAGAAAATCCAGCCCTTTCCCGCTTTCGCCCGGGTGAGGCGGTCGGCCTGTTCGCGGAGATCGGATTCCATTTCGGCCGCCGCGTCGAGGACCGCCTCGATCTCCTCGTTGGAAAAATCATCGATGGTGATGAGGTTCCGCCCGCGCAGGCTCACGGCTCTCTCTCTCGGTCCCCCGCCGATCTCGAACGTCCGGCCTCGTAGTATCCGCTTGTCATTCGAGACCTATGGTACCATGCCGGCGGCGCCCGGATAAGAGAGGCGCGGACCCGGCTGCAAGCGGACCGGCCCCGTGGATCGTTCGATCCGGCCGCCGTATCCGCCGGGCGCTGAAACCAAAAAAATTCCGGCCGGGATTCATCCGGGTGAAATCCCGAAAATTGGAAAGATGACGGTTGAGGATGTCCCCCGAGGTTTTCTGAATCAGGAGAAACAAGAACATGTTGGACAGCCTGAGGCGCATTTTCGGCGCTGATTCGGAAAAAGGGGAGCCATCCACAAAGGCCGAGACGGAGCTGCGGATGGCCACGTGCGCCCTCCTGGTCGAGACCGCCATGGCGGACGACAATCTCTCCCCGGAGGAATTTCAGAAGATTGTCCAGGTGCTGAAGGGCCGTTTCGACTTAACCGTCGCGGGCGTACACGACCTCATCGAGGCCGCCCGGGAGGCGCACCGGAAGTCCACCGACATGTGGTCTTTCGCGAACCAGGTCAACGAAGCCTTGACCCGGGAGCAGAAATTCGAGGTCATGGAGATGATCTGGAAGGTGGTCTACGCCGATGGGACGATGGACAAGTTCGAGGATTACATGACGAAGAAGCTGCACCGCCTCCTGCGGATCGATCACCCGACGTTCATCGCGCTCAAGTTGAAAGTGAAATCCGAATTGGAAAATTGAGCGTCGGCCGGCCGAACACCCGATGAGCCGGATCGATGCGGCCCGCCGCGATTCCGTGCGGGGGCCGATGATTCCACATCTCCCGCCCAAGAGGAAAGCCGGGGGGGGGATTTGCATGGCCAACCGGCGACGGCTTCGCAGGAAGATTCCCGGCCAACCTCTCCAACGCCTCGAAAGGGTCGCCTTCGGCTTCAGCGGCCCGTTTGAGAAGGCCGACCATCTTGGCGAGATCCCGGCCGATTCGGTCGAAAATCCTCCACATCCGGTCCCGGTTCGCGAAGTAAAGCCGGTAGGAAAGAAGGTAGGCGTTGTTCAACTCGGTCCGCAGCCCGGTGGATTTTTCATCCCGCCACAGGCGCCGGGCGAGGGCAGGATGGGTCGCGAGGAATTTTCGGAAGATGTCTTTGCGCTGCGAGAGCTTCTCGGCGTTGGTGCGCCGGCTCCGATAGAGGCGGGAGAGTTCCGCGTGAAGGCCGTCCAGGGTCTCCAGAAACCACTCGCCCTTCTCCAGCCTCCTTTGATATCGGCCAATCGCCTTCGAGTCCCGCCCAAATTTTTCCCAAAAGAACCGTTTTGCGCCCTCCCGCTCGACGAGGACCGCCGCCTGCTCGTTGAACGGGGCGTTGCCCTTGCGAAAGAACGTGGCGTGGACGGACTCATGAATCAGGACGCCGACAAAAGGTCCCAGCCCGCCCTTCAGCATCGCCGGAACAACCGGGTCGTCGAACCAACCCAGCGTGCTGTAGGCCCGGACCGCCCGGACATGGGTGTCCAGCGATTGGGCGCGGAGTTTTCGCACTTCGTCCGCCGCCCCCGCTTTGGAGAAAAAGCCCTTGTACGGCACGGAGCCGAGTATCGGCCACCACCAGGTGCGGCGCTTCAAGCGGGTCCGCTCGGCCGCCGTGACGACGAAGACCTCGAGGCGGACCGGGGCATACTGAGTGTATGCGCCCCCCGGCGTCAAACCGATGCGGCGGGAGAATTCCCGGACCTCGGCGACAAGCCTGAGGCGCTTCCTGGCCTCCGGGTCAAGGACCGCCTTTGGATCTTTGAGAACCGCTCCGATGGGCCGTCTTTGGGAGAGAAGGTTGGCCTGATTCACCGCGAGCCGGAAGAGGTAGGGAATGGTGTCCAGGGCGCAGCCTTGGACCATCCACAATATCAACGCCGCCCCGGCCAGAGACAGATGCCATTTGACGTTACACTTTTCGACGCGTTGAGGGATAGCCATTTGGCCGAACGGATGTGAGAAATGCGCGCTAGGTTCTCTTGTCTTTATTCAGCGGGTGTTTGGCGCGGGCTTCCCCTTCGGCATGAGGCTTGGTGTCGTGATCGAAGAGGAGCTTTTGCATCGTTTCGCGCAGGGCCTGGGCCTCCTCCGCGATGTCCAATTCCTCCATGCACTTCACGGCCAGCGAAAGGGCGTTGTAATTGGCGGGGTACTGGTCCGGACAGACCTCATAGGCCTCGCGGGCGGACTCCAGCGCCTTCCGGGTGTCCCCGCTCTCCAGTGCGGCCTGTGCGGATTCCAAGTGCGTTTGACTCAATTCCTGCGGCGTTTTGTTCTCCATCGTTTTCTCCTGCGAACCGGCCCCATTCCAGCGAGGACATCTTGTTCCGCTTCTCTCATGGTCAATGGGGCGGAATTCCGGCTCTCGGTATCTCCAACCAAAGGGGTAGAGATCCCCGGTGGATGTTCCGTTCGGCCTCGTGAAATGAATCGAGCTGTGTCTTTCCCGTATGCGCAGATCAGGCGTCCGAAGGACCAGCGGACCCGAGGATGTCGATCCACGCGATCAGCCGCTCCGCTTTTTGCGCAGGACCGGAGGAGCCATAGACCCCGGCCAGGTTCCGGCACATCCGCGCAAGAATGTGACAGTTGTTCACCGGCGTGTCCAGCTCGCGCCCGACGACCTGCCCCATGGAGTGGAGAAACGCCGCACACTCCGACCGGCTCAGGTTCCTTCCGCCGTGAAAGGGATCGATGTAAACGGGATCCATTCCCGCCCCGTCCCTTCGATATCGCAGAAGGAAATGCCCCGGAGCGGAGATCCCCTCGAAAGGGAGACCCACCCGCCGGGAGAGCAACAGGTAAAGCGAGGACAGGCTGATGGGAATTCCGAGGCGGCGGTCCAGGAGGTCGTTGATGTAGCTGTTTTCCGCTTCGTGATATCCCTGGACGTTTCCGCGAAATTCCTTCTCGAAATGGATATACCGCTGGAAGACCTTGAGGGCGTCGAGGTCCCTGGCACCCCGGAGGAGCGGGTCCAGGTCGGCGGCCATCTCGTCCAGTTTCTGGCGGTACACCCCTTCGTCCAGTCCGGGATATTCCAGCTTCGTCAAAAGGAACCAACCCTCCTCCAGGTCATGCTCGGGCCGGCCCGGGTCGACCCAATTTCTGAAGCTGTCCGTCAAGGCCTCGGCATGAATTTTGGCCAGGACCCCCCGCGCCCTCATTCGGACGAGGGAGCTGTCGCCTCCCTCCGCCGCTTTCCACAGGGAATCCTGCGTTTCCCCGCCCAGCTTGAGCAGTTGCTTTTCGACGGGCGGCCAGACGTGCGGGTCCGGGTCGCCCATCAGAGAGATGAGCGCGTCAATCGGGGCGGAAGGGGTTTCGGAGTGATTCGGCATCCGGGATGGTCTTTCCTTCCGATCAGCGGGAGCCCGCATTTTGCCCGGGCGCGGCCGGGGTGGCCGGCGAGGCGCCCGGGACGGCGTCTCCCGCGGCCAGACGATTCCGGCGCGGGTCCGATTCCGAGTAGAGGATCCAGACCCTATCCCCCAACCGGAGGGCCCCGAGCCGATTTCCGGCCTCCGACGCCTGACCCTCGACGGAGCGCCGGTCTGTGGTTTGGAACCGATAGGTGACGCGGACAACCTCCCGACCGTCCTGGTCCCGAGAGGTGTCTTTCCGAATCACACGGCCCTCGACCCTTCGAGGCCACTCACGGCCGGCCGGTCCGCTGAAACGGGGAAAGTACCAGAAGTGCAGAAAATACGTGAGACCGAGGAGTCCGCCGGCGACGGCCCAAAAAATGCGCCGCTGGCGGCGGTTGAGTTTCGGTGTGGGAAACGCGCCTCTCGTCACCCGCTTCCTCCAGATCGCTTTTCTTGAGGAATTCCCGGAGGAAAAGGCCCCGACCGGGATTCAGAGGTCCGCACCCTGCGCCCCCGGCGCCCCCATGTCTCGATGGACGCCCTGATTATACCACGGGATCGAAGACTCTTTGGAAAAGGGGTTGGAACCGCGGATTCGGTATTGACGGACGATCACAATGGGGGGACCGACTTGTTGAATAATCAAAGCTCACTCATCACGCGCGCGCATCCTTGACTTTTCAGGGACCGGATGATAACTGGGTGTCATTCTGCGTTTTCTGAACGGCGCTTCGTGAAAGGATGATTCTTTTCTCTGGCGGGAGGGGTCGAGGGTCGTGTCCGGGCATTCAAAGTGGTCCAGCATTAAGCACAAAAAAGCGGCAACGGACGCCAAGCGGGGGAAGATTTTCACCAAGTTGATCAAGGAGATCAGCGTGTCGGCCCGGATGGGCGGAAAGGATCCGGACGCCAATCCGAGGCTTCGCACGGCGATCGCCGCGGGCAAGGCCGCCAACATGCCTCAGGACAACATTGAGCGGGCCATCCTGAAGGGCGCGGGCGAGCTCGAGGGCGTCACGTACGATGAAGTGACCTACGAGGGCTATGGGCCGGGCGGGGTCGCCGTTCTGATCCTTGTCCTGACAGACAACCGGAATCGGACCGTAGCGGAAATTCGCCACCTCTTTTCCAAGAACGGCGGAAACCTGGGCGAGACCGGGGTGGTGGCGTGGATGTTCGAGATGAAGGGCGTTATTCTCATCGATGCCGACCGGGCGGATGAGGACCGGCTGATGGAAATCGCCTTGGAGGCCGGCGCGGAAGATCTCACGAAGGAAGATGGGTACTTCGAGCTCACATCCGACCCCGAGTCGTTCGAGACCGTCCGGGACACGCTGACCGAACAGGACATCCCCCTGTCCTCCGCGGAGCAGACGATGGTCCCCCAGAACACGGTCGCGCTCGACACCGACAAGGCCCGACAGGTCCTCCGACTGATGGAGGCCCTGGAAGATCAAGATGACGTCCAGAACGTCTACGCCAACTTCGACATCCCGGACGCCGTGATGGAAGAAGTGGGGGCCTGAGCGCTTTCCCGCTCATTGTTCGACGCCACCCGCCGAACCCGGATTTTTCACCAACTCAAACGCCCGAACGGGGTAGGTCGATTGAACCGGTTAGCTTTCAATCATTTACCCAATGGAGGGGTGCTGACCAAGTTCCAGCATTCTGTTCCCCAATGGGAGTGTGACGGGCCGGGACGGGAACCGGCCCCTACGACGAAAAAACCCTGTTTATACCCGTAGGGGCGGGTCCCCGTCCCCGCCCGAAAACCGACCGTTGCGCGCATCCGCCACATTCAGACGAATCAGGCCACCGATGGCGATTCATGCGGTGCGCGAACCGCAAGACCATCGCTTGGTGAGAAATGCGGGTTAGACTGGCGCCTACATCCAAATAACCCGGTCGCCCGTAGGGGCAATCTTACCATTTCGATCTTCGGTAAATGAGATATCCAGGTCAACGCCACAGGCGCGCGAGGTCGTCCTTGTCGAGCCGAAGCCGCTCGGCGGCGACATTCTCCCGGAGGTGGTCGATCGATCCGGTTCCGGGGATCGGGAGGATCACCTTGGAGCGGTGGAGCAGGCCGGCCAGCATCACCTGCGCGACCGTCGCGCCGTGCTTGCCGGCGACTTCCCGCATTCCGTCGTCATCCAGGGGAAGCTGACCGTTCGCCAGGGGCCTCCAGGGGATGTAGGCAATTCCCTTTTCCTCGCAGAATTCCAGCACGTCATGGCCGGCTCGGGACGTGACGTTAAAAAGGTTTTGGACCGAGACAACGTTGACTTCCCGGCAGGCTTCCGTGAGCTGGTCGAGGTTGACGTTCGATACGCCGATATGCCGGATCTTGCCCTCTTGTTGAAAATCCCTGAGCGCGCCGATGGACTCCGAAAACGGGACTCGGGAGTCGGGCGTATGAAACTGGTAGAGGTCGATCCGGTCCACCTGAAGGCGCTTCAGGCTACCCTCTAGGGCGTCGCGTAGATGCTCCGGTCTTCCATCCGGCGTCCAAGTGGACTCGGTGGGATGCCGGAACCCGCCCTTCGTCGTGATGACCAGGCCCCGGTAGGGGTGCAGCGCTTCGCGCACTGCGTTCTCGGCGTGCTCCGGCCCGTATGAGTCGGCCGTGTCGATGAAGTTCACCCCCAGGCGGACGGCCTCTTTCAGAAGCTCCCCGGCCCCGGCCCTGGTCGGCCCGAAGCCCCTGCCGGTGGTGATAAAGAGGGTTCCGAACCCCATCCGCCGGATTTCCAGGTCACCGCCCAGGTTGAAGGTTTCCACATACGCCTCCGTCGTCATGATGGCTTTTCTCCGGCCTCCGATGGCGTTCTCGGATGGATGACGGGGCTATCCACGCACCTGACCGTACACCCGATCGGGACGCACCAGGACAACCACGCCCTCCTGGGCGCGCATCGCCCGGTCGTACTCCTCCCAGTCCGAGTGATCTTTATCCCCGCAGGCTCGATAAACCTCTCGGAGCAGCTTCCGAACCTCTTCGGCGTCCGTATTGTCATAATCGAACAATCGCGCCTCGCCCTCGACGGTCACCCAGCTATGCCAGGTTTTCGAGACTGCCAATACGCTGCAACGCGGGTCGCGGCGCAGGTTTCTGACCTTGGCCGATTTGCCGTACACGGACACGAACGCGGCCTGCCCCTGGTACGCCCCGCAGACGACGATGCTCGAGTGCGCCGCGCCGTTGGCCTGATGGGTCGTCACGACGCTCCAGTGATGACGCTCGAAAAACGGCTGGGCCTCTTCGAAGTTCATATCGCTCTCCCCCTTAACGAAACGACTCGGACTTGGGTCAGGTTCTCGTCCACCGCTTTCTCCGCCCCCGTTATATAAGAGGGCTCCTCCCACGCGAAGTACAATTTGTGCGCATTGGCGGGGTGCTGAAAGAATCTTCCGATGGGCGTCACCCTACCGTCTTTCGACCGCCGACCGATTTTAACCTGCATTTTTCACCAACGGATCGACTCAATCGTGATTGGCCGAGTAACCATCCCCCGGTAATTCGTTTCCGCGGATGCGGACGGATTCTTCAAGCGGTCGGTTTTCCGGGCCATTCTCCATACCGGCCCGTCAGAGGCCCGCGAAGAGAATAGGGTGTTTCAGCCAGGCGACTCCCTTGAATCGGGCAATGGATTGAAAGGCAACCCGTTCACCGGCCCATCCGAGGTTGAAGGTTCTCGTTGTGGGAAATCCAGGTTAACCTGCATTTCCCACAACGATTTTGTTACAGACCCGTGTATGCTCGGGCATCGGATTTTTGGCCAACATATTGGGGCGGGTGCGGAGCCCCGATCATTCAAGACTTGACCCCGTCACCGATTCGATCACATATTTTTCGGGGGTGTGATTCACGCTCGACCCTGCATTCCAAATCAGGTGAGAAACTCGCTCAAGCCCGCAAAAGAGTTTATCAAAAACTTGCAGAGGCCATTCCAGGAGAAGTCGATGGAAAATGTCGTTGGCGCCCGGCATGAATTCCACGACAATCAGTACGCTAGTGAATGGTCCAACCGCTTTTTTCCAACCCCTGAACGTCTCCAACTGTTTGACACCATCATCGACCGGATTCTTGAAGCGTCCTTGCCTTCACGATACATTGTCGAGTTGGGTACCGGCCCAGGCTATCTTGCGGCGCGACTACTGAAAGCAATCCCCGAGGTCACTTATGAAGGGGTCGACTTCTCCCACTCGATGTTCGAACTAGCAGCCGCTCGTCTTGGTTCCTATGATTCCCGGGTTCAGTTTACGCAGGCGGATCTGACAACGGAAGATTGGGGGGGAGAGATTTCACGTCCCGTCGGCGCCATTGTTGAAACCTGGACTTTGCACGATCTCGGCGGCGAGATGAACACCCGGAATGTCTATCAGTCCTGTCGCCGGCTCCTTCCGGAAGGCGGAATGTTGCTGAATGGAGATTTCGTGAAACCGGATGGGGCCAAGCACGAATATGAACCGGGACGGTTCCTGATATCACGCCATCTTGAAATTCTTCAAGAAGTCGGATTTAGAGAAGCCCAATGCTTGATCATGCTTGAAGAAGAATTGGAGAATCCAACGGCCGCCAACAATTATGCTTGTCTTCAAGCGGTTGCATAAGAGAAGTCAATGGGGTCAAACCCAATTTTCTTACAGACGCACTTCATTATGGATCAATAAGTTATCGTCACAACGGAAGAAGCGGGAGGGCGCAAGGCCTCCCCCTACGAATAGAACAACCACGATCGGATTAGATCACCATGAGCGCGAGAACCCTGCCCAAACTGGATTATCAGTAAGCTGCTAGTTCGAGGAAGGAAACCCTTCCAACCTAAGAGGCTCCAGCGCGTCGGAGCGCATAACTCGCCGTTCCGAGCGGGACTTCGCCGTGATTCGCCCGCCTTTGATGACGTACAGGCAATCCGGTCTCAGGCGGAAGGCGTTCCAAACGCTTTGCGTGTCGAGAACGATCATGTCCGCCCGATTCCCGACCTCTATTCCAAGGTCATCGACGCCCATCGCGCGGGCCGCGTTGACCGTAATCATGTCATAGACCGTTTCGAGCTCCGCCGACGAGGTCAGATGGGCGGCGTGGGCCATGAACAACCCGACCTCCAACTGATCCATTTTCCCGAAGTTGTAGAACGGGTCCATCACGTCGTCCTGACCGCAGGAAACCGGGACGCCCGCTTCCAAAAGCTCTTTGACGCGGGTGAGTCCTCTCAGAATCGGCTGGGCATTCAAACGGCCGCGCCCGCTCAGGCTGATGTGCGGATTGGAAACGATATGGATGCCCGCCTCGCGAATCATGCGAATCACCCTTGTGGCGTGAACGTCGTCGTAGACGCAAAGGGCCTCGACGTGGCCCGCCGTGACCCGGCCGTCGAAACCGTCCCGGATGACTTTGTCCGCCAGAAATTCGATGCTCCGCGACGTCGGGTCGTTGTTGTTGTCGATAAGCATGTGAATGTCCCGTCGGAACCGGTTGGCGATGTCGAACACGATGTCGATGTGCTTTCGCATGCTCTCGTCGGACCACTCGATCCACGGCAACCCGCCCACGTCGTCGGCACCCATCTCCATCGCCCGAACCAGGAGGTCTTCAGTTCCCGGATCGCGGAGAATCGCCTCCTGTGGAAAGGCGCACACCCGGATATCCATGACCTCAGCGTATTTTTTCTTGACTTCGAGCGCCGCTTCGACCGGCCGGAGTCCCGTGATGGTGTCCACGTCGACAAACGCGCGGAGACAGGTGTGTCCGAAGGACGCCGCCATCTCCACGATTCGGCCACCGGATTCCATCAGCTGCTCCGGCGTGTACTCCCGCTTGAGGGGAACGGTCTCGTCCAGCGCGTCATCCCACAAGCGCGGACGCGACCGGTCCATTCTTTCGGCGAGAAACGCCTTGTCCACATGGATGTGCGGATTCGCGAACGAGGCGGTGACAAGCCGGCCGGCCGCGTCGACCTCCTCCTCCCCCTTCTCCGCCACGGTCTTTTCGATGGCCGCAATCCGTCCGCCGCGGACGCCGATATCCTGTAAACCGTCGCGCCCGCGGAGACGCGCGTTGCGAATAACCAGATCCATTTTCACCTCAGCGCTGTTTGGGCCTCGCGTCAATTTTCGCTCCCAGGTTCAGCCCGATGATCATGAACCCGCACCGAGCGGATAAGAAGAACCCCCAATCCCGGACGTTCGCCCGGTCTACTCCCCTTCCGACCCCGCCTTCCCCCCCGCGGACCGAAGCGCCCGCGTGGCGCGGACATCGGCTTCCAGCGTCTTCGGATCGATGACCACGCCATATTCCGCCCGGGCCGCTTCGATGGAGACCAGCTCGTTCAGCACGTCCTCCCGCACCGCGTCGACGGATCTTTCGAAGGGGTCGCCGACGCCGCCCCCTCCGCTGGTCTTTCCGACAACAACGTCCCCCTTCTGATACTGGACCTGGGACATCGTCCGGAATTCGATGCGCTCCCCGTTTCTCCGGAAGTGAAGGTCGTGGTGGATCCCTTCCTTGCCGCCGTCCTGGCCGAAGGGTTTGAACTTCTGCCCGGAGCAGGTTCCCGTGTTGATGTAGACGCGGCCGCCGTGGTCGTCAACCATCTCGTAATGGGTGCCGACGCCGCCCCGCCACCGGCCGGGGCCCGCCGAGTCCTTCAGGAGACCGTAATGGAGGGTGCGCCATGGCGTCATGATCTCGGTGATCTCCACCGTGTTCTTCATCAGCCCGCCGGCCATGATCGGGGGCGAAACATGCGGCCAGCCGTCGTGGCCCCAAACGGCGCCACTCCCTCCGCCGGGTCCGAACACGGTGAAAAAGAACCGCTTGTGGAACCCGGACTCCAGGTCCATCTCGCGCGTGTCGTCTCCGAAAGTCACGAAGGAGACATGGTTGGCCCATCCGGCGCTCACCCCCCGGGGAATGGCCTGACCCAGGGCCATGAACATGGCGAAAATAAGCTCATTGCCCAGGTGGTTGTTGCACGCCCCGATGTTGGCCGGGTAGGCCGGGTTCACGACCGTCCCTTTCGGGGCGATGATCCGGACGGGCCGGCAGCTTCCAGCGTTGAAGTGGACGTCGGGGTCCACGGACATGAGGAGGGGGATGTAGGTGCAGGCGTGCGTGACGGCCGTGGGCGTGTTGATGAAGTCCACCTGCTTGTCGGACTCGGACCAGTCCACCTCCATTTCGTCCCCCCTGATGGTGAGATTCACCCTCACCCAAACCGGCCGGTCCGTCGTTCCGTCCCAGTCGCAGGCATCCTCGCCGTAATAGGTCCCATCGGGAATCCCTGAAATCTCGCGCCGCATGGCCTGCTCGGAAGAGTTCAGGAGGGTCTGAACGCAGGCGCGGACCGTCTCCCGGCCCATCTTTTGACAGAGCCCGACGAGGGACTCCTCGCCGCGCTTGGTGGCGCCCATCATCGCCAGGTTGTCCATCGCGACGATATCGGGCCAGCGCACATTGTTCAGGATGAAATCGTAGACGGGCTGTTTTTCGCCCCGCTCGTAGATCTTCACGTAATCGATCCGGAGGCCTTCGCTGTGAAGGTCATACGCGCCGGGGTAATAACCGCCCGGAAACGCGCCGCCGGTGTCCTGCATGTGCCCTTTGAGGAGGGTGAAGAACATGAGTTCGTCTTCGTCGAACACAGGCCGGATGATGGTCCAGTCGGGCAGATGGGAGCCCGAGGCCAGGTAAGGGTCGTTGGCCAAGAAGACGTCCCCCGGGTGGATGTTTCCCGCGAACCGCTCGACCAGGGGCGACACCTGCTCTTTGGCGACGGCCACATGCAAGGGCAGCCAGGACCTGACTGACAAAAGCCGCCCTTCGGCGTCGAACACGCCCGGCGAGAAATCGTTGCACTCCATCAAGATAAAGCACTGCCCGGAGTATTTGAGGACGTCTCCCATCAAGTCGCAGGTGTAGAGGATCTTGTGCTGAAGGACGGCGACGTCCATCGGGTCCACCTGCGCGGATTTCACTACGCTCGTCATTTCTCTCTCCATGAGACCTCGTCAATGATGCCGGATTTGCCGGACGAGGAAGCGTTCTCCACGCTCGAAACTACCCAGAGGTACGCCCACCTCAGCCCGGAACATCTTTCAGCCGGGCTTGCAACGCTTGATAAGTCTAAGCAAACAGGCCAGAAAATAGGCACAAACGAGATGGGCACGATCCCAGCGGATCGCGCCCATCCTGTAAACGCTTGAATTTTATGGTGCCGAAGGGGAGACTCGAACTCCCACGAGGTTTCCCCCACTAGACCCTGAACCTAGCGCGTCTACCAATTCCGCCACTTCGGCGCCTGAAATCGAAACCAAGCCAAGAACCCGCCCACCCTACGGGTCATCCGTCGCGAACACCCGACGGACCCGCTGAATCGGCGGAAAACCATGAAGAAATATACCACCCACGGATCGACCCGACAAGGGGGGACCTCCGAATCACGAAGGACGGGTGCAGGAGCCAATCCCCCCCTCCCCCCCCTGCCTAATGCCGCTTGTCCAGAACAATATCCACCCCGGCCGACCCCACGGGAACCGGTTTCGCGCCGCTTCCTTCCAGGTCCCCGGGCTGAACGCCTACGCGGCCGTCCCCGTCCAAGCGGACCTTCACGCTTACGCTCCCCTGGAACAACATCCCCTGAATCATCACGTCCCCCTCGGACACCCGGTAGCGCATCGGGAAACCCGTGTTGGCCACCCGCTTGACGGCCAGCGGCGGACCACCCGACTGGCCCGCGGGACGGACGACGATGAAGACGACCCCGCCCTTGGGCGGCGGCCCGAGCGCCGGGGCAACGGTGATCTCGCCCGAGATGGACTTGGCGGAGGCGGCCCTCATCCCGGAGGAGACCTTCGTCCCGGCGGGGACCGGCCGCTTCAACCGGGCGGACCTCGCATCGCTTCCGCTCCCCCTCGTCCTCCTCGATTTTCGGGCAAACCGGATCGGGACTTTCTTTTGAATCAAAATGTCCACGCCTCGCACCCCTCCCCGGGCGCCGCCCTTCGATCTTCCCTCCAACGCGACGGGCTTCGCCGTATCCCCGCTCAGCTCATCCCCAATGATCCGGGCCGAGATCACCAGAGACCCGGAAAGACCGCCGCGCCCTGACTTCACATCGAGCTTACCAAGGAAATATCTCAAGGGGAATTTCGGGTTCCGGACCCGCTGCTCGGCCACCAGGGGGGCCTGTCCGCCGGACTTGGCCCCCGAAACTGTCTCGCGGGCCTGGATGATGAGCAGAGGGTTCCGCGGGACCTCCGAAGCCAATTCCGGCGCAACCCGGATCTCTCCGGAAATCACATTGGGATCGTCCCCCCCTCCCCCGCATCCCGAAATAAGCAAAACAAAGGCCACACTGATGGAGCGCCAAAAAGGCGGCCGTGGCCTGATTTTCATGTCTCCCAAAGTGATTTCTCTCTCCGCTCCCGGACGAACGCGAAAATCGCCCGAAGATACGGTTGATGGCCTGGTAGACGCGTGCTATAACCGCCGTTGTTCCCAACCATTCACGATAGCACCCGGCGAAAAAATCGCAAGGTCTCTGTCGTCCGGGCAAAGTTGAATCGGGACATCCTGAGGCCCC
>CAYRGS010000023.1:0-1821 GCA_964423875.1 uncultured bacterium
GGAGGCCGCTTCGCCGAAGACCGGTCCGCTCCCGCCGCCCCCCCGGGTTTCGCCCGATGGTTGGCCGCCGCCGAAGGCGCCGCCGGGGTTTCCGGCGTCTTCCCCTCTCATGGTCGGGCCAAAACGGCGAAAACCGAAGCCGCGGGCGGCGCCGCGGGAAAAACCGCTCTTCAGCCGGGAGCTTTTCGTGATGAATCCCGCCTTGAAGAAGGAGGGCTGGGGAGAGCGCCCCTCGGCGGCCGAGGCGTCGCGGTTCGCCAAAGCGGGAAATGGCTCCTCGGCGAAAACGGCGTCCGCCCCGGAGCGCATTCAGATTTTGGATGGCAGCGGCGATATGTCCAATGCGCGCCGGGTGAAGACCCTTTTGACCTCGAAGGGGTTTCGGATCGCGCGGATCGGCAAGAGTGATAAAGGGCTATGGAAACGGACGGTCCTTTATTACAAAAAGGATTCCGAGCGGCGCGCCGAGCAGGTGGCTGGCGCAATCCCGGGCCGTCTTCTCCTGCGCCCCCTGAAATGGCGCTCCGTTTACGACATCATCCTGGTGGTGGGGAAGGACCGGGCTGCGCCTTGACCCATGGACCGTCCCACGCGCGTATCCCCGCGCGGCATACTTGAAACTTACGGATTTTGAATTAGATAGAGTGTTTGGTTTGGTCCTGAAGGGAAGGGGATCGGGGTGGGGAAGCGCGTCAAAGACTGGAAAGATCGGGTTGCCGTGGTGGACGCATCCCTCTTGAAGCTGCTGGAGAAGCGCGCGGCCATCCTGCGGACCGTTTCGGCTGAAGAGCTGCCTCGGGATCTCAATCAGCTTGGACAGCGCGCCCTCACAAATCATCGCGGAGTATTGCCCGAGCGGGTTGCCAGGAGAGTCTTCGAGGAGATCGATCACGGCGCTGCCTCCATCGTCGCGGAGCGCTCGGTCGCTTTTCTCGGGCCGGAAGGCACGTTTGCGCATCAGGCCACCCTGGCCCGGTTCGACGACTCCTGGGATTTTGAACCTTGTGACGGTCTCGACGAAATTTTTCACCGGGTGGAGACCGGCGGGGCGTTGAATGGGGTTGTGCCGGCGGAGAACACGATCGAAGGCATTGTCAGCCACACGCTGGATCTTCTGCTCGAAGCCGCCCTGGAGATTGTCGGGGAGATAGTGATCCCTATCGATCATTATCTGTTGTCGCGCGGGGAATCCTTGACGCAGGTGAAAGAAGTCTTCTCGCATCCCCAGGCCTTTGGCCAGTGCCGGCCTTGGCTGACGACCCATCTTCCCAAGGTGAAGCTGCGGGAAACCTCCAGTACGGCCGATGGGGCCGCCCGGGCCCGGCGATCCAAGCAGGCGGCCGCGATCGCGTCCACCTGGGCGGCGAGGCGGTACGGCCTGTCGATCCTGGCGTCCAAGATTGACGGAAGCTCGGGGGCCGGGCAGAACATCACGCGGTTTCTTGTCCTGGGCCGCGAGCCGGCCGCCCGCACGGGCCGGGACAAAACATCCATCGCTTTCTCAGTGCGGCACGAAGTCGGCGCCCTTGTGCGGATGCTCGAACCGTTTTCAAAGCACCGGATCAACCTGATGAAGATCGAATCGCGCCCCGGCCGGGAAAAGCCCTGGGAGTACATTTTCTACGTTGACCTGGAAGGGCATATCGACGAAGCGCCCGTCAAACGGGCGCTTCGGGAATTCAAGAAATCTTCCCGTTTTTTCAAGCACCTGGGCTCTTATCAGAGGGCCGATTCGTGAGCGCTCCGATTGCCGCGGCCAAGACTCGGGACATCATCTTCTACGACGTCGGAAAGCCCATCGGCGAAGTCGAGCGGGAGCTC
>CAYRGS010000023.1:1831-38219 GCA_964423875.1 uncultured bacterium
GTCAAACTGGCGTCCAACGAGAACCCCCTGGGGCCGTCTCCAGAGGCGTTGAAGGCCATCAGGGGCGAGCTGGAGGGACTGAACCGATACCCCGACGGCGGCGGTTATCACCTCAAGCGGGCCCTGGCGGACCGGTTCGGGCTTCCACCCGAGAATTTCACGCTGGGCAACGGCACGAACGAGGTGTTGGAAAACATCGGCAAGGCATTTCTGGACCCGGGGGACCAAGCCGTCATGGGGGACGCCACCTTTATCGTGTTCCACATCGTCCCCCAGCTCTGTGAGGCAGAGCGTATTGTCGTTCCCCTGAAGGACTTCGCCAACGATCTCGAGGGAATGGCCGAGCGGATCACCCCTCGCACCAAAATGGTGTTTCTGGCCAACCCCAACAATCCCACGGGAACGGCCGTGGACGAGAAGCGGCTGGGCGCATTCCTGGCGAGCGTCCCCGCCCGCGTCACCGTCGTCTTGGATGAAGCCTATGCGCACTATCCGACGATGTCCGGCTACTCCGACGGGTTCCGGTTCATTGCGGATTTCCCCAACCTCTTTGTCCTGAGGACTTTTTCCAAGGCCTATGGCCTGGCGGGGATCCGCGTGGGGTTTGGCGCGGGTCACCCGGATTCCGTCAAGGTAGTGGAAAAGCTGAGGGAGCCCTTCAATGTCAACAGCCTGGCGCTCGCGGCTGCCCTGGCGGCCTTAAAGGATGTTAATCACATCGAAGAATCAGTCCGGCTCAACGCCGCTGGCCTCGAGTTCCTCTACGGCCGTCTGGGCGAAATGGGAATCCCCTACGTGCCCAGTCAAGCCAATTTCCTCCTCGTCGAAGTGGGCGACGGGGTCGAGGTGTTCGAAAAACTCCTGAAAGAAGGCGTCATCGTCCGGCCGGTCAAGGGGTACGGCCTGCCCGCTCACGTCCGCGTCACCGTCGGTCTGCCCGATGAGAACGAGCGGTTCATCGAGGCCCTTGCACGCGTCCTGGACCGCTGACGCGCTCTCACTCTCTTTCTCCCGAATGCCGGAAAATGCCTGATCCGTCGCATCCCGAAAGACCGCGCCGTTTCAACAGGCTCGCCCTTCTGGGCGTGGGCCTCATGGGCGGATGTTTTGCCCGGGATCTCCGGGCGATCGATGGGGTGGACGAGATTGTCGGGTGCAGCCGAACGACTGAAACCCTGTCCAAGGCCCGGGACCTGGGAGTGATCGACCGGGGAGAGCCCGACCCGGAAAAAGCCGTTCAGGGCGCGGACCTGGTCGTGATTTCCGTCCCCATGGCCGCGGCTGCGGAACTCACCTTGCGGATCCTTCCCCGATGTCCGGAAGGGGCGCTGGTGACCGACATGGGAAGCGTCAAGGGGGCTTATGTGCGTGCGGTCGAGGGGCGCGTCCCCGAAGGCGTCGGGTTTGTCGGCGGCCACCCCATCGCGGGTACGGAGAATTCGGGTGTGGCCGCTTCGTTCGAAGGTCTGTTCCGAAACGCGCGGTGCGTCCTCACACCGACCCCGAACACAGCGGCGTGGGCGGTCGAGGCCTCCAAGGCCATGTGGGAAGCGTTGGGCGCCGGCGTCATTTTGATGGACCCCGATCGGCACGACGAAGTCCTCGGCGCGGTCAGCCACCTCCCCCACGTTCTGGCGTATTCGGCCATGAACGCCCTGCCCGAAGATGTTTTGGAGGGGTTTGTGGGCGGGGGATTCCGCGATTTCTCGCGGATTGCGTCAAGCGATCCGGGGATGTGGAGAGATATCTGCCTGTCGAACCGTCGGGCGATTCTTGAATGGATTTCGCGGTATGAAGAGACGCTGCGTGAAACGAAAGACCTGATCGACCGGCGCGACGGCGAAGGTCTCAGGGAGGCGTTCAGCCGGGCCAAGGCGCGAAGGGACGCCCTCATCGCGTCGGAAAAGGGCGCAACGCGGCCTCCCTCCGGCTCCTCGCGGGCAGGCGCGGACGACGAGGCCCGATCGACAGGGGGGGGGCGGTCCGATGGGTGAGGAAGCCCCGGTCGTTGCGGTGGACGGCCCGGCTGGCGCCGGAAAGAGCACCGTCAGCCGCCGCTTGTCGCTTCGTCTGGAGTATCGATACTATGACACGGGTGCCCTCTACCGGGCGCTTGCTTGGTCCGCCGGGAAATCGGGCGTGGGCCGGGAAGGCTCGGATGAAGCCTTGACGGCTTTGTGCCGAGATCTGGTTCTGGAATTCAGGAAGACCGGCGAAACCGGAGACGATTGGCGGGTTTGGGTCAACGGCCGTGAGTTGACGCGGGAGTTGAAGGGCGAGGAGATCGGCCGGGAGGCGTCCATCATCTCGGCCCGGTCGGCGGTGCGGGATGCGCTGTTGGACCTTCAGCGTCGTCAGGCGACGCCGCCCGGCCTTGTGATGGAAGGCCGGGACGTGGGAACGGTGGTCTTCCCCGAGGCGGCGGTGAAATTTTTTATCACCGCCGATGCCGGTGAGCGGGCGAAACGCCGCTGGCTCGAGATGCGGCGGCTGGGCCTGAAGCCGGACCTGAAATCATTGGAGCGGGAGATCCAGGCGCGCGATGAGCGGGATCGAACCCGTGAGGCGGCGCCGCTGGTTCAGGCCGAGGACGCCGCGCGCATCGACACGACACAAATGAATATTGAAGAAGTTGTTGAAAATATGGTAGATATAACACTTCAGCGCTTATCCGCCCGGATGTAAGAGCCGTCAATACGGGACGGCCCCATGGAGGGGCCGGTCTCCGCTGGTGCGGGAACCCCCCATGCGTGTCAGCGGTTTACGTTCGGGTCCATCCACCCCCGGGGGAAGAGAACGAGCATGTCAGAAGATTTGGAGAAATCACCAACTGATGCGGCGGATGGGGAAGAGACGGCGACGGACCCTTCTCCTTCTGAATCCACACTGGTTGCCGAAGCGAACGATGAAAAGGTCCCCCCGGCCGTTGAATCCGGAGAGTCCGGCGATTCCGTAGCCGAGACTGAACCGGCCGATGAAACACCGGAAGACGACCCGGCCGCCGCGTCCGAGGATACCGCGCCGCGGGTTCAGATGCCGGAAATCCCCGACGACCTGGACTCCCCCGATGAGGAGACCCTCGCGAAGATCTATGAGGCGTCCCTGGAGACGATCAAAGAGGGGCAGGTCATTAAGGGGACAGTGCTTGCGCTGGATCGGGACCACGTGCTGGTGGACGTAGGCTATAAATCCGAGGGGTCGATTTCCCTGAGTGAGTTCCCCAACCATGGTCGGGACATGAAGGTCGGGGACGAGGTGGACGTCTTCCTCGAGACGAAGGAGGACAACGAAGGCCAGATCGTTCTTTCCAAGGAAAAGGCCAACCGCATTAAGATCTGGGACAAGATCAGCGAGGCTTACGACCAGAACGAGATGGTGACCGGAACGGTCATCGCCCGGATCAAGGGCGGGCTGACCGTGGATGTGGGCGTGCGGGCCTTTCTGCCGGGCTCCCAGGTGGACCTTCGTCCCGCCCGGAACCTGGATCAGTATCTCGGCCAATCGCTTGAGATGCGAATCATCAAATTGAACCGGAACCGGGGAAATATCGTCCTTTCTCGCCGCGTGCTGCTGGAAGAGGAGCGGGCGACGCAGAAGACGAAAACCCTGGAGACCCTGGAAGAGGGTCAGATGGTCGAGGGTGTGGTCAAGAACATCACCGACTACGGGGCTTTCATCGATCTCGGCGGATTGGACGGTCTGCTTCACATCACCGACATGTCCTGGGGCCGGGTGGGGCATCCTTCCGAGATGTTCAAGATCGGCGACACGGTGAAGGTGATGATCTTGAAGTTCGACCGGGAGCGGGAGCGGGTGAGTCTCGGCCACAAGCAGATTACGCACGACCCCTGGGAGGATGTCGACACCAAATTTCCCGCCGGAACCCAAATCAATGGACGGGTGGTCAGTATCGCCGATTATGGCGCCTTCATCGAGTTGGAAGAGGGGGTGGAAGGTCTCGTCCACGTGTCGGAGATGACCTGGTCGAGGCGGATGCGTCATCCCTCGAAGATCGTGACGGTGGGCAATACCGTGGAGGCCGTTGTCCTCAACGTGGATAAGGACAACAAGCGAATTTCCCTGGGCATGAAGCAGACGGGAGAGAACCCCTGGCTTAAGATTCAAGACCGGTATCCGATCGGGGCCACGGTCCAAGGGCGGGTCCGCAACATGACCGATTTCGGGGCGTTCCTGGCCCTGGAGGAGGGCATTGACGGTCTGATTCACATCTCCGACATGTCCTGGACCCAGCGGATCAGACACCCTTCGGAAATCCTGAAGAAGGGCCAGGAGGTGGAAGCGGTTGTCCTGAACATCGACATCGAGAACGAAAGGCTCTCTCTCGGTCTGAAGCAGGCGGGCGAGAACCCCTGGGACAACATCGATGATCACCACCAGGTCGGCAACAACGTTCCCGCGAGCATCGTCAAGGTGGTCAATTTCGGCGCTTTCGCCGCCCTCGAGGACGGGCTGGAAGGTTTGATTCACATCTCCGAGCTGGCCGAAGGGAAGGTCGAGCGTTCTGAGGACATCGTGGCCGTGGGCGAAGAGTACATGGTCAAGATCATCAAAATCGACAAGGAGGAGCGCAAGCTCGGCCTCAGCCTCAGGGCGTATATGGACGAGCACGGCGAACCGGAGGAATGGAAGGAGCGAAGAGCGCAGCGTCTGGAAGCGGAAGCCAGCGGTGTCGCCCAGGAGGACACCACCGCCGTCCCGGATGAAGCCAAACCGGAAGAAGCCGAGGACATCGGAGGCGATGACCCTCAGATGGCGATGGAGGCCGAAGCGGAGGCCGAAGCGGAGGCCGATTCCGACGAAGGCGTCGAGGTGACGGAAGACGCCGGGGAGGCGGACGAGCCCGCGGGCGAACCGCCCGAAGCATCCGAAGAGGAGCCGGTCTCCTAGGCGGTCCTTTTCCTCAGCGGAGGATGTGCTCGATGGAAGCTCCAGCCCGTCGGAAGAAGCGCCGGCGCGGGGGCCGGACGGTCATCTGGACCGGAGTCCTCCTCCTCCTGGCGGTGGGCCTGACAATATTTCTCTTCGGTGAAAACACCGGGAGCCGGTTGGCGAAGAAGGTGGCCTTGATTCGGATCGAAGGGCCGATCCTGACGGGCGGCCGGGTTGTCCGCCTGATCGAGCGGTACGGGGAGGATCCCGCCATCCGGGCCTTGGTCGTTCAGGTGAACAGCCCTGGAGGGGGGGTGGCCGCCTCGCAGGAGATCTACCACGCGCTCCTTCGGTTCCGGGAGGGGGGGAAAGTAGTCCTGACATCGATGGAAGGGGTCGGCGCCTCAGGCGGATACTACGTCGCCCTGGCATCGGACAAGATCTACGCAAACGCTGGAACCATCACGGGAAGCATCGGCGTGATCCTTCAGGTGGGGAACATCGAGGGCCTTCTGAAGAAAGTGGGGCTGAAGATCGAGGTGGTGAAGAGTGGGGTGCATAAGGACGTCGGCTCGCCCTTGCGTCCGATGTCCGCCGGGGACCGGGCGATCCTCAAGCAGGTCATTGACGATGCGTACACGCAGTTCGTCCGGGCGGTTTCTGTGGGAAGGAAGATGCCGATGGAGGCGGTGAGAAAGATCGCCGACGGGAGGATCTTCACGGGCGAGCGCGCCAAGGGGCTGGGCTTGATCGATGAGATCGGGACGCTGGAGGATGCAATCCGCGAAGCCGGCCGGATGGCCGGCTTCAGAGGGCGTCCCCGGGTGCACGAAGAGCGACGTCGCCTTCGGGGATGGATCGAGCGCTTGTTGCGAAGCATCCGGCCGGCGGGATGGGTTTCGGACGCCCTCCCCGTCGCGCGGGGGCTTCAGTATATCTGGACGTATTAGTCGGGTGGAGGCCCGGACTCGGGTGGGAGTGGGGAGTCCCGAGATTGCGGTCGCCGCGGGGGAGCGAGACATGGGGAGTCGGGAGGTTAATCGGTATGACGAAGGCGGAGTTGGTGGAACAAGTTGCTGAACAGATAGATTTGACGAAGAAAGAAACCGAGAGAATTGTGAATATCGTCTTCGGTTGCGTGGTCGATGCGCTTCGCCAGAGCGATAAGGTCGAGTTGAGGGGGTTCGGCAGTTTCCGGGTTCGTCACCGGGAGCCCCGCAACGGGCGGAATCCGAAGACAGGAACGACGGTCCAGATCCCGGCGAAGAAGGTGCCGTTCTTCAAGGCCGGAAAAGATCTGCGCGAATTGGTCAACGTCGTCTTCGAGACCTTGGAGCGCGACACGGCGGCGGTTCCGGATTGATCCGCCGCGGAATTCGTTCCGTTAGCCCGAATCCGCGGCCCATCGGCCCGGTTGCGGGCGACGCGTCCGAAGACGCATAGATTCCGATTGGCCCGTTTGGCATTCATCGTGATTCTTCTCTCTCCGATTCGCCTTGGCCGGTCCAGGGGTCGGTCTCCGGACCGGTGAGGGCGGGGGCGCTTGCGCGCCGGCCAAGTTGCGGGTGGAGCGGGTCGTGCTCGTGACAACCTCTCTGGCGCACGGCCCTCCGAAAGTCTATCCCGGATTTCTCACCAACCATTGACCCAAGGGGTGGCGGGGGGGGAGGGGGGGCGATGTCCAAGAGTGGGTCCACCCATTCGCGAGAGCGGTGTAGCGCGGAGAGGGTCGCAAACCCTAAGTTTCAGCCTCCGCGCTACACCGCTATTGAATCTGGCAACTCCGGGAATCGCAGGATGTCCAAGCCGAGCCCTCTCATCTCTTTCGACAAGTGGTTCTTGCAAAACGAGTTAGCCGGATGAAGGAAAGCTACTCTCTCCCTTTTGTGAGAAATTCAGGCTAACATCCATCCACTGAAGCGATCCATCGTGATGCCCGAAAAACCGGAGCCCCCCCTGGTCGCCGTCCTGGGCGCCACCGCGTCGGGAAAGCATGACATGGCCCTCGCGCTGGCGCGGGAGTTTCCGGTTGAGATCGTGTCGGTGGATTCGATGAAGGTGTACCGGGGGATGGACATCGGGACGGCGAAGCCGAGCCGGGAGCGGCGCCGGGATCCGCCCCATCACATGATCGACCTGGCGGATCCGGATGAACCTTATACGGCCGTGCGATTCGGCCACGAGGCCCGGACGGTCATCGAGGGGATCCGCGTGCGAGGCCGGATTCCTCTGTTGGTGGGCGGCAGCGGGCTTTATTTGCGGGCCGTTCTGGGGTGGATCTTTCCCGGCCCGGAGGCCGATCCGGCCCTGCGGGATCGGCTCCGCTTGGAAGCCGAATCGGGAGGCGTCGAGCGGCTTCACCAGCGCCTGTCCGGGGTGGACCCCGAGACCGCCGCCGAAGTGGGATTGAGGGATCTGAAACGGATCATCCGCGCCCTGGAGGTATACGAGAGGAGCGGCGTTCCCATCTCCCGTCTTCGGGCCGAACACGCGCGGGGGCCTTCGCCGTTCCCGGATCCTTTGCTCCTTTGTCTGCGCTGGAGGCGTGAGGCGCTCTATGACCGAATCGACGGCCGCGTGAGCTCGATGATGCGGGCGGGATGGATGGCGGAGGTCCGCGGCCTGCGCGGGAAGGGATATTCACCGGACCTTCCGGCGTTTCGGGCGCTCGGCTATGCTACGTTGTGGAAGGTCCTGGAGGGCGGGATGGGATTGGAGGAAGCCGTCGAGACCATCCAGCGGGAGACCCGGCGGTTTTCGAAGCGTCAGATGGTCTGGTTCCGCGGGATGCCCGGGATCCAGTGGGTGGACGTTCCGGACTCGGACGGGCGGGGCTGCGTCTCGGTTGTGTTGGGGCGCATCGCGGAATCCCTGGCGCGGCGCGGAGGGGATCTGTCGCGGAAGAAGATCTCTTCCTGTTCCGCTTCGGAGAGGGAATGGTGAACCTGATCCTGGTGGGCCCGAAGGCGTGCGGCAAGTCCACCGTCGGCAGGCTCGCGGCCCGGTCTCTCGGGGCGTCCTTTCGGGATTCGGACAAAGTTCTGGAGGATGTCCACCGCGAACGGACGGGCGAACGAAAGACCTTTCGGGAAATCTACCGGGAGCGGGGGGAAGAATACTTCCGGGACCTGGAGCGGGAGGCTCTGGAGCGCTGTCTTCGCGACGGGGACGGGGATCGCGTGGTGGCGCTGGGAGGCGGGACGCCCGTCCGGCTCGCGGCCGAGGGATCGCTCGAGGGGTCGGGATTCATCGTCTATCTGGATCTCCCGGAGGAAATCCTCTGGGAGCGGATGAACTGGCAAGGGCCGCCGGTCTACCTGGACCCGGCGGACCCGCGGGCGGATTTTCGAAGGAGCCTCGAAGAGCGCGGACCGGTGTATGAGCGGATCGCGGACATTCGGGTGGATGCGGATGGACGCCCCGAGGCGATCGCGGCGGAGGTTGTCGCCCGGTTCAGGGCGCGCCCCGAGAAAGCGCCGAGCGGGCGACCGGTCAGGCCGGGCGAACCAGCCGGCGGGGAGGTGTGATTGAGTGGAAGCACGTTCGGTGAGCGGTATCGGGTAACGACCTGGGGCGAGTCGCACGGCCCGGGCCTGGGGGCCGTGGTGGACGGATGTCCGCCCGGAGTGGAGCTCTCCGCGTCCGACATCCAGCCCGACCTCGACCTGCGCCGGCCGGGACAGAGCCGGGTGACCACCCAGCGGAAAGAAAGCGACCGGGTCGAGATTCTTTCCGGGCTGTTCGAGGGAAAGACCACGGGCGCCCCGATCTCGATGGTGTTCCAGAACGAAGACGCCGATTCCTCGAAATACGACGAGATTCGGGACCTCTTCCGCCCGGGCCACGCCGACTACACCTATCTCGCCAAGTACGGCCTGCGGGACCACCGGGGCGGCGGCCGGTCGAGCGCCCGCGAGACGGCCGCCCGGGTCGCGGCCGGGTCCATCGCGCGCCGGTATCTGGGCTTGCGGGGCGTCCGCACCACGGCCTTCGTCCGCCGGATCGGAGAGATTGTCTGGGACCCCCCGGAAGAAACCGCTTCCCCGGACCGCGCGGCGGTGTATCGGAGCATCGTCCGGTGCCCGGACGAGGAGACCTCGGCGCGGATGGTCGAGGTGATCGCCGCCGCCCGGCGGGGCGGCGATTCCCTCGGCGGGATCATCGAAGTGCGCGCAACGGGCGTCCCGCCGGGGTTGGGGCGTCCGGTCTTCGACAAGCTGGACGCCGATCTGGCGAAAGCGATGATGAGCATCCACGCCGTCAAGGGCGTGGAGATCGGCGCCGGGTTTCGCGCCGCCTCGATGACGGGCTTTCAGCACAACGACTCGATGTTCAACGACGGCGGCAAGCTCGGCTTTCGGTCCAACTCGGCCGGGGGCGTCCTGGGGGGGATCTCCTCGGGGCAGGACATCGTCGTCCGCATCGCCGTCAAGCCGGCCTCCTCCATCCTGAGGGAGCAGGAGACGGTGGACGTAAATCTCGAGCCCAGGACGATCCGCGTCGAGGGGCGGCACGATCCCTGCGTCTGCCCGCGCGCGGTGGTGGTCGCGGAGGCCATGCTGTGCATCGTCCTGCTGGATCACTGGCTGCGCCGCTTCGGCGAGCGGGGCGGGGCCGAGGGAAGGGCGGTCTGAGATGAGGTTGGAGGTGTCGAAATCGAACCTCATGGGGACGGTGGCCATTCCGCCCAGCAAGTCGCACACCATCCGCGCCGTGGCCCTGGCCGCGCTGGCGGACGGCACCTCTGAGATCCTGAACCCGCTGGAGTCGGAAGACGCCGAATCAGCGGTCCGGCTCTACCGGGCGTTGGGCGCGAAGATCCACAAGGAAGAGGGTCGGTGGATCGTAGAGGGGGCGGGGGATCGGCCGGCGGCGCCGGAAGACGTCATCGACGTGGCCAACTCGGGGACGGCCTGCCGGATCGGGATGGGCTCGGCGGCGCTGTGCCGGGGCTACTCCGTCATCACGGGCGATGAGCAGACCCGCGGGCGTCCGATGGAGTCTCTGTTGAGCGCCCTGACCGACCTGGGAGCGGAGGCGTTCAGCACCAGGGGAAACGGCTGCCTGCCGGTCGTCATCGGCGGCCCGATGAAGGGGGGGGAGACCACGGTGGAGGGTGTCACCTCCCAGTTCCTCACGAGCCTTTTGATCAACTGTCCGCTGGCCCCCGAGGACACCATCGTCCACGTTTCCGGATTGCGGGAACGGCCGTACATAGACATGACCCTGCGCTGGCTGGAGAAGCAGGAGGTCATGCCGAAGAACGACAACTATGAGACCTTCACCATTCCCGGGGGCCGCTCGTATCTCCCCTTCCGGGAGGTGGTCCCGGCGGACTTCTCATCGGCGACGTTTTTTCTGTGCGCGGCGGCCATCACGAACTCGGGGATCATGCTCCATGGCCTGGATATGAACGACACCCAGGGCGACAAGGAGGTCGTGAAGTTTCTGATCGAGATGGGCGCGGACGTCGACGTTACCCACAAGGGCGTTCGGGTCCGGGGCGCGAACCTTCAGGGAAGGGAGCTGGACCTGAGCGACACGCCCGACGCCTTACCCGCCCTCGCCGTCGTAGGATGCTTCGCCTGGGGGGAGACCGTCCTGAAGAACGTCGCGCACGCCCGCATCAAGGAAACCGACCGCATTTCGGTCATGGCCGAGAGCCTCCGGCGCATGGGCGCGGACATCGAGGAGCTGCCCGACGGGCTGGTGATCCGGCGGAGCGTTCTCCACGGCACGGTCGTGGACGGCGCCGGGGACCACCGCGTCGTCATGGCACTGGCCGTCGCGGGCCTGCGGGCGCAGGGCCTGACGCACATCACCAACGCCGAGGCCGTCAACGTGACCTTCCCCACCTTCCCCGACCTGATGAAAGAGCTGGGCGCGAACATGCGGCTGGTTCGGGGGTAGGCGGGATTTTTCGCCCAACCAGCGACGAAAGGGGTGGCGGACCGACCACCTCAGACCGGAGGGCCATGCGCCGAACGGCCGCTTTGACACCTGTTCCCTCTTCTCCCCTCAAAGCAAATCGTCGAAATCAGAGTCCAGAAGGAGAACCCGGGAGATCTTGTTGTCCACGCAGAAGTGCTTGACGAGAAAGACCACCTCCAGGATCCCCTTCTCGCTCAGCCCCAGCCGGCGGACCTCCCGCATGTGGAAGTCGATCCCGTAATCCGACTTGGCGGTCATGGACGCGGCGAGCGCCAGGATTTCCTTGGTGAGGCGGTCGAGCTTTCGGTGCGTGAACGCGGTCTTCACGTACGTCCAGTGGTCGCCAAGGTAGCCGGGGTCGTTCGCCATCACGCGGTAGACCCCCGGGACGAAATCCATTTCGTAGAAGCCCTTGATATCGTCGAAGACCTCTTTGACCTTCCCGGCGGCCTTGGCCTCATCCACCAGGTGAACGAGGGGCTTGCGGACTCCGGGGTCATTGAAGGGCAGGGGGACCCACGTGCCGTCCGCCACGGCGTTGATCCCATGGACAGTCCCGACCGTATAGGCCAGCTCGTACCAGATGTCGTCGTCCTTCAGGCCTTGCTGCTTCCCGGCAGCGGTGTGCGAGGCCGTTCAGTAGGGGCAGACGTTGATGGCGCTGACCGCCGAGGCGATCAGCTCCTTCGTCGTCCGGGGGAGTACGCCCGGGGAGAGCGCCCGCCGGGTACACCGCCCCTGGCCGGCCCGGAACTCCGGATAGTGGCTTAGGACACGAACCATCTTCGGGACGAAATCGATGTTGAAGAACTCCTTGACGTGATGGAACTGCTTTCGCGTCTCTTCGGGAAATTCGGATTCGTCCCGAATGCGGACAGTCTCCATGCGTCACCTCCTCAGCGATGAAAAATTCTGGGGAACTCCCGGGCTGTATGATCTTCAGCCATTCGCCGTGTGGAACGTTTCCTGGTGCAGTGTCTTGAAAATCGCATTACTTATTATCGAGACTCGAACTGTCCTTTCGGGCCGGGCAAGATGCCCGGCCTACCGGTGGACGGAAAGCCGGGATCTTCAAACAGGTAGGGCGGGCATCTTGCCCGCCGTCCCCGCAATTCGTGAAGGGTCAACTTATTTTTGAGACGTTACATGAGCTTCCGGGAACCGCGCCTTGATTTCAGCGGGCCGCGGACAAAGACCGGAGCGCTTCGGGTGCCTCCCGGAAATGCCGGACCAGGACGTCCGGCTCCGCTCTGGAAAGCCGCACTTCACTGTTGTAGCTCATCGGCCAATCGACGGCGATCGTCATGACGCCCGTCTTTTGGGCCTCTCGAATGTCTTTTTCCATGTGCCCCGCGTACGCGCAAGTCTCGACGGGAATGTTGTTCTCGGACAGGATGTGCAGAATCCCGTGGGCCTTTGTTCTGCCGATGTGGTCGGGATTGAAGACCGTCGTCCACTCTCGCGCCGCGAGAGAAACGCGGGATTGGGAGAAATATTTTCCCAGCCCCAGACGCTCGATCTCCGCGCGGACGAATTCTCCTCCTTTCGATGTAACGATGGAGCAGGTCACGCCGTCCTGATGCAATTCTTCGAGCACCTCGGCGGCGCCCTCGCACAGCTCCCCCTTCGGCTCGCCCTTCGTGGCGTGGACCAGCTCCGCCCGCAGCACCTCCCGGTCGTAACCCGGCATGAATTCCGGGATGATGAACTCGTCCAGCGTCCCCTCCGCAACCTCGCGAAAGCGCTCGAACGTGATCTCGCTCTGGCCGTGCAGGGCCAGGACCTTGTTCGTGATCGAGAACGCGACGCGCACGTCGTCGTAAAGGATCCCGGGAAAGCTCAGAATCAGGTGGGTGATAGGCCGGCCGGACGCCCGGTCCCGTGAAACCTCCATGTTGTCCGCTCCTTCGGGGATGGAAAACCGCCGGCGAATCGCCGCCGGACTTAGCGGATTTCTGAAAAACCGCTACCGGGAAATATGCCGGTGTCGTTTCTCGAGCACCGCAACCGATAGCGGAGTCCCTTCCGGGTTCCTGTCGTGATTAAGAAGCGGGAGGGCGCAGGGTCAACCGACTCTCGGCCCTCCCCTGCGACGATCTCAATCTTAATGGATTCGCGTTCGAAAAGATTCTATGGCCCATGCCAATATCGTTTTTCAGCACCTGTTAGGTTTCGGAGGACGGCCCCGCTCAAGGCTCCGCGAGCGCCATCTGGTATGATCCCCCACTACACCGGTTTTAATGGCAGAGACTCTGAAATGTAGGGGTGGGGCGAGAGTCGGTTGACTCCCGTACCCGCCCCGATGCAGACGCCTTCGAGCCCGAGCATCCGGGCTTTGGTCGAGACGCCGCCGGGCGCCGAAAATCCTCTCAGGTCCCCCCGGGATCCGATGACCCGGTGTCACGGAACGGCGAGGGGAAGCCGGTTTTTGGCCATGACGACGCCCACCGCGCGGGCGGCCCCGGGCGAGCCGGCCGCGGCCGCCACCTGGCCGTACGTCCGGACCCGTCCCCAACCGATCTTCCGGGTCACGCGCGTCACCCGCCGGGAGAAGGGAGAAAGGTCCGAGAGGTCCAGGTCGAAGTTCAGCGTGACCGGTTTGCCTTCAAAGTAATCTCCGACCGATTCGATGACCCATCGAAGAAAGGGGTTGGGGGGATTGCGCAACCGGGCATTCAGATTTCTCAACTCAGCTTCGACCAGTTCCCGGCTGTCGAGATGAAGGATCAGGCGGCGAAGCCCCCGTTTGGTGGCGGCGGCGCCTGCCCACCCGAAGGCCGTCCGAAAAGCGGAGCCTTCGAATCCAAAAGGAGGTTGGGACCCCGGACCGGCTTTCGTCTTTCGAGGAGGCTGATTGCGGCCGTTTGAAGGGATCATCGATTTCTCCTTCACCCATAGGTCTTGTGCTTGCTACGCCGAGAGCGTGCAGTATATAGTATCTTCATGGAAGATAGCCCCCTGTCGGCATTCGAGTGGAGTTGGTGATCCGGCCATAAAGGGGCGGCGGATCGCGCGGATTACGCCGGCGTTTCATTTCAAATCGGCCGTCCGTTTGTTTGAGACGGGTCCGGTCCGATGGTTTATGCTGGCGCAGGCAAGGTGCTGAGGTTTCACCGAGGCCGTCGGTAAATCAGTCAGCTCGCAGCGCTTGAAAGGGAGAATGGACCTCCGTGAGACGAACGCTTGAGGAGATCGATCCGGAAATCGCCCGCGTTATCGACCTTGAGCAGACCCGGCAGGAAGAAGGTCTCGAACTCATCGCGTCGGAGAACTTCACCAGCGCGGCGGTGATGGAGGCCCAGGGGTCGGTCCTGACGAACAAGTACGCCGAAGGGTTGCCCGGACGCCGGTATTACGGGGGCTGTGAGCATGTAGACACGGCCGAGACCCTTGCGCGCGAACGGGTCAAGGCCCTGTTCGGCGCCGCCCATGCCAACGTTCAGCCCCATTCGGGGACGCAGGCGGTGACGGCCGGGTACCTGGCCGTCATCCGTCCGGGCGACACCATCCTCGGCATGAACCTGCCCCACGGGGGCCACCTGACCCACGGAAGTCCCGTCAGTATTTCCGGGGGCCTGTTCAACGTTGTCGCCTACGGCGTGGACCCAAAGACCGAGCGGATCGACTTCGACGACGTTCGCTCCAAGGCGCGGGAACACCGTCCGGCAATGATCGTCGTCGGGGCGAGCGCCTACCCGCGCGCGATCGAGTTTGAGCGGTTCCGGGAGATCGCCGATGAGGTGGGCGCGAAGGTCATGGTCGACATGGCCCACATCGCTGGCCTGATCGCGGCCGGAGTTCACCCCGATCCTGTTCCCCATGCCGACATTGTCGCCGCCACGACGCACAAAACGTTGCGCGGACCGCGCGGCGGGTTTGTGCTGACAAACGATGAGGAGACCGCGAAGGCGCTGAACAAGAAAGTCTTTCCGTACCTTCAGGGAGGCCCCTTGATGCACGTCATCGCGGCCAAGGCGGTGGCTTTCAAAGAGGCGGCGACGGAGGCGTTCCGGGACTATCAGCGGCAGGTCGTGCGCAACGCCGCGGCGCTGGCCGGCGCCCTGCTCTCGAGCGGAACACCGCTCATCTCGGGGGGAACGGACAACCATCTCATGCTCGTCGATTTGCGCAGGAGTCCCGTGGACGGGAAGACTGCCCAGCACGCCCTGGAAGCGGCCGGGATCACGGCGAACCGGAACGCCGTGCCGTTTGACGAGCGCTCCCCCTTCGTGGCCAGCGGGGTCCGGATCGGGACGCCCGCTGTGACGACCCGGGGAATGCGGGAAGAGGAGATGCGCCGGATCGGCCAGTGGATCTCGGAGATTTTGGGCGACGTGGAGAACACCGCCTTGCAGGCCAAGATCCGCGAGGGCGTCCGGGAGCTTTGCGGAAGGTTTCCCCTCTATACGGGAAGCCCGGCCGCGGCCTGAGCTCTCCACGGGAGGTTTCTTTCATGAAATGTCCATCGTGCGGCTCGACGGGAACGAAGGTCATCGACTCGCGATTGACCAAGGACGGCAGCGCCATCCGCCGCCGCCGCGAATGTGAGAGCTGCGAGCGACGCTTCACGACGTATGAGCGTCTGGAAGAGGTTTTTCCGCTTCTGGTGAAAAAGGACGGCCGGCGCGAGCCATTCGACCGCGGCAAAGCCCTGGCCGGAATCCAGAAAGCCCTGGAGAAGCGCCCGGTGAGCGCGGACGTGCAAGAGGCGATGGTCGACCGGGTCGGACGGTACATCCTCGAATCGGGGGAGAAAGAGATCCCCAGCGAGGTGATCGGCGAGCGGGTCATGGCCGAACTCCGGGAGGTGGACCATGTGGCGTACGTGCGCTTCGCGTCCGTTTACAGGTCATTCAAGGATCTGGACGACTTCATGGTTCAACTGAAGGAGTTGTTGGCGGAGCATGCACACGGAAACGACGCGGCATCGGCGGACCTCGCGGCCGCGCGTTTTGGGGATTCCGTCTCAGGCCCCTGAGTCTTATCGTCCCCTCATCGTAATTTTACATTTTCCAGACAGATTCCGGACATCTTAGATACGTCCGTGTGCTGGAATGTCTTGCCACTGTTTGGATTCGAGCCCATGTTCAACGTCAAGCGTCCAACGTCGGAACGTTTTGGAGGAAGCTGTTATGAAGACTTCGAAGCGAAGGCCCTCATGGTTGATCGGAATCCTCGGCCTTTCTTTGGCCTTGTTGGTCCTTTTCCCGCTCCAGCGCGGATTTCCGCGAAGTCTCTGATCGGCCAACCGGCGCCGCCTATCCGGAGCGAGACTTGGATCAACTCAGCCCCCATTGAATGGTCCTCGCTTCGGGGTGAAGTCGTCCTGGTCGAGATGTGGACCTTCGGGTGAATCAACTGCGTCCATGAGATCCCGCAGTTGGCGGGCTGGCATAAGAATTACGCAAAACGCGGTTTGGTGATCATCGGCAATCACGCCCCCGAGTTCAGCCACGAGAAGAAGCTCGAAAACGTCCGCCGCGCGGTCAAGAAACTGGGCGTGGAGTATCCGGTCTGCCTCGATAACGACTTCGCGAACTGGAAGGCCTATCGGAACCGGTACTGGCCGACCCGGTACCTCGTCGATAAGAAGGGGGTCATCCGCTCCTTCCGGATCGGAGAGGGGGATCACGCGGCGACGGAGGCGATGATCGAGAGGCTATTGGCGGAGAGCTGAGTCCGGACCGGGGTCGAGGCCGAAGGGGGTCTCCCCCGAAGTCGAATCCGCCGGCTTGATGATCCGGCCGGGAATCCCGATGATTCGGAAGTCGCCGGATCATCGGGATTTTTTCTTTTTGCGTTTGGTGTTTCGCGGCCGTGCGGATTTGTATCCCTGCGGCCACTGGATTTCCACGGATTTTTCCGCCTATTCGGCCAGACGGTCCGGGTCTTCCAGGGCATCGGTGGGCACTTCGTAATAGCTCTTTAGCGTCATCCTTTCGCTCGCCCGGAACGGCCCCATTCCTTGGGCGACATATTCTCCCCGCGTGACCGCGTCGGTTTTGAAGTAGAGCCGGCCGTCGGATGAGATCAGGCCGAAGAAGGTTTCTCCCCGGTAGAGCCCGAATCCGCCGAACATGGGACGGGCGTGGACATCGTTCATCCCATCCAACTGGTCCAGGACAAACCGGCTGAAGGTTTCGTCCCTTGTATATTTCTTCTTAAGACGACTCCGGCGTGAGGATGCCGATGCGGTTCCCTTCCGGGTCGGCGAACATGGCAATGGTGATGCCCATACCCGGAACGGAGGTGGGATCCATCACCTTCTTTCCACCGAGAGATTCCGCCTTCTTCAAAGAGGCGCCAAGGTTTTCCACTTGGATGTAGAAGGTGATTCCGCGGGGAGGCTCATCAGTACTCCCGTTGATACCTCCTTCACCGCCGGTCTCCGCCATCCCGTACTTCATGGGGTTTTTGGCATCGATTTTCCAATCGAACGTGTCGGAATAGAAGCCCCAAAGTTTGTCCGCATCCGCTCCTTCGATCTCCCTGAATTACCGGCTGACCCACGCTTGTCCTCTCCTCTGCTGGCTGTGTCTCCGTTCCGCAGAAAACTTTTTATCTAGTCCCTGGACCCATGTCCGGACGAACCCCCGACGCGGAGATCCACCTCCGCGGCCGGGACCGTGAAATCGTCGCCGCCCCCTCCCCCGAGCCATTTCCTTATCTCTTCCGGTTCCGTCCACGCCCGGAAAATCCTTTCCCTCAGGACCGGGAACGTCCGTTGGATGGAGACCGCGGTTTCGCGGGCGGCTTGTCCTCGGGCCATTGCGCCCCCCCCCCTCCTCGTCTCGGGTGGTTTCCAGGTATTCGGTCAGCGCGTCCAGACGCTTCTCCCAGAATCGGCTGTAACGTCGAATCCAATCGTCCGCGTCTTGCATGGGCTTCGCGTTCAACCGGCAGCGGTGAATCCAGCCGTCCCGCTCCCGCGATAATAGGCCCGCCGTCTCCAGCACCCGTAAATGCTTCGAGATGGCGGGAAGCGAAATCTTGAACGGCCGGGCCACCGCCGTCACCGTCGACTCCCCCCGCGCAAGCCTCGTGAGGATGGCGCGCCGGGTCGGGTCGGCCAGCGCCGAAAACGTGGTGTTCAGACGATCTCGCTTATAGTTAACCATCTGGTTAAGTAAGGGGTGTTTTGGGAACGCCGTCAAGGGGATTTTTTGCCGGCTGTTTTTTTCCCCGGCGGGCGTATGGTATGCGGTCGGGGCCGAAAGGGGGCCTGTTCAGGGTCCGGCGGAGGTTGGGTTCCGGCCACCGTATGGAAGGTCGAAACGGAAATCTTGACGGGCCTTGCCCGTTGGGCGGTTTTCGCGAGGTGCGTGAATCCCGCCGTAGTGGAGGCGATCGAGATGAAGCAAGTCGTGCTTGGCGGGATGGCCCTTCTCTTGGCGGCCGTCCCGGCGCGGGCGGACCTGAAGGCCGGACTGGAGGCTCTCCGGCGGGGCGGCTACGAAGCCGCCTTCTCGGAATTGACGCCTTTGGCCAGGTCGGGAAGCGCCGAAGCCCAATTTCATCTCGGTGAACTGTACCGTCAGGGAAAAGGCGTGCGGAAAGACATGGCTAAGGCGGTCCGCTGGTTCCAGAAAGCGGCTGAGCGCGGGCATGCCGGCGCCCAATTTCGTCTGGGCTTCATGCTCGCCGATGGTCAGGGCGTTCCCCAGGATTATGCGGGAGGAGCAAAGTGGTACAGATTGGCCGCGGAGGAGGGACACACGCATGCCCAGTTTCGGCTCTCGTCTCTTTATCACATTGGCCTGGGCGTTCCACAGGATTATCGGGAAGCGGCCAAGTGGGTCAGGAAAGTCGCGGAGAAGGGGGTCACCGGGGCGGAGTTTCAATTGGGACACATGTATCAGCGAGGCGAAGGCCTGCCGCGGAACAATACGTTGGCATTGCAGTGGTTTCGAAAGGCGGCTGTCAATCGACACAACGCACGGGCCCAATATTACCTCGGTTTCATGTGCGCTGCCGGCTTGGGTGTGCCGAGGGACGTAGACCAGGCCATCCATTGGTTTCAAAAGGCGGCCAGGCAGAGGTTCGCGTACGCCAACGTTTACCTTGGCCTTCTGTACGCCGCTCGCCGGGGTCTTTTCGGGCGGGCGAACCTCGATGCCCTGCGCTCCCGCGCGGGCGCCCCGGAGGTTGTGGAATATTGCGAGAGGCGTTGGTGCGCCCCCGGTCGTCGGCCGGATCGATGATCGGCCTCACCCCGGGCAGTCCCGTCCTCAGCGAAGGCCGCCGCCGAGAACCGCTTCGAGCGTCTCCTCCACGTCGATGGCCGCCAAACATGTGTGGCCCGCCCGATCGCCCCGGACGCAGGCGGCGCAGCCGGCGTTGCGGCGGAGGATCACCACACGCTCGCCACGCGGTCCCCAAACCGCCGGTTGCGTCGGCCCGAACAGGGCGACGGTGTTCGCACCGCACGCGGCGGCCAGGTGAGTGACGCCCGAGTCGCTTCCCACGTAACCCCCCGCCCTCCTGAGTACCCCGGCGAGGGCCGGCAGGGGAGGGGATTGCAGGATTTTCAAAAAGGCCCCGCGTGTCAATTGCCGCATCGCCTTTCCCGTCTCTTCTTCGGCCGGACCGAGGAGCCAGACCACCTCTCCCTCCGCCGCCAGATCCTCCGCAAGGCGGACGAAACAGGACGGGGGCCAGCGCTTCCACCCTCCGCCGCTCCCTGGGTGGAGGACGAAATACGGGTCGTCCGCCCCGATCCCCAACCGGCTCAACGAACGGCGCGCATCGCGGAGATTTTCGGCCGTCGGACGAATCTCAGGGGCTTCCGGGCCGTTCGATAGCGGGAGTGCGCCCAAGGGTTTCAGACCCGCCAGAAGGTAATCCACGGCATGGACGGGGCGGGATGAGACGGGCGGGTGGGGGTCCGCCCGGATGACTTTCCTTGCGAGGACGCCCAGGTTTTTCTCGAACGCTTCGTCACCGGGAGTCCAGGCGACGACGAGGTCATACGGGGCGTCGCGGGAGAATGCCCGGAAGATTTCCTCCGGGTCGGCGTCTTCGCGCCTCAGGAGCGCAAGCGCGGGGCCGTCGGCGGAGCGAAGGCGGGGACCGGCGAGGCCAAGCGGCATCACGGGAAGGACGGCGGGGTTTCCCACCCACTCAATTCGGGGGGGAGAGGAGGGGGGGGGGGGGTATGGGGCCGCCGCGGCCAGGGCCGGGAGGGCCAACCGCGTGTGGCCCAGGCCCCCGCCCCGGCGGGTCAGGATGACCCCGACCGCGGCCGAGCTCTCCATCTCTACGTCATTCAAGTCTCCGGCCCGTTCCGGCGGCAGCGCTCACGCCTGGGATTCAGATAGGTGGATGGGGACCGCCGGAATTGAAAAAGGGGATGCGTGGAGGAGAAGGGATTCGAGCCTGGGTCGGGGTTCGGGGGGGAGATCAGGATCCCGCTTGGGACGCGAACCTCGGGCGCAGGAGGTACACGACGAATCCAATGGACGCGAGGACGAAGATAGAGAACTCGATCGCCTTCTCCCGGATTTCGATCACACCCTTTTGCGTTAAATAGTCAAGCGTATTGATCTTGCCCCTGAGGTACGTGATTTCCAATCGGGTCCGCCGGTCAAACGCCTTCGGCAGCCCGGACGTGGCCGCCGGGGCCGGGGTTCGGTACAGGGTTGCGGCGCGCTCGAAGTTCTGAATCGCCTCTTTCAGGTTTTGCTCGCGCATCGTGCCGTTCACTTGTTTGAGGGCGGTCGCGAGATCGTAATGCAACCGCGCGTCGCCGGGCGTCCATCCAATGGCTTCTTTAAACGCTTTTGCGGCCTTGAGGTAGTCTGCCCGGGCCAGGTGGGCGTTGCCGATTTCCCGGGCCTTCGCCCCCCGCGCCCGCCGAAAGGCCGGCAGATCCTCGTCAAACTGTTCCAGCCCCCGCTTGATGCGCCGGCGGAAGGATGCCCGTTCTTTGCCCACAAAAGAAGCCGCGCGTCGATTGAAGAGGGCGTCAGCCCTTCGGAAGTACTTGAGGGCCTCCTTTTCACGGCTCTTCAGTCGGCTATAGGCCTCGCCGATGCGAAGGTGAATCCGTGGGTCGTCCGGGGCGTAGCGCAGGGCTTTCTTGAATTGAAGGATGGCCTTATCGAACCACTCGCCCTGGGCGTGGTATTCGCCGAGAGCGAAGAAATTTTGAATCAGCTTCCTGCGGGGGCGCTCGTACGCGGGTGCGACCTCGAGGGCGCGGTTGAGCAGGCGCAAGCCCCCCTTGAGATTCCGGCTCATCCGATCCTCCCCGAGCCGCGTTAGCTCCTGGGCCAAGATCAAACGCGCCTCGGGGTCCTTGGGAATTTTCATCTTTCCGTTTTGAAGGGGCGTTTTTACGGAGTCTGACCCCGGCGCCCCCGCGTCCGCCGCAACCAGCGGGCCGACCAGGTTGAACAGCGCCTCTTTGGGGTTTGAAGGGTTCAGGTTCGCGATCTTCCGGAGGATGTCGGTCGTCAGCGGGAGGCGCTTCAGGGCCTTCAGATAAATCTCGCGGGCCCAGCTCCTCATGTGAAGGCTCCGGTAATGGCGCCCGAGGAGCAAGTACGCCCTGGCCTCATCGGGGCAGGTGGCGATGGCCTTGCGGATGAGGTTCTCCCGCACGCGGGTCTCGGCGGCGCCCTCCGCCGCGGTCAGGTAAATGTCCCCCGATTTCGGGCAGAGGTTCTCCTCCGAGGCCCGGGCGAGCCCCGATCCCATCCAGAGTCCCAACAGGGCCGCCGCGAGGCGATAGGACCGACGGTTCAACAATCCGCGATTCTTTGACATCGCGTTGAGGTTGAAGCGTCGACATCGCCGCGTCACCCAAGGGGGCTTCCGGCTCATTCGGTTCTTATGGGGTGGTGTGAATTCCATCCGGCTTCATTTCACGGAAAGTATCAACAGCCGCTTTTGGAATAAAGATTGCGGATTTTTCCTTCCGCATCCGCCGAGAGGATTGAATGAATGTTGTCGCACGATTCGATAACCTACATCTTATCGATAACTTAACAAAATCTTACACTGCCCCGGCAGGCCCCGCAAGGCGCGGGCTTGTCTCGAAGGTCCCGTTAAGAGACGGGCGTTCCGGATCACCCGAAGTTCGTGGATGGCGTCCCCAGCCGGCCAGGGGGGCGCCCCGCGCGGGACAGGGATCGGACATGGGTGGGCCGGTGAGGCGTGAATGTTGGCAAGCCGCCGCCGAAACGGTCCTGAGCGGCCCCGCGTTGTCGATCTATGCTCTTTCATATTGGGCGGGCGCGTCTTGCCCGCCATCTGCGCAAGGGCCTGTTGACATCCATGGCTGTAAAAAATGTGGTACAAAGAGCGGGAGCGGAAGTGGGTCGGCCGGCGGGCCGCCGGGTCCGTTCGGGCATGAGCCGGAATTCATCCAGCATGGCGCATCCGAGATTGGGGTGATCTCATGGAAGGACTCATCGGTCAATCAGTTTCCCGCGTAGACGGACGCGATAAGGCCACGGGCCGGCTCGGGTTTGTGAGCGATCACCTGCCGCCCAGGGCCCTCATCGGCAAGATCTTCCGGAGCCCGATCCCCCACGGACGCATCGTGCGGCTGGACCTGGAAGACGCCCGCAAGGCGCCGGGCGTGCGCTTGGTGATGGGGTTCGAGGACGCGCCGCGGCATCGATATAACCCCATCTATAACCAGCAGAACCCCCATTCTGATGTACAGGTCAAGGACGAATTCATTCTGGACGACACCCTCCGCTACATCGGCCAGCCCGTCGCGTTGGTCGTGGCGGAAACCGGGGAGCAGGCCGAAGGGGCCTTCTCGGCCATCCATCTCGAGTGCGAACCGCTTCCGGCGGTCTTCGACCTGGAAAGCGCCCTGCGGCCGGACGCGCCCGTGGTCAGACCGGAATGGGAGGGAAACATCAGCTTCGGGTTGCGCGATGCCGACCGGCCCATTTACCTGGGCCGGGGCGACGTGGAAAAGGGGTTTGCCGAGGCGGACGAGGTTTTCGAGGACGAATGGTCCACCCAACGGGTGAACCAGGCGCCCCTGGAGACCCATGTGATCTGCTGCTGGCCCGAGGCGGGGGACCGGGTGGCGGTCTATTCGACGACGCAGGCCATCTTCGGTCTGCGCGCCCGGTTGTCGGAGGCCACGGGTCTTCCCCTCTCGACGTTTCGCGTCATCCGGCCCGTGTTGGGCGGAGGTTTCGGTAAGGGGTTGGACCTGGTCGTGAACGAGCCCCTTTGCGCCCTGGCCGCAATGAGGCTGAATCGTCCCGTCCGGATCACTTCCACCCCTGAGGAAGAGTTTACGCGGACCGCGAGACACCCCTCCCGGATGTGGGTGAAGACGGGTCTCAAGAAGGACGGCACCCTGACCGCGCGGCACATGAGGGCCTGGATGGACTGCGGCGCTTCGGCCAATCACGGGCCTTCGGTCGTTCTGGTAGGCGGCAACGTCTTCGTCGGGGCCTACAAGACGCCCCACCATCTTTTCGAGGGCTTCGCCGTGTACACCAACAACTTTCCCTCGGGCGCGATGCGGGGCTACGGCGCGGTCCAGACCAACTTCGCCGTCGAGTGCCACATGAGCCGGATCGCCGAGGAGATGGGCTTCGACCCGTTCGAGTTCCGGGTGAAGAACGCCTATGAAGCGGGAGACATCTCGCCGATGACCGATCTGAGAATCAACTCCTGCGGGTTGTCCGAATGCGCCGTCCGGGCCCGGGCGCTCATCGGATGGGATGACCCGAAGACGCGGACGCCCCTGGGCCCGAGCGTCAAGGTGGGCGTGGGTCTGGCCTTCTGCGGGATGAAGAACTCGGGGGTGCACACCGGCAAGGACTTGGCGGAGAAGGTGATCGAGTATTGCGGGGCGATCGTGAAAGCCAACGAGGACGGACCCGTCGCCCTCAACATCGCCTCGAGCGGGCAGGGGGGGGGGCAGGCGACCGCTTTGAGCCAGATCGTGGCCGACGCCCTGGGTGTGCCCCTGGAGCATGTCTCCGTGGTTCCCAACGATTCGGACTCGGCCCCCTTCGATGCGCCGACGCACGCCAGCCGCATCACGTTCGCCGCCGGCCATTCCGCCCGTCTGGCCGCTTTGGACGCGCGGAATCAGATCCTGGAAGCCGCCGGACGGATGATGGACGTGAATCCCGGGGACCTTGAGATATCCGGGGGCGTCGTCTCCTCCCGGGATTCATCCGGGAAATCCCTCAGCGTGGGGGAAATCGTCGAGACCGTCCACTACAAGGAAATGGTTTCGATCATCGGAAAAGCGACGACCCAGCCGCCGGGCAACCCGCCGGCCTTCGGCGTCCAGTGCGTCAAGGTGGCGGTGGATGAGGAGACGGGGGAGGTCGAGATTCTCGACATGTCGGACGTGCATGACATCGGGCGGGTGGTGAACCCGCTTGGGGCGGCCGGACAGGTGGAGGGCGCCTTCGCCCAGGGGATCGGCCTCGCCGTCAGCGAGCACCTTGTGATCAACGAGGCCTCCGGGACCGTGGAGAACGCCCAGTTCGGGGATTATAAAATACCCACGACACTGGACGTGCCGCTGAGCCGGGTCGGGTTCGCCGAGGGGGATAAATCCTTACAGTCGGAGATGAAAGGGGTTTCGGAGACGACGATGAACTCCCCGGCCGCGGCGATCGCGAACGCGGTGTACGACGCCGTGGGCGTGCGTATTCACGCCTTGCCGATCACGCCTGAGAAGATCCTCGAAGGACTTCGCGGGCGCTCCGCTTGAGGGGCGCGGAAGCCATCGCCTAGACCGCGACGTAGATGTCCCCGTCCCGAACCGTCAACTCGAATGTTCGCAACCGTATCTTCCCGTTCGTCGGGAGGGCGCCGGTTTCAAGGTCGTACTCGTAGCCGTGCCACGGGCACACGATGTGAACCCGGTCGGCCGAATACCTGAAGCCGGCGCTGGTCCCGTCTGGGGCCAAATCCTCTTCCACCCTTTTGAAAATCCGGCCTTGGCAGACGGGACCGCCCTGGTGGGCGCAGTGGTTTTCGTAGGCGAAGAAGCGCCCCTTGATCCGAAACACGCCGATCTCCAGGCCGTCGTGGTCGATGACCTTTCGGCCGCCCTCGTCGAACTCGGCCTCGTTTCCCACGTAGAGCTCGGGCACGCCGGGTTCCTCCGCTTTCGGTTTGTCGATCAAGGCGGGTCGGTCACTTGCCCTTGGGGTTGTCCAGATTGAACAGCTTCAAGGCGTTCCCGCCCAGGATGTTCCGTTTCGCCCCTTCGCTCAGGAAGGGGAGGTCATAAATCGTGCTGGGCAGATCGAAGTCCTGGTGCGGCCAGTCCGAGGCGTAGAGGAGCTGGCTCTCGGCGTTGATCATCTTGAACGTGAATTCCAGCGCATCCAGGCTGTATTTTTCGAGCGGCTGGGCGCTGAAAAACATCTCGCGGATATATTCGCTCGGTAGCCGCTTGAGCGCCGGCGCCTCGGAGGTGCGGAGCTGATATTCGTGGTCCAGCCGCTGGATTATGAAGGGGATCCAGGCCAGTCCGCTTTCGATCCAGATGACCTTCAGGCGGGGAAACCGCTCGGGGATGCCGTGGAGCACCCAATTGACGAGGTGAACGATGTTCCACAGGACGAATCCCACCGTGTGCATCCCGACGAACCGGCTGAACTGGGTCAGGACCGGCTCCTGCCAGTAATACCCGCTGTGGAAGGCGATGGGCAGGCCCCGTTCCTGAAGGGTCGCGTACAGCCTCATGTAAGGGTTGGCCTGGACCGGTTGGTTCCGGACGCTGGTGACCATGAACCCAATCACTCCGGGCTCGCCCGCGAACTCCTCGACCATCTTGATGGACGCCTCCGGATTGCTGAAAGGAAGATAGAGCATCGACTTGAGCCGGTCGTCGGCCTTGAGAATGTGATCGACCAGCCAGCGGTTGAACGCCCGCGAGAGCACGACCTCCATGTCGAGCTGCGGGTGCATGCCGACGTGGAGCATCGCCGTGGGAAAGACCACCATGTAGTCGATGCCGATGCTTTCCAGGGCCCGGCGGATCAGGACCAGGTTGCGCTCGCCGTCCGATTCCTCCACCGTCTCCCGCCGGTCGGAATCGTGGGGGATGCGCCCGCCGATGTCCTGGTACCACATTCCCGGATTGGTGTTCAGGCCGTACGCGGGGGCGCCCCCCTTGTTCTTGTAAAAATCGAGGGCGTTATCGCGAATGACCGGGTCTTCGATGTGTTCGGCGACCTCATGCCAGTTCATCGTCTCGATGATGTGGGAGTCCACGTCGAAGATGGTGAAATTCCGATAGCGGCGCTCCTCGGCCTGCCGTTTGGCGTGCGCGAGGATGTCCCGGGTGTCGGTGTAGACGTCGATCTGCTGGACCGGAACCTCTTTCGTCTCTCCGACTCGGTGCGCCATGCCTTTCGCGGCTCCATCATGGGTTGAGCGCGATCGCCGTGCCTCGGGGCGACCAGGGCAGACCTGCACTATACCGCTTTCGGGAAGACTTTTTCTCGCGAGGGTTTTGAGGCAGGATAGGCGCGAGATTTGGACCCACCCTGAGAAGTTGGGAGAGACGCCATGGCGCGAATCCGAGAAGCGGACCCATCGGCCGTTCCGCCGGAAATCCAAAAGATCTTCGAGGAGCAAAAAAAGACTTACGGGGAGGTGTTGAACTCCTATCTGATTTCCAGCCACAGGCCCTTGATCCTCCTCGCCAACCAGGCCTTCGGGCAGGCGATCGAAGAATCGGGGCTGCTCCCGGTGGGGCTGCGGACGCTTCTGAACGTCCGGGTGGCGCAGATCAATGGATGCCCCTTCTGAGCGGACTCCAATTCATTCCGTGGAATGAACAGCGGAGAAGACGCGGAGAAATTCTTCTCGGTGGACCGGTGGCGCGAAAGCGGTCTCTATAGCCGCAGAGAGCGGCTCGCGCTGGAGGCGGCCGAGGGGATGACGGTCGCGGCAATCGATGTGAGCGACGACCTCTTCGGGGAGCTGCGGGCCGAGTTCACCGACGAGGAGCTTGTTGAGCTGGCCGCCGTGATCGCCCTCGAGAACTACCGGAGCAAGTTCAATCACTTCTTCCGGGTCGAGGCCAACGGGCTCTGCAAATGGGAGCCCCCGGAAGCCTGACACCCTCGGGGAAGTGGACGGGGCGCGTCACGGCTGCTCTTGGTAGCGCCGGATAGACAGGACCTTGACATCGCCCAGGGGCTTGGCCCCCGATCCGACCTTCACATCGCCGATCCGCTCCACGACATCCATCCCCTTGATCACCTTGCCGAATACGGTGTGCTTTCCCGTGAGCCAGGGGGTGTCCACCAGGTTGATGAAGAACTGGGACCCGTTGGTGTCGGGGCCGGAGTTGGCCATGGCGATGACCCCCTTTTTCGGGGGGTGCGACCCACGGGTGTCGTTGTACCGGTAACCGAGGTTTTGATAAGCCTCCTTCAGGGTGAGGGTTTTGAGCCTTCCCTGTATCTCTTCGATCTTTTGCTTGATTCGTTCTTTCGACCGGATGCCCATGGACCGGAGCAAGGGAGAGAGCAGGACCCTTTGGAAGTCGGGTTGGGTGCGCACCATCAGAAATCGATGGGGCTGTCCCGGTTGACCGCTGTAGGCCTTCATTTTGTGGAGGCCGAGGGCGTCGGCGTTGATCTCGTCCGGTATCCGATACCCCGGACCCCCGGTTCCGGTCCCCTTGGGATCGCCCCCCTGGAGCATGAAATTCTTGATGACCCGGTGGAAAATCGTGTTGTCGTAGTAGTGGCCTTTGGCTTTGCCGCCGGTCTTCGGATCCGTGTACTCCTTCTTCCCTTCCGCCAAATCGAGGAAGTTCGCCACCGTCCTGGGCGTTTCCCGGATGAAGAGCTCCACGTAAATATCGCCGAGACTCGTCCGGATGAGCGCGACAGGATTGCGCGGATCCTCCTGCTGGAGTCCCGCGGCCGTTCCAAACTGAGTCGAGAAAAGGAACAGGGCAATCGTCAGGATGAATTTCATTTTGTAAGGTTTCCGGTTGAGGCCGAGTGGAGAGCGGGAAATCGGTCATTCGGCGATCGGAGGGTCAGTGGTTTTCCCGCCGGGACCCTTTCATCGGCCCGGGCATGACCGCCCCGTCTAAAATACAGGGAAGCGGATTGCGGTTCAATCGGATTTGGAAAGTTGGCGTGAAGGTTCGTCTGCATCAGCGGTGAAACACGGGTTGTTGAGGACGCTTCGGGAGAATCGGATGGAGATCGGCGCGAAGGCGGTTTCCCACGCCCGGTGCGTCACCTTTCAGATGGCGGAGGTCTCCGTGTCGCGTTAACTGTTCAGGGCTATTCTTGAGTGATCTGCCCCTCTGAAACGGGTCCAGTTTGAGGGTTAGGATTTTCCTACGGCTTTCGGACTGGATTGACCTAGAAAGGGGGCAGTGATGAGTCGGAAGCGTTTCACAGCCGAGCAGGTCATCCACAAGCTTCGCCAGGCCGAGGAGGAACAACGGGGCCAGCAGAAGGAACATCTCCCACGTGCCGGTCAGGATCGAGCCGAGGGCGCTCAAAAGCTGATGCATAAACCTCGTATCCTAAACGGTCACGGTGATAAGAGCGATCGCATCAAGCCGGGATTCGCTATTCCGCAGGAATGACTTGGTTAAAACACGAGGAAACATACCCAGGCCGTCATGGACGCTTGATAAGGATACAACCTCTTTCCACCGGGGGTGTCAATCGCGGGTCCAACCTGCATACCCTACATTCCCCTGTGTACAAATTCGGCTCGTCCGCCGGCTTGGGGAATGACCGTTTTGGAGATCCGCCCCTCCCCCTCCGGCCTCATTTCCCCTGAAACTTCGGCGGCCGCTTCTCGGCGAAGGCGCGCAGGGCCTCGTTCCGGTCCTCGGTGGCCAGCGTGACGTTGTAGGCCGCCTCCTCGATCTCCCAGCTCCGGGACGGCGGTTTCCCCAGGCCGCCGTCGATGGCCGCCTTGGCCTGTCGGAGCGAGATGGGCGCGTTCGCCGTGATCGCCCGGGCGAGCGCCCAAGCGGCTTTTCCGGCCTCACCGGGGGGGACGACCCGGTCCGTGACGCCCAGGCGCTTGGCCTCGCGCGCGTCGATCCTTCGGGACGTGAAGATGAGCTCCTTCGCCCGCCCTACGCCGATTCGCCGGGGGAGCGCCTGCGTCCCGCCGGCCCCCGGGATGATTCCCAGGCTTGTCTCCGTCAGACCGAAGACGGCCGTCTCGTCCGCGATGATGATGTCACACGCCAGCGCCAGCTCGAACCCGCCCCCCAGGGCGTAGCCGTGGACGGCCGCGATGAGCGGCTTCGGAAACTCGGTGATCTTCCGAACCATGGCGATCATCTCCTTGCGGAGCTTCGCCACGTCCGGCATGGCCAGGGTCTTGCGCTCCTTCAGGTCCGCCCCGGCGCAGAAGGCCCGGTCCCCCGCCCCTTCGAGACATGCCGCCCAGCCGCCGTCGTCCCGGGACAACTCCTCCACCGCGGCTTCCATGTGCCGGATGAGGTCCCAGTTGATGGTGTTCAGGGCCTTGGGCCGGTTCAGGAGAATGCGGGCAATGCGGTTCTCGACGGCGACCTCGATGATGGATCCGTCACAGATGGGACCATCGCGGATGGGAGTGTCCGGCATGGCGGGGAGGTCCTCCATGGAATGGCGCGTCTCGCGGAGAAACAGACTTCGCTACGGGCATGGCCCGAATCCCGTCCCGTGGATTATTATAGGCCAAGAGAATTTCCCCCGACCCATCAAATCGCGAGAGGTCCGAGATGAGCATCGACCGATACGTCTATCACGAAGAGGATACGCCCACGTACACGCCCGCCGGCCACGATGGGACCGTCAACCGGCGGCTGATCGGGGAGGCGGAAAACTTCCACTTGGTTCTCGGGACACTGGAAAAGGGAGCGGTGGCCCGCCGCCATTCCCATTCCGACTTGGAGCAGGGGATGTATGTCTTGGAGGGCCGGGCGCGGATCGAGATCGACGGGGAGGCGAAGGAAGTCGCGGAAGGAGGCGTGATCTTCTTCCCGGTGGGTGTGCCGCACAGGATCGAGGCCCTGGGCGATCCCGTCACGCGGTTCCTGATCGTCTATTCCCCGCCTCTCAAGGCGCATCCGGACCCGACACCCTAGCCTCGCGTCTCCAAAATAAATGGACACTTCACAAATTGTAGAAAAGGCGGGCAAGATGCCCCCCCTACCTGTTTTGAAAACACCGCCTTTCCACCGTTTGGTAGGCCGGGCATCTTGCCCGGCCGGAAAGGGACAATTCGGGTCTCGATATTTAAAACCATTTACGAGACAATAGCCTTGGGGACGCCCCTCATCCCCCGGCGCTACCGTCCGTCGTGAACAGCTTCCGAATGAACGAGTCCAGCCGCTGGAAATACGCTTCCCCCCCCGCGGCGTAGGTGTCGTTGTGCCCCGCTCCCCGGATGACGTAAAACCCCTTCGGGTCGTTGGCGGCTTCGAACAGGGCCTTCCCCATGGAGAACGGCACAATTCCGTCGCGATCTCCGTGGAGGACCAAAAGCGGCAAGCGGATCTTTTTGATCTTCGACAGGCTGTCGTACTTGGTCTTGAGGACCCTTCCGATGGGGATCAGGTAGAGTTTTTTCGCCATCGCCCCCACCGAGGTGAACGGGGATTCCAGGATGATTCCCGCAGGTGGACGGCGCAGGGCCTCCTCCAGGGCGACCGAGGCCCCGAGGGACCTGCCGAAGTGAACCAGCCGATCCCCGTCCACGTCCTTGCGGGACAGCAGATACCGGACCGCCCCCTCGGCGTCGCGGTAGGTCCCTTCCTCCGAAGGCGTCCCTTTGCTCCGGCCGTATCCCCGATAGTCGAAGATGAAGACATTTGCCGCGACTTTCTGATGAAGAAGAGCGATGTTCTCCACCCTGTGGCTGAGGTTTCCGCCGTTTCCGTGGAACCAGGTGAGGGTGGGCGCGCTGCCCGCCGCCGTCCCTCCCGCGCGGGCGGGGACGAACCAGCCGTGTAGCTTGACGCCGTCCGGGGCTTTGAAGCGAACATCCTCGAACGACACCCCCCGGTCGCCGGGCGTCAGGAAAATCTCTTGCGCGGGGTGGTAAATGAAGAACCGTTCGATCCGCTCGCGACAACTGCCCAGAATCAAAAGGAGAACAACCGCGTAAACCGAGAGGCGGACGGCCGGGTTGCGCAATGAGAAGCGCTTCGCCCCTTTGGGACGTTCACCGACGTTCCGCGCGGAGGTGCGGTCAACGGGTTTTCGGGAAGGGTTTTCCATCCTCTCGATCCGCGCCTCCGTCGTCCCATGGTCTACAAGATATCCCAAATCGTCCGAGAAGGGATGTGCGGAGCGCCCTCCGATTCGGAGCGGGGACGACCCCTTCCGCCGCGCATCTTTCATCCATCTTGCCGGCCCGGAAACCTGACGCTCCCTTTCCTGCAAAGCAGTTTAGCAGGTTGTCGGAAAACCCCCAAATCGGGCGGTCCCCGCAACGAATTTCCAGATCGCCCCATCAAGTTGTGGGGGACCTCTTGCGGGCTTCCGTGTGTCACGGAGCGAAAATTGCATTCCGATCGCGGTCGTCTTATTCTGCTGGGGGTTGGATTGAGAAGCCATCGGTGCGAGGGACGAAAAGGTGTCGCGACTGACCATCCGAAGGGTCATCTCGACGGACCCCGAGACGCTCTGGAAGCGGGTGGCGGGAGGCTCGTTCGCCGGCCGTTGGATTGCGCCGGCGGGGTCCGGAGAAGGCGCGGGATCGAGCCTGGGGGCGGAAGAGGCCGCATGGCGCGAATCGTTGCGCGTCGGCCCGTTTCCCTTCAAGGTTGCGGGGACCTGGGCCGAGCGGGTTCCTTGGGAACGGAGCTTTTGCCTCCTCGATGGCCCTTTGGGCATGCGGATTGTGGAGGAAATGAGGCTGGAGCGGCTCGCGGCCGGGACGGCGCTCTCCCTGACGGTGGATTTCGCTCTGGGGAGCGGAGGATTCGGGGAGTGGTTGGACCGGGTCTGCCTGTCGGGTTGGGTTTTGAGACGCCTGGAGCGCGGGATCGCGAAGCTCGAAGAGGAGTACAGACGGCCTGAGGATGAGAAGGACCCGGATCTGGGTGTTTATCTGGAGCGCCCCGAGGATCGGCCCTGGGGACTGGACCAGACGGGTTCGGCGCGGCCGAAGTCGTCCCGGCCGGGATGATTCAACGGATGAGTCGGCGCAAGGGATTGAATGAGTGAACAACGGCATCGAACACGATCGTATCCTCGTGATTGCGGCCCATCCGGACGACATCGACTTCACCATCGCCGGGTCGGTCGCCTTGTGTGCGAGGGCCGGAAAAACCGTCGGTTATTGCATCGCGACAAGCGGGGACAAGGGTTTCGACGAAGACCTCCCGATGGAAGAGCGGATGAGGATCCGGGAGGAGGAGCAGCGGGCCGCGGCCGCGGTGGTCTGCGTCGAGGAAGTGCACTTCCTCCGCAAGCCCGACGGCGAGTTGCGGAACACGCCCGGTCTGCGGCGGGCGATCGTGGCCGTCATCCGGAAGTTCAAACCCGACGCGGTCGTTGTCACTGGCGACCCGGCCTCGAGGAATTTCGAAAGCTTCTACGGGTCCCATCCCGATCATCGGGCCCTCTCCGAGGCCGCCTACGATTCGCTCTATCCGGCGGCCGGGAACCGATTCTACTTCCCCGACTTGCTGGAGTCGGGCCTTGATCCACACAAAATCAAAGAAGTTCTTTTCTCCGGCTCTTCCAAGCCCGATTATTTTGTGGACATCGGCGAAACCTTCGACCTCAAAATAAAGGCGCTTCGCTGCCACAAGAGCCAGGTTTCGGGGATGGACAACCTGGAAGATCGGATGCGGGATTGGGGCCGCACGATAGGAGAGCCCGAGGGCATGGCCATCGCCGAGTCCTTCCGGCGGATGGAACATCCCGACGGCAGCGGGAAGTGATCGCGCCCCCCTGGATCGTTCGGAGAAAGGCCCGATGACCGGTGACGCCCTGGGCGCGACGCTCTTTCCGGACTATCAAAAGATTCCCGGCTGGTACGCCCGGGAGGTTGAGGGCCTCACCGACGCCCAACTTGATTTCACCGATGAACGGGTCGAGTGGATGAAGTGGACCGTCCGCTGGCAGTTGAGCCACGCGGCGTTTGTCCATTTCCACTGGCTGGTCAACCAGTGGGCTCCGCAGGTGTTCGGCCCGGACGATGAGCTGCCGGACTTCGACGCCGAGGCCTGCGCGCGCCGGGACCGCCGGTTCGACGAAGAAACCCACCGGACCCCGGACCGCCTTCTGTTTCGGATGGAACAGGGGGTGAACCTGGTGAAACTCATCCTGGGCCGGGAAACCATCAGGGAGATGCGTCGCAAGGAATTGGACCGAGTGGTGGAGCCGGGGGCGCACTATCCCTCGGGCGATTCGGTCCTTGATTTCTGGCGGGTCGCCGCTCGGATCAACCCCGATATCCGGGTGGACCCGAAAAACGAGAACCGATTCCTGATCAATCTTGTCGGAATGATGAGGCAGATGTATTTCGAGTGCCTGATTCACCTGTACACCATTCAGCGGTTGAAACGGGCGCAGGGTCTGGAAGCCGTGGTCGAGATCCCGAGGGAGGGCTACATGCTTCTTCCGGCCTTTACCGGGGCGGGGGAAGACGCGGCGGGGTGAATCAGCGGCGGGAGGTTGAGCGATGAAAGTGAGACGACATCTCGGGCACTGGGCCGGCGTGCTGGGAATCCTGGCGGGGGTCTGGTCATGCGCGCCTCCTCCTTCTTCGAAGCCGCCCTCTGACATGGCCAACCTGCTCTCGCGTCTGCCGGACACCGGGTATCGCGCCTCGTTGGTTTACGCGCGCGTGGGCGGCGCGTCGCATCCCCTGGCCGTTATCCTCGATCCCCGGGGCGGAGAGAAGCTGTCCATCCTGGAGTTGTCGGCGATGGAGTTCTTCACCGAAGACCTGGGCGAGCTCGGCCGGAAGGACCTGATCGCCCGGCTCGATGGAATCGAGGGCCGGCGGTTCGGGGGACAGACGCTTCGATACCTGGAGCGTTTCTCCAAGTGGCGGCTGAGGACCCTCATGCGGTTCGGGGCGCCCATCGGATACCTCATCACCGTAGACCCTCGCCTGCGGTTCGAGCTCCGCAGCGGGACCTCGGGACGGGTCTTCTCGGTGTTTCTGCTTCCCGCCTCGAACTTCGTGGACAAGATCAGGGGGGAGGAGTAGCCCCCCAATCCCGATTTCCAGTGGGGCCGTGGGCAACCCTGATACCAGTGTCGGGAGGTGACAATGGAAATCGGCATCGGCGGGTTTCCCCAGGAGGCGTTCACCTCGACGCGGGCGTTGCTCGAAATCTGCGAGAAAGTCGAGGGTTGCGGCTTCGACCGGCTTTGGATGGCCGATTCCCAGGGGATCTGGCCCGACCCTTACACCCTGTTGGGCCGGCTCGCCGGGAAGACCTCTGCCATCGGGCTGGGCGTCGGCGTCAGCAACCCGAGGACGCGCCACCCGGCGGTTCTCGCGCGCTCGGCCGTGACGGTCGCCGACCTTGCTGGGGAGCGGTTTGTCCTCGGTATCGGCGCGGGGAACACCGCCTTGCTTCACCTGGGCCTTCCGCCGGGGGGCGTCGAGCTTTGCGGAGAAGTCGTCCGGTGCGCGCGCGCCTTGATTCAGGGCGAGGCCGGGACGTTCGACGGCGCGGCGATCCCGGCGTTCAACGAATACCAGCCCCTCGACATCCCGGTCTGGATGGCCGGAAACGGCCCGAAGATGCTCGCCCTGGCCGGAGAGGTCGCCGACGGGGCCATCGTCAGCTCTGGGATTTCACCGGAGATCTTCGCCTGGGTCCGCGCTCAAATCGAGGTGGGCCTGAAGAGGAGCGGGCGAAGCTGGAGCGGCTTCACGCTCCTGGCCTTTGTCGGCTGCGCGCTCTCGGACGACCGCCCCGGGACCCGGCGCGACATCCGGTCTTGGGTCGCCCGCCGCCTGTCCATGCCGCTGCCCGATGAGGTCTTCGGCATCCCAAAGGCCGACCGCCTGCGCGCGCTCGAGAGCTACCAGTACACACAGCATTACCGGGTGGGCGCCTCGCATGAAGGGGTGGTGGAATCCATCCCCGACGAGTGGATCGACCGGTTCGGCATCGCCGGAACGCCGGAAGAGTGCGCCGAGCGGTTCTCTTCCCTGGCGGCCCTCGGCGCGGACGCCGTCTTCATCCTCCCCATCACGGGCGATTCGCACGAGTATCTGAAAACCTTCGCCGAGGAGGTCCTGCCTCACGTGAAACGGTGAGCCGCGTGGATTATCCACGCGAGCGTGGACGGGCCGGGACGGGGACCGGCCCTTACGTCTCAAAGCGAAGTGTGTTTGGTAGGGTGTCTGTCCGTGCCAGCACCCAGTGGGTCGGGATCCTGAAAAACCGCCGCATCGCCGGACGGACGCCCCGTCATAGGAACCCGCCTATCGAAGGAAGCGTAGGGGTCGGACGGTGCCACCGCCTCGGTGGTCCCCGTTCCCGGCTCAGGGATCTCTCCGCGGAGGGAGGACCGTGAGCTTCGCATCATGGAGAAGTGCGGAAATCCTTGAGGATACCTGTCATGACCTCGCTAAATACGGAGTGAAATCCCTGTTGAATATTCTCCCTTCGGGGGTCCGACTTTCTGCTGATGGCCGCGCTCTCAGACTCAAGGGTGTCCGTTGGTCCGCCGTTCTTCGAGGCGGAGATATCGTCCTGAGGAAGGTCCGCTAGCGCGGATTTTACGCAATGTTTGTTGCCCCTTTTCTCCCAAGAGAAGAGGAAACGGTCAGGTCTTACATTCCAGCATCTATATCATGGAAGATATTGGGGCATTCTTTAGCGGCCGGGATAAAGGGGGAAAAGCAGATGTTCGATGTGCTGAAGGGAATCCTGGTGCGATACTGGGAAGCCAAGCGGGTGCACTCGGCGAAGGTCGCGCGGCTCATCGCGGAGCATTCCCGTGAAATCTTCTCCGATCCGGACGCCCCCATTGTGGGCAACCCGGAAGGGGACGTAACGATTACTTATTTCCTGGATTATCGCTGACCTTCCTGCAAGACCCTCGGTCCGAGGATCGCGGAATTTGTGAAGGAGGACCCGGGCGTTCGGTTCGTCTTGAAGGAGCTGCCCGTCTTGGGCCGTTGGTCCCTGTTCGCCTGCCGGGCGGCGCTGGCCGCGAAGGCCCAAGGCGCGTATGACCGGATCAACCTGGAGCTCTTTCGCGTCAAGGGCGAGAACCGGGAGCGGAAAGTCATGGACCTGGCGGCGGGGCTCGGCCTGGATCTCGAGCGGTTTCAAGCGGACTTGGAGAGCGCGGAGTCCGACGCAGTTATCGAGCGCAACAAGGCCCTGGCGAAGACCCTCGGGGCCTGGAGGACGCCTTCGATGGTGTTCGGCGATCGAATCAGGATCGGCGGCGCAAAACTGAAACACCTCCGGGAAATCGTCGCGGGTTTGCGGGCTTGACGGTTGAGCGGAATTGCCCGCAACAAGAAGGGTCCATGGGGCGGAATTTCAGCACCCCTCTCGTAACGGTCATGCCGATTGTGGTTTCCGACGAGTTGGCTTATGAAAGAGAGGCCGCGAGACGGCTGGGCCGGATGGCGGACCGGG
>CAYRGS010000024.1:0-38103 GCA_964423875.1 uncultured bacterium
TTCGTCTCCAAACTGGTCGACGTGCGGGCCGGCGCCCGCTCTTTCGTCTCCAAACTGGTCGACGTGCGGGCCGGCGCCCGCTCTTTCGTCTCCAAACGGGTCGGCGTGCGAGCCGGCGCCCGCTCTTTCGTCTCCAAACTGGTCGGCGTGCGGGCCGCCGCCCGCTCCTTCGTCTCCAAGCGGGTCGGCGTGCGGGCCGCCGCCCGCTCCTTCGTCTCCATGCGGGTCGGCGTGCGGGCCGCCGCCTGCTCCCTCGTCTCCAAACGGGTCGGCGTGCGGGGAGCAATAATGTTGTCGAAGACCGCATTTTGCGTGTTTTGCGTGGTCGAAAGACCCGATGCGCTTGCGGTCTGCGAGTCTTCCGCTTCCGACGATCCCTGGACCACCTTGTTGCGCTCCTCCACGATAAAATCGGCGGCTTCCGTCGCCGTGAGACCCGTTCTGGTGCGAGATTGCCCGGCAAAATCTGTGGTCACATCAAAGAGTTTGTTACTTCCCGTCTCCTCGGGTTCGTCCTCCGACAGGCTCGTCAGCCTCCTGGCCACGTTGGAAACCGATCGCCTCCCCCTCACCACGAACCTACGAGAGGGCGAGGTGGAAATCCGCTGGGTCCTAGTGGCCGTCGCCACCCTTTTCGACAATCTTCTCACCCTATTTTGCGCACAGGCAAAATTTTCCCCTATACCCAAATAGCAGGCGTAGAAAATCATACTGAAAATAAAAGCCTTATGGATGAATCGCTTCCATCTCACAGTGGGAACCTCTAAAAATGGATGCCAAACGGCCTCAGGGAGAAATGAAGAGGAGATTGACGCCTCTCATAGGGTTCATCCGGAATTTTCCAGATACAACCTTTCGACATCTTAATCTTGTCCTCGTGTGACGTAGCCCCTTCTTTTATCACAGATAAGGTCTCTTTGCACAACCATTAAAATTCTCTCCCCCCTTTCTATCGACGACTTGCCAGGAAGCCGAGGATTCGGTCTAATCCAGTCCTGGAAATCTTCGCGACGCCCACGCGCGGAGAAAGGGTCATGTGCGGTTCCCCGGGCACATCCGGATGTTGAGACAAGCCAGTGACCGGTGGATTCATTCGGTCTCCACAGGAGACCATGGTTAAGAGGAGAAAAAGATGACTGGGAATGGTGTGACGTTTGGCCTGGGCGTCAGGAGCTTTACGGCCTATCCGGAGATGCCCGATCCGGATGACCTCATCGCCTTTTGCCAGCGCGCGGAGGAGTTGGAGTACGATTCCGTCTGGGTGTGGGACCACATCTTCCTCGGCGTGGAGCCCTGCTTCCCGATTCTGGACTCGCTGACCCTTCTGACGGCCATCGCGTGTCACACAACGACGATCAAGCTAGGGACGGGCGTCCTCGTCCTCCCATTGAGAAACCCGGCGATTCTGGCCAAGGAGACGGCGACGCTGGACATCATCTCGAAAGGTCGGCTCATCCTCGGCCTGGCCAGCGGCTGGTACGCCCGGGAGTTCGACGCCGTCGGCATCCCGTTCAAAAAGCGCGGCGACCTGTTCGACCGAAATCTGGAGATCCTCACCCGACTCTGGACCGAAGACAAGGTGATCGGCGAGTACCCTCCCCATAACCTGCGCAGCGCCGTGCTTCAGCCCAAGCCCTTTCAGAAGCCGCGCCCACCGATCCTGATCGGCGGATACGCCGACCGGGTGTTGAAGCGGACGGCGACAAAGGGGGACGGCTGGCTGACGTATTTCTACACCCCGGAGGCGTTCACGCGATCCATGGACAAGATCAAGGGGTACGCCGAGGAAGCCGGCCGGGACCCGAACGAGCTGGAAAGCCTGAACCAGATCCCCATCATGGTCACCCAATCCGACCAGGACCGGGCGGACATGGAGGAGTGGCTCACGACCGAGTGGGACTACGCCTCGTGGAGCGAATCTACGAAGGAGAGCGCGATCATCGGATCGGCCGATCACTGCGCGGAGCAGCTCCTGCGTCACGCGGACGTCGGCGTGAATCGAATCGTCCTGATTCCTTACAAGTATCATGCCGACCAGGTGGAAATGTTGGCCGAGGAGGTCATCCCGAAGGTGGGGGGGGGGTGAGGGAGGATCGTGGGTGCCTCTGGTGTTTCGAGGAATCCCCGTCCGCCGGCCCGGGGCCGGCTTCTGCTGGACAAAAAGCCCAGGCCGATTGTCACGGCGAAAAACGAAGCGTGCGTCACCTGCCACGGGGAAAAAACGCCGGGGATCGTGGCGCAGTGGGAGGACAGCACCCACGTGACGCTGGGCGTAGGGTGCGCTGATTACCACGCCGCGAACAAGGACAGCCCGGACGCCTGGGAGCGTGAAGGCAGTCTCGTCGCCACCATCGTATCGCCCAAGGATTACGCCAAGTGCCACATGGGACCCGATCATCCGCAGATCGAAATCTACAACGAATGGAAGCACAGCATCGTCTTTCGCGCCCGAATCAATGAGATGAACCTGGAGAGCAAGTCCTGGATCACGGGCAAGGACTACTCAGCCGCACCGACGTGCGCGACGTGCCACATGAGCGCCGCCAAGAACCTGCCGGTCACGCTTGACGTCGGCAAGCGGATCAACTGGACGCTTCGGCCGGTCATCTCGACGATGCTGGAGAATTGGGAAGCGAAGCGGAAAGACATGAAACAGGTCTGCGTGGCGTGCCACGGCCCCACGTTCATCGACGGGTTCTACAAGCAGTTCGACAATGCGGTCATTCTGTACAACGACAAGTTCGCCAGGCCGGCGCAGGCCGTCATGAAGGAGCTCAAGGCAGCGGGAAAGATCACGCCGACGCCCTTCGACGATAAGATCGAGTGGACCTTTTTCGAGCTCTGGCATCACGAGGGCTGGCGAGCGCGGCACAGGGCCTCGATGCAGGCCCCGATTACCCCCAGTGGCACGGGTTCTACGAAGTGGCCAAGCACTTCTACTTCAAGTTCCTGCCCGAGGCGGAAGCGCTGATGCCGGGCATATCGGACAGACACGTCAAAGGGAAGATGCACACCTGGCGGAAAGGACTGACGAAGGACCAGATCCATCAGCTCCTGGATTTCTATATGGATTGGTATGGACAATAGCGCCCCCCCAAACAGACCGCGAGGTTGAGGGGCCGCCCTTTCACGAAGAGTTGAATTTAGGGGGTGTGGCCCCAGTGCAACCGGGGCCGGGGTTATGGGTTTATAAATATATTATTTTTTGTTAATCAATATGTTATATATATCTAGTTAATCTAAATTATCTCTTTATAGATTTGCCCTCGCATGAAAAACTGACCCCGGCCGGCGCTCCCCCTACACAGTCCACGTCTTCGCCTGAAGCTCCTCAATCAGGACCCTTTCGTTTTCGGAGTAATCCACGGGAACTTCCACGACGTGGACGCCGGGGCTTTCCAATTGCTCTTCGAGGAGGGTCGTCAGCCGGTCCGTCGATGAAACGCGGTGTCCGGCCGCCCCGTAGCTCTCCGCGTACTTCACAAAATCGGGGTTTCCGTACGTCAGGCCAAAGTCCGGGAAACCCATCCCCGCCTGTTTCCAGCGAATCATCCCATAGGCGTCGTCCCGGAGGATGAGGATCACCAGGTCCAAGCCCAGCCGGACGGCCGTTTCGAGGTCCTGGGAATTCATCAGGAACCCTCCGTCCCCGCATACGGCCATCACCTTCCGTTCAGGGTGGACGAGCTTCGCGCACATAGCGGAAGGAAGGCCGGCTCCCATCGCCGCCAAGGCGTTGTCGAGCAAAACCGTATTGGGCTGGTAGGCCTTGTAGTTTCTGGCGAACCAAATCTTGTAGACGCCGTTGTCCAGTGCGATGATCCCATTCTCCGGCATGACCTCGCGGACGGCCGCGACAAGATGCTGCGGAATGACGGGAAATCTGAAATCCCGGCTTTTCTCGCGGATGTGGCCTTCGATTTCCTCTTTCACCCGGTCGAAGTAGCCGCACGCCCAAGGCACGCCGTCCTTGAGCCGCCCGGTGAGACGCTCGATGGTCGTGGCGATGTCCCCAACGATCTCCAATTGCGGAAAATACACCTCATCCACGTTCGCCGAAAAATGATTGATGTGAATGACCCGCGTCCCCTGAGGCTCCATAAAGAAAGGCGGTTTTTCGATCACGTCATGACCGACGTTGACAATCAGGTCCGCGGCCTCGATGGCGCGATGCAGGTAGTCCTCGGTGGAAAGGGCGGCCGTTCCAAGAAACAGGGGATGTCGTTCATCGACGACCCCTTTGCCCATCTGAGTGTTGAAAAAATAGATACCCGTTTGGTCGATCAATTCGGCCAGGGCAACGCTCGTCCGGTTCCGGTTTGCAGCGGCGCCGATCAGGACAAGCGGCATCTTGGCGGCATTCAGCATCTCCACCGCTTCATCGATAACGCGCTCGTTCGCGCTCGGCCGTCTTGCGGCGCTGACCTCAAAGGGAGCGGCGGTGGTCGTCTCGGTGGCGATGTCTTCGGGCAGCTCCAAGTGGACGGCCCCGGGGCGTTCCTCCTGCGCGACTCTCACCGCCTCCCGGACGAGGACAGGAATGCTGTCTCCAGTGACGATCTGTTTTGTAAATTTTGTGATGGGCCGCATCATCTCGACGACGTCCACAATCTGAAACCGGCCCTGCTTGCTTTTCTTGACTGGCTTTTGGCCTGTGATCATCAGGATCGGCAGGGCACCCAGTTGGGCGTACGCAGCGGCGGTGACCAGGTTGGTCGCGCCCGGGCCCAGGGTGGCGAGGCACACGCCGACCTTGCCGGTCAGACGCCCGTACGTGGCCGCCATGAACCCCGCGCATTGCTCATGCCGGGTCAAAATGAACCGGATCCGGGAATCCCTCAAGGATTCGAGAAAGTCGAGGGTCTCCTCCCCCGGAACGCCGAAGATGTATTCAACTCCCTCCTGTTCAAGTGAGCGGACGAAAAGGTCGGACGCCTTCATCACGATTCCCCCAATTCATAAGAGTCATTCAACCACTCGGAAGCAAAGCTTTCAATGCCGGGGGCTTTCCTGGAGCGATAAAATTCCAAAACCTTGGTGTGGCGGCATACGACGGGCGAAATAACCGGGTTGTCGGCGAATTCCCTAAAGGTCCACACCGTACCGAAGAGCAGAGCATTCCGGATTCGCCGTGTCCGTCCGCATGCATAACCAGGTCCATGGGGTAATCGGCTTTTCGGGGATCACGCTTAGCGGCGGAAACCGTTTGGCGGCTTCAGGGAGGCGCGCAAAGTCGTCAGCCGAAAGCGCCGCCTATGTCTTCCCGTTGAACATTCAGCCGCTCAGGGCATTACCGGCTATCTTCGGTTCAGCCTGGGGTCGGGCGGATCGGGTTTGGAACTCACGCACCGAATTGACGCCCGTTTGCTCCATTTTCCGAACCAGCCCCCGTTGGATCCGTGACGCGGCGGCAGGGCCGAGGTAAACAAGCGCGGTCAGGAAGCTTACCATGGACGCCCCGGCCTCGAGGAGACGGAAGGCCCTTTCTCCATTCGTGACGCCGCCGGCGACCTTGAGGGCAAGCCGGTCATCCATGGCGCTCCGTAGCTTCCGGACGATGCGGAGCGTGTTATCGAACACCGGTTTCCCCGAGATTCCTCCCCGCCCTCCGGCCAATCGGGACTCACTCACGCGGACCCCGCCCCCCGCCGTCACGCCCTCGATGCCAAATTCGGCCGCGACCCCGGCCATCGCGACCGTGCGTTTCCAGGTCTCCTTTGAAATCGGCTGTGGAAGGACGAGGAAAATCGGTTTCCGGCGTTCGGCGGTCAGCCGTTGGACGGCTTGAACGATCCCCTCCATCTCGTTGAAGGCCCCTTTGTCTCCAACGTTCGGGCAGGTGAGACCGACCTCGACGGCGTCCACCCACGGCTCCACCGCCTGATGGGAGACAAGGACTTCGTCGATGGTGAACCCACCCACGCTTGCGATGATCGCGGGCCCTTCCGGTGGACGGGATTCGTCGTGGAGGCGGAGGTTTCGTAGCGCGGGTTCGAGACCTTTCGAGGGAAGTCCCAAGTGATCGACGATCGCCATGTCGCGCGGGCGTCGAAACATTCTGGGCGCGGAATTTCCCGCTCGCGGCTTCGGCATGATGGTTCCCACCGTGATGCTGCCGAATCCCAGATGGGAGAGCCCCGGCAGGGCGTCCGCGTCCTTGTCGAATCCGGCGGCCAAGCCGATGGGGCTTTGCAGGCGTAACCCCGCGACGACGGTCCTCAAACGGGAATCATTGACCTGGAAGCGATTGGAAAGTGTGCGCCAAGGCCATTCCATCGAGAGCATCCGTTTGCCCAGGGCGTGGGCCCGTTCAGCCGGAAAAAGAAAAAGCCCGGGTCGAATCAGGCGTTCGTACAGCTTCATGGGTCCTTCCGTTGCCAATTCCAATTTTACAGGTCGAGATAAACGGTTTCCGCACAATTTCGGCGGCATCTTCCCGTCTGAAATCAGCGCTTCCCGAAAGCGAAACTCCGCCCGATTTATGGAAGACCCAATCTCTTTAATAAGACACGGTTGATCCTATGCCTCGTAGTCTTCGATGAACTCCCTTAGATCAATTCCGTCCACCCCCGGGACGGAGACCTCCTCGGGGTAATTGGCTTTTCGGGTCGCATCGATTCCCGTTTTTGTGACGAGGTGGGAGCCTTCCGCCGGGTTATAAGAGGCGGGGTCGAGTGGGGAGCCTTTGGCATGCGTGATCATGAAGATGTCCCGGTCGGCGCGCACCCGCGTCGCGATCGCACGAAGGACATCTTTGTCGCTGCTCACGTCCACGTCCTCATCCACCACGACGACGAATTTTAGATAGGCGTCGGCCACAAAAGCCGCCATGGCCGCCTGCTTCGGCTCCCCCTCGATCATCTTCTCGATGGCGATGTAGCAGGTGAATCGGCACAAACCGGACGGGGGGAGAAAAACCGCTTTGACGGTTGGACAGGCGATCCTGACCGCATTCTCGATGGCGGCGGTTTGCGTGAAGCCGCCGAGGAGAAAATCATCGGCATGCGAGCAAAACGCGTTTTGGTAAAGGGGATACTCGCGCATCGTGATGGCCTTGACCTTCACGATGGGGTTCATCCGCTCGGGACCGTACGTCCCGGGATACTCTCCGAAAGGCGCCTCCGGCTCGCGGAGATGAGGCAGGATCTCGCACTCCAACACGATCTCGGCGTCCGCCGGGACTTGGAGGGGAATCGTCTCGCAAGGCGTCAACCGGACCGGCCGGCGCATCATTCCGCCGGCGATGCGGAATTCGTCGATATCCAGCGGTGTGTAGCTCAGGGTGCCCAGGAAAAAGGCCGGGTGGTGTCCGATGACTGCGGCCATCGGCGTGGGTTCGCCGCGTTTCTCGTACTGTTTCCAAATCAGGTGGCCGTGGGAGGTCTCCGAGATCTGGATTCCGAACGTGTTCTTGTCCTTGAGCATCAGGCGGTAGATGCCGACGTTGTTGATGCCGGTCTCGGGGTCTTTCATGACATCCAGGGATGCCGTGACGTACGGTCCGGCGTCTTTTTCATGGTAGGTGCAGATTGGCAGGCGGGTCACGTCTACGTCGTCCCCTTTGAGAATCACCTGCTTGACGGGCCCGGTCTCGACGTGCTGGGGTTCGAGCGGATTCGCCTCCCGCCTGGCGTATTCTTTCAAGAATTCCCCTACATCCGCGTCTTCGAGCCCCAAGGCCAGGCAGAGGCGGCTGATGCTGGCGTGCGTGTTAGCGACCAGGGGGATGTCCGAACCCTTCACCTTTTCAAAGATGACAAGAGGGAACCTGTCGTCTTTTTCCAATCGGGCAAGGATTCCCGAAACACCGAACTTCGGGTCCACTTCTTTGCGAATCCGAATCACTTCGTGCGGATGGTGCTCTTCCAGAAACTCGATGAAACCCCGGAGGTCACGCGTATGGTTCATGCTTCGCACCTGTTTTCGACTCATGACGAATAGAGCTTAGTCCGGATATTCCACGCAGATTTCGCTGGTTCGGTAGCACACCACGACTCAACCCTTATAGGCTTCACCTCCAAACGTGAGGGGCGGGACAAGAGTCCGCCGACTCTCGCCACGCCCCTACATTTCAGCGCGCTTCCAGGCTTGGCCGAAAGGGCCGCTACCGTTGCCCATTCTAATGTCAGGCGGAATCCCAGTGCCCTCTCCCTGCCCTAAGGGAGCTTGGGGAAGCGATATTTCTTGGGAACCCGCTCGATGAATTGGTTAGTGTAAGTATCTTTGGTCACAACGGGGTTTTTCAAGCCGACATAGGTTCGAATCAGCTTCATGGCCCGTTCCATTTTGCCCGCGTTGACGTAGCCGAATCCTTCCTTCTTGAAGTTTTTATCCGTCGACAGGTGCTTCATGGCTTTCCACTGTTGAGCAGTCAGGGACCGGCTGGCAGCCGCGTTGTGTTTCAGGAAGATCTCCACGCTCTCTTTGGGATGCTGGTGGGCATAGACCATTCCCCGAATGTTAGCGTTGAGGAATTTTTGGAGCATCTCGGGCTTGTTGGCGATGGTGTCTTCTCTCGCTACAAACGCGGCCCCGTACATGTCCGACAGTCCGTAATCCGACCAGAGGAAAAACCCGGCCTCCTTGCCCATCTTCTTCGCGGCGGCCGCTTTTGGGGGGAAAGAGGTCATCCAACTGTCCACGGCGTGGACCAAGCCCGAGGCGAGACTGGTCCCTAGAAGGGAGCCCTTGAGATTGATCATCTCTACCGTTGATCGGTCAATCCCGTTCACCTTGGCAAAGGCCGGCCAGAATTGAAGAACCGAGGAATAAATGGGAATAGCCACCTTTTTCCCTTCCAGGTCCTTGGGCTTATTTATCCCGATACCTTTCATGTAGGCCAGCCCATAGGGGGAGGTGTGCATCGAAATCTTGATGATCTTCGCCTTTGTCCCCGACGCACGGCCCAGTGCAACGCTCACCAGAACCGAGCTCCCGAGGTCGAGGTCTCCGGCCGCAACTCTTTTTAGGGTATCAACTGCGCCGTGACCTCGCTGGATGGTTGTCGTAATCCCTTCGGCCGCAAAAAATCCCTTTTCCAAGGCAACAAATTCCGGGATGGAATCCCCCGCCAAAACCCAGCTCATCGCGACGCGGACCTTAGTCGCCGCCTCCCCAATTCCCGGTGTGGAAAAGGAACTGACGAGAAATGCCATTGCTGCAAGGACAAAGAGTGAAAAACACCTTGCGGTTCGTTTCATCGGTGAATCCTCCAATGAAGAGAGCCTCCGGCTCCCAAAGGGCATCAAGATGTCCCTTTAGAATGGAGCCATGCGACAGTCTACGACGAGAATGCCCAATTGCTCTGGGCTTTGACACTGCCAGTATCCTTAATGTTGTTATCTGGGGTCCACATTGTACCACGGATATCAAGGTTTCTTTGGGGGCACACATAAATGTCAAAGCGAGGCGGGCAGGATGCCCGCCCTACCGGTGGACGGTCATTGACTTATTCAACGAATTAGTCAATGCAAAACCCAGTTCCATATCTTGTTTCGAAATCTATAATTAAATATAGTTTACTATTTCAATAAGATAACACATCTTATGAATCTTTTACTTTAAGATTTCCCGCTGAGATAGTCACCGCCTTTCCGCTGAGAATGACCCGTTCCCCCGCAACCCGCACCCGGACAACGCCGCCCCGCTCGGACGCCTGATATGCGGTGAATTCGTTTTTCCCGAGGCGTTTTTTCCAATGCGGGCCGAGGAAACAGTGGGCCGAGCCGGTCACCGGATCCTCGTCGATTCCCGCCCCGGGGGCAAAGAACCGTGAGACGAAGTCGAACTCGCTCGAAGCCGACGCGCACGTGACGATAACACCCCGAACCGGCAACTCCGCCAGGGACTTCATATTCGGCTTGAGGGTTTTGAGGGTTTCTTCAGAATCTACTTCAACCAGGTAGTCGAACCGGTTCATTCCGACGTATTTCGGCTTGACGCCTAGGGCCGTCGCCGGCGAGGAATCCCTGGTCATCGGACGCTCCGGCTCGGCGGGAAAGTCCAGGGCGACCCAATCCCCCTGAAGCCCGGCCGTGAGGAGGCCGCCGCGCGTGTAAAACACCGCCCGCTCGTCCCGGGCCAGCTTTCCCGTTTCCCAAAGGACGTGGGCGGCGGCCAATGTGGCGTGGCCGCAGAGGTCCACCTCCACGGTCGGGGTGAACCAGCGCAAGTTGAAGCCGCCGCCATCCCGATAGAGAAAGGCGGTTTCGGACTGGTTCATCTCCCGGGCGACGGCCCGCATCCAGTCTTCATCGGCCGGGCCTTGAAGGAGACAAACCGCCGCGGGATTTCCCCGAAAAATCTTGTCATTGAAGGCGTCGACATAGTGAATGGGAACGCTCAACGCTCCGGCCGGATGTCGGACTCGACCTGCATGCCGGATGTGATGGTGTTGAAGCTGCTGTAGTGGTCCACCACGCCGAAGATTTCGAGAATCCGGCCTTCGTCCCACCCGGCGTGGGTCAGCGCCCGGGTGAAATAGCGGATGAAGTATCGGCTTCCGTTCGTTACGCTGACGCCCAGGCCCACAGCGAGCTTTCCCAGGGGGTCGATCCCCGGACGGTCGAACAGGAGCCGGTGCTTCGCCCACGTGGCCTCGAGGTAGTAGAAGTTTCGGGAGAGGGCCTTCCAGATCTTCGGGACGCCGGCGCGGCCTAGGCGCTTCTCTTCGGCCTCGGCGGCTGCATTCAGGATCTCACATGTCCGATTGTCCGGATCGCCTTCTTCAGGAAAGGGAATCAGTGGTTCTTCGGCGCCCCGGTCGTCTTCCAGGAAGAGGCCGTCCGCCACCTTGTTCAAGCCGCGGACGTGGTCCACGATGGCCATCAGCTCCGTCACACCCGTTTCATCCAGTCCAAGCCGCATGACCGCGGCGATGTGGGAGTCGATTCAGTAATGACAGACATTGATGATCGAGACGGCGGAAGCGGTCAGCTCCTTGATGATGGGCGGAATATCTCCCCGCTGCATCGTCGCGCGGGACCGGTTCCAGCTGGCCTCGATGTAGCCGGGGAGGTGGGCCTGGGCCTTCCAGACGTTCGAGAGATGATCGACGTTGAAGAGTTTCTTCTCCCGCAGGAGAATCCGCTCGACTATCTTCCCGTCGGGTCCGGCGGTGATTTCCGCGTCTTCCAAGAGTTTGATGGTGGACATGGCTTTTCCTTTACACGGGGGTGTCATCGAGGAATGAAAACCCGGCGACATGCAGGGAACGACTTCAAGTCGGCTTGCGCGTTCCGTCCGGGAAGGGTCGATTGAATTCGATCCTGCTTGGGCGCCTCCGCGTGTCAATGATTTCCGCGTATCCGAGAACAACCTGGTCGAATCCTTTGAATCGAGGCGAGATTCCTCGCTTCGCTCGGAATGACAGATTGTGGCCGCGGCTCCCAGAGACAGTTGTCATTTCGCGCGAAACGAAAGTTTTCGAGGGGGGATTGGAGGACTGTTTTCAAAGCTGTCCCGCGCGAAGCGCCCATCGGCCCGAAGGCGGGGGATGTCCCCGCAAGGTTTTCTCTTTCTATGTGTCTTGCGCCTTCAAGGCGGCGAGTACCTTCTCCGCGGTGATGGGCAGGGAGGTGAGCCGGACGCCCGTCGCGTGGAAAATGGCGTTGGCGATGGCCGGGGCGGTCGGGACGATGGCCGCTTCCGAGGCGCCTTTGGCGCCGTAGGGGCCGTGGGGGTCGTCGGACTCGACCATGATCGAATCGATCGCGGGCATGGATTCGGCCTTGGGCAAAACGTAGTCCCCGAAGTTCCCGTTTACCACCTGGCCGCCCTCGACCTTCACCTCCTCAAGGAGGGCGAAGCCCGTCCCCTGGCCGACCGCTCCCTCGACCTGGCCGTGGGCCGCCAAGGGATTCAGGACCCGTCCCACGTCGTCCGCCGCCGTCACGCGAACGACCCGGACGCGGCCGGTCTCGGTGTCCACCTCGACTTCGGCGGTCTGGGCGGCGAATTCATAGGCCGGCGCGATGTTGCCGAAAAGGGTTTTCTCGTCGGCCGCCTGCGTGGGCGGGTCGTATTCCCCCTCGCCCTCGACCGGCTCGCCCCCATTTCGGGAGCAGGCTTCGCCGCAGACCTCCTCGAAGGGCGCGGACCGCTCGGGCGCGCCTCGGACGCAGAAACCTCCGAGGCGCAATTCCACGTCGGCGGGAGCGACTTCCAGAAGGTCGGCGGCGACCGGGAGGAGTTTTTCACGCGCGGCGGCGGCGGCCAGCCGGACGGCGTTCCCGGCCACCAGGGCCAGGCGGCTCGCATAGGCCCCGAGGCTGTAAGGTGCGGTCTCCGTATTGGTCTCCGAGATCTGAACGCGGTCAACGCCGACCTTCAATTCTTCGGTGGCGACGATGGCGGCCACGGTTCGGGACCCTTGGCCGATGTCCCCCTCGCCGGTTCGGACCAGGACACCGCCCGCGGCGTTCACCTCCACAATCGCCCTGGAGCCGTCCCAGTCGGCGAACATCCGGTTTCCGCTGACGTGGATGGCGCACGCGAATCCGATACCGCGGCGGATCTTCCCGTTTTCCCGGGGCCGGCGGCGGATCTCCTTCCAACCTGACGCCTCGGCGGCGGAGCGAATGCAGTTGTCCAGGGCGCAGGAGTCGATCTTCCAGCCGTGAACGGTCACGTCGCCGGGCTGGACGGTGTTCCGCAGGCGAAGCTCGAGGGGGTCGATTCCCAGCTCAAGGGCCAGGGCGTCCAGGTGGCTTTCCTGGGGAAAGGTCCCCTGGGGGTTGCCGAACCCCCGAAATGCGCCGGATGGAAGATTGTTTGTGTAGACGAGGCAGCCGTCGGTCCGGACGTTTTCGATCCGGTATGTGTTGTCCGGGCGGTAGCAGGCGGTCCGCATGATGGCGTCCGCCAGGCCGGTGCTGGCCCCGTTGTCAGCGACGATGCGCGCCTCCTTGGAGAGGAGCTTCCCGTCTTTTCGAGCGCCCATGCGCAGCCAGACCTTGGAGGGCACCCGGGGCCGGGCGGCCGTGAACTCGTCCGTCCGGGTGTTGAACAGCCGGACCGGCCGGCCGGACTTCATGGCCAGGAGCAAGGTGATCAAGGCGTTGGGCTCCTCGAGCGCCTTTCCGCCGAAGGCCCCGCCGACGAAGGGCTGGATCAGGCGGAGGTCCTCCTTGTTCAGCCCCAGGGTTTCGGCGATCAAATCCCGCGAAAGAAATAGGTGCTGGAGCGGGGTCCAAAGGGTGTAGCGGCGTCCCCCCTCGGGCTTCGCGACGCTCCCCATGGGCTCCATGTACGCCTGGTATTGGGAGTGTGTGGAATAAGTCGCCTCGTGAACGACATCCGCCGCGCCAAGGGCCGCTTCAACGTCGCCCCGCTCGACGTAGGCTTCGTATGCGATATTCTTGGGTTTCTCGTGGATCAGCGGCGCCCCTTCGGCCATGGCCTCTTCCGGGTCGAAGACGGCTTCCAGGGGTTCGTAATCCACTTGGATGCGCTCGAGGGCCTCGAGGGCGGCGGCCTCGTCTTCGGCCGCGACGGCGGCGACCTCCTCTCCGGCGAACCGGACCCGATCGGTCGCTAGGACGAACTGGTCCTTCAGGGCCGTCCAACCCCACCGCGGATTGGGGGCGTCGGCGCCCGTGACGACGGCGTAAACGCCGGGCGCATTCCGGGCCGCTTCCACGTCGACGTGGAGAATGCGGGCGTGCGGGTGCGGGCTACGCAGGACCTTCCCCGCAAGCAGGCCCGGCACGCGGACATCGGAGACGAACCCGGCGGTCCCGGAGGCCTTCTGGGGCGCGTCGATGAGCGGCGTGGGCTTTCCGATTGCGGTAAACGGGTTCATCCGGACTCCTCCGGGGCGAGGTTTCGACGCAAACGGTGAATGGCCGGTTTGCGTCCTCGGCTGCGGGTTGTGAGAAAGTCTAGAGGAGAACGGCCTGTCCGGCAATGGCGGCGGGCTGTCAAAGTTAAGGGAATCGCTCGTCAGGGCAGGAATCACGACTGATACTTCGGGGCTTCGTTTCTTTAATCGCCGAAAACCGGGATCACTGAGAGGCGGGACCGATTGGAGATTCTCCTTCATGGATCGGGATCGGTCGGTTATATTGCCCGGAAGATTTCCGGGCAAGAGACATTTCAAATGGGCCGGCCGGCGACCGTTCAGAGATGGAAAGAAAAGACCCCGGACCGGTTTCTCTCCCGGTGATCCAGAAGGCGGCGGAAGCTGCCGGCGAATCAAGCCTTTTCCCCAGCATGAAACCACAACCGCGGAGGACGATGAATGAAGATCAGCCGGGATCGCGAAAAGGTGATGCGCCGTTGGAAAGAACAGCGGTGGATTTTAGACAACATCGTCCGGGCGGTCGGCGTGGATTGGGACCAGGGCCGGACGAGCCGGGTGCTGAACTATTGCGGCCCCAAGGCCCTCGGCGACATCACCTTGATCCGTCAGCGCGTCCGGCGGTACGCGGACATCGGGCGCGAGTTCGCCAAGGCGGCTCAAAAACGGCAGGTGCGGGCGGAGAAGGCCGAAGCGAAGGGCCGCACCGTCCTCGCGCGCGAGAACTATTTCATCGCCGTCCAGCATTACTGCAACGCCCATTGGCCGCTCTTCGAGGACGATCACCCGAAACACATCGAGCTACAGGAATTGCAGGACCATTGCTACGACAAGTACATTCAGTACGCCCCGCACCCCATCGAGCGGGTGGAGATTCCCTTCGAGGGGCGCTCCGTCCCCGCGCTGCTTCATCTTCCCACGTGCGGAGGGCCCCCGCATCCCGCCGTCCTGATCACGCCGGGGATGGACATGGTGAAGGAGAATTCCGCCATGTACGGCGATCCGTTCTTGGAGCGGGGAGTCGCGACGCTCATCATCGACGGGCCGGGGCAGGGGGCCTCCAACTTGCGGAAGATCCGGGTAACCGCGGACAATTATGTCGAAGCGGGGGTCGGCGCCGTCGATTATCTGCTATCCCGGGATGACATCGACAAGACGCGCTTGGGCCTGGCGGGGTTCAGCATGGGGACCTACTGGGGATTCCGCGTGGCCGCGGCCGAGAGCCGGCTCAAGGCCTGCGCGTTCATGCTCCCCTGCTGGGAGAGCGGAATGGACACCATCTTCAACATGGCCTCGCCCACCTTCAAGCTCAATTACATGTACATGTCCGGGTACGACGACGAGGACGGGTTCGACCGGTTCATGGAGACGCTCTCCCTCGACGGCCTGGAGGAGAAGATCTCCTGCCCGCTGATGCTGGTGACCGGAGAGGACGAAGACCTGTCGCCCATGGACGTAACGCTGGAGGTTTTCCGCAAGATTCGGCAGCCGAAGAGCCTCGTGATGTTCGAGGGGATGAAGCACTCCATCGAGGCCCCTTATGTGGATTACGCCGCCGACTGGCTGACGGACTGGCTGACAGGGAGGACGCCGAAATCGGAGAGGGTCTATGTCGAACTGGGCGGTGAAGAGGTGATCACGCCGCTGGATGAATCTGAAAAAAATCGTTAAGACAATGTTCATCGCGCATTTTGAATTTTTTGGTACAATGGCTTCTTGTGTCTTTCCCGGACATTCGGGATATCGGTCCAGAGGAGAAAAGCGAGATGAAAAAAATTAATCGGTTTTGGACGCCGGGATCGCCATCGCCCACATCGCCGCGGACATGTGGGAAATGACCATGGACCACCTCCTGACTCCAACCGCCGCAAAAGGTGCGCCGGTCCGGACGTCTTGAAGAGGAACCCGTGAAATGTCCGAGCCGGTCGTGAACGAGGCTCACCTGAAGGAAGGTGCGCGCAACTGCGTCCTGAACTACTCAGGCGTCGGTCCGGGCGAGAACGTTCTCGTCTGGATCGACCGCGACGAGCCGCCCGAGCCCGGCGTCGCGGAGGCGATGATCGAGGCCGCCGAAGAGGCCGGCGCCACAGTGACCCTCCTTCAGGACCGGGCGCCCGAGTTTCGCCTCGGCGAGCGGATGAGCGCGGCGACCGAAGCGGCCCTCCAGGCGAACCACAGCGTCATCCAGCTTCTTCCCCTCCTGAACGTTGCGTCCATCGACAACATTCATATCCTGCGATGCCTGTTCGAGTACGACCTGCGAATCACCGCCTGCATGACGCCGACGCGCGCCCTCCTCGCCTCGGAATGGGCGCGGTACCCGATTGAGATCGCCCGGACCATCATGCGCAAGTCCGCGGGCCTCGTTCAGGACGCCGAGTTTCACATGACCGAATCCACCGGGACGGATATCCGCGGGAGGCTCAAGGCCTGGCCGGACGGGGCGGGCTTTTCGGGCGGCGGGAAGCTGCGGGGCGGGGCCTGGATTTTTTTTCCCTTCGGAAACGTCGCCCTCTACCCGGCGCCGCCGGTGAACGGGCGGATCGTCTTCGAGACGTGGGAAGGGACGGCAGGCATCCTGAGCGAGCCGGTGGACCTGCTCATCAAAGACCAGCGAGTGGTGCAATGCTCGGGAGGCGAAGAGGCCCGGTGGTTCAACGAGATGATGAAGCGCTATCCCAACGCCGATTATTGCTGCGAGATCACGTGGGGGATCAGCCCCGTCGTCAGCCTCCAGGAAGGTCTCAAACAACGGGCCTGCGACACCCTGCTCTACCGGCACGCCGGCGTCTATCACATCGGGTTCGGCCTTTGGCCTTTCGAGGGGATCTGGAGCGACTTCCATTGGGACGGCGGGGGGTTGAAGCCCACGCTGGATCACGCGGGCCAAAGGGTGATCGACGCGGGGAGGCTCCTGATCCTAGACGACCCGGAGGTTCGGGAGGTCGCGACAAAGTACGGAGATCCAGACGCGCTTCTGGCGGAGGTTCCTTGAGAGCGCGCGCCTGAAATGAGGGATGAAGCGATGAAGTCAGCCCGGGCCTTCTTCGAAGGGCTCAACCAAAGGGAAGACACGCGGGCGGTCCTGTCCGATCTGGACCAGACCGTCCGGTTCCTCGTCGCGGACGGCGAGTCCTTCCGAATCGAGGTGTCCGGCGGGGCGCTGACATTCGCCGAAGGGGCCGGCAGTCCCGAGACTCGGAATCATCCGGACTTTACCCACTTCGAGACCGACCGCGAGACCGTCCGCCGCCTCGTGGCCGGGGAGATCCGCTGCACGGACGCCCTGATCCCCTCCGCGCCCGGCATGGGCCGTCTCGTCCTGATCGAGAAGTGGATGTATAAGAAGGCGGTCATCAACTGGCTGGGCCGTCTCGTCCGGATGGGGCAGGAAGGCCCCCGGTGGCCAGCCTCCCGGCCGACAGAGGGATGGAAGGGTCAGGCGTAGCTCCCCCCCCTCCTCCTCGGCGACGAATAGGTCTATCCGCGGCACTGAACGTTTTCTGGACTTCCCCCCTTTGGCGCCTGTTATCCCGGAAAACCTTTTATTCATAACACCCTATATGCAAACCTGCGCTCGACGGAACCCTCGGGCAAAGAGGGTGGCTTCGCGGGCGAAAGGAGGAATCGTGCCGCGTTGCAGACCAACGGCCGACATGGCCCCCAACCCCAAGGGTGACGACGAAAAGAAGAATGAGGAGGTGTCTCGCATCAGCAAAGCGCCAAATCTTACCGAGAATTCAAGGCATAGCTCGATAGGGCTTCAACTGTGTGTTCACACACGTGACGAGGGTGTTTTTTTGCGGTCAACACGCCTTTGCGCCACACGATCTTTTTCCTCCCGGTTTGTCCCCCAAAATCAAAAGATTTCTTCGAAAGGTCATTTCGTCGGGCGCGAGTTGGTAAACTGAAATTTCTCATAAACTTCCGCTAAGGGGTATTCCATTATAAATCCGGAGAAAGAGACTTGAAACCTGACGATCTGGTCCACCGCGCACGAGGGCTGGTTCCGGTCCTAGGCAAACGAGCGGAGGCCACTGACCGGGACCGCCGCATATTATCGGAAACGATGAAAGACCTGCACGAAGCCGGACTGTTTCGCGCTCTTCAGCCGGCACGATATGGAGGGCTGGAATGCGGCCTAGATACCTTCGTTCGTGTTGTCGATGAAATCGGCCGAGGCTGCGGGGCGACTGCATGGGTTTACAGCGTACTGGCTATGCATCAATGGCACATTGGTATGTTCCCGGAACAGGCGCAGAACGACGTCTGGAAAACCACTCCCGATGCACTGGCGTCCTCGTCCTATCGACCGTCGGGTGGGGTCGAGGCCGTCGAAGGGGGCTACAAGTTGAGCGGCACATGGGGCTTCGCTAGTGGGTGTGACAACACCCAATGGACGATCATGGGCGGAAAGATTGAGCCTGGAAACGGGGATGCCCCTCTTCATCAATGCTTTTTTTTGGTCCCAAGAGCGGACTACAAGATCGAGGACAACTGGCACGTTCTGGGGCTTTCGGGCACGGGCAGCAAAAATCTCGTGATTGAGGAAGCGTTTGTACCCACCCATCGTGTCCTGACGGTCGCGCAAGCGGGTTCAGGAGCCCCCCCCGGCGCGGCGGTCAATCCGGGATTGCTCTTCCGAATCCCGTTTCTCGCTGCGGTCCAGCTTTGTCTTTGCTCTCCCCTGCTGGGGATGGCCCATGGGGCACTGGATCATTACATCGAGGCCCTGCGCACGTGGACGACCAAGGGGACGTTCTCCGGCCCTCGCCTAAACCTTGCGGAGCTTCCCACGATTCAACTTCGCACCGCGGAAGCAGCGGCCTCCATAGACGCGGCTCGGTTGTTGTTGCTGCGTGTTTGTTCGGACACCCAGGCCGCGATGGTTCCAAACGCGAAGCTTACGCCAGCCCTTCGAATCCGTAACCGACGCGACCATGCCTTCGCCGTCAGACTTCTCGTCCGAGCCGTAGACCAGTTGTACGAGTCCGTCGGGACCAATGGGCTCTTCGATGACAATCCAATTCAGCGCGAATGGCGTAACGTTCATGCTGGGGCAATGCACATCACCAACAACTGGGACGCCGCAGGAACTTTGTACGGACGCTTTGCCCTCGGGCTGGAGCCTGGAGGTAGTTCTTTGTGGTAAGTGAACTGGAGTGGTTTACATCACTCCTGGTTTTCAAGGAAAGCGGGGTACGCCGGCCTTCGGCCAGCAAACCAAACAACGACCGTGGCGATAATTACATAGCCTAGACACAAGACAGCAATTGTCTCCATCGTAATCCCACGGTCAATTAGCCAGCCCATCGATACCGGGGAAAGTGCACTAGCGAACACCATCAGGGCTGCGACCAACGCCCGGATAGCCCCCAAATGTGCAATCCCGTAAATCTCCGCCCAGACCGCGCCGACAATGGCAAAGTTCGCGCCCGAAGTGACACCGGATGCTGTTAGGAACAGGAGCGCGACAATCGGGGGATCAGCGGCGGCGAGAATCCACAAGCCCGCCCCCATCGGCGGGCAGACGAGAGGCAACAGGCGCCACGCCCCCACGCGGTCGATGAGCGCACCCGAGACCAGCGACGTTGCGATGGTTGCGGCGGAAAAAGCCACGTAACAGGTGGCGAACCAAGTCATGCTCCACGCCTTGGCCTCTACGAGGTGGACCTGATGAAAGAAGAATCCCGTCATGATGAAGGAGGGCCCAACTACGGAGGGCAGGATGAGGTAGAAGCGTGAATCACGAAGGACTTCCCGGCGCGTCCATTGGCGTGTCGTCAAGGCGGCGGAGGTCTCCCCACCGGCGGCCCGCTTCAGAAGCCGTCGGTGGCGTTCACCGTGCCCTTTGAGCAGCCAGAGGATGATGGGAATGAGCGCCAAGGCCAGGACGGTGCCAATCGTCGTCCAGGCGCCCCGCCAGCCGAGCACCCGATTTAGGGCCACGCCGATCAGCGGGAACACGGCTACCCCCGCGGGAAAACCAAGGGCTGCGATGCCGACCGCCTTGCCTCGTTCTCCTTCAAAGTAGCGTGCCATGCTCGTGACGGACGTGTGGCTCATGAGCCCCTGGCCGGTGAGACGCATCGCGAAGATCGAGAGATAGAGCAGGGCGGCGGATGGAACGGCCGCCATGAAGAAACAGCCGAGGATCAATCCGCCGCAGACCAGTGCTGCGTACACCCGCAGGTCCACTTGGTCGATCTTTCTGCCCAACCAGATCACGCAAAGCCCGCTTGCCAGCGTGGCGGCGGCGTAGATGGAGCCGAAACCGCCGTGGCTCAGGCTGAACACGGTGCGGAGCTCGGCGCTGAACAGGGCGATGAAGTACGTCTGTCCGAAGCTGGAGAAAAGGGCCATGAGCAGCCCGAACGCGAGGAATCGGCTGTTCGCTTTGACGAATGAGAAATACTTCATCGCGTGATTCCGTTCCGGGCGTGCGGCCTACCTAGGCGCACCGGCTCCGAAGGGGTTCAGTCCTCTCAGGCGCGCGACATCGTCACCAGCGCGGCCCCGACACAGATCAGGACGGCGGCGAGCACCACGCGGGCGTTCAGGCGCTCCTCTTTGCGGATCAATAGCCAGGACAGGACCAAGGCGAAAAGGGGCGATGTGTAAACCAAGGGGGCCACAATGGACAGGGGTCCTCTTTGGAGCGCGGCGAAGAACGCCAGGTGTCCCGAGCTGGAGAGAATCCCGCTGATGATGAAAAACCCCAGGGCCGGCCGGGCGATCCTGACGCGGTCCGCCTTCGGTAAAAAGGGATGCCATACGCCGACGACCAAGAGGCCGCCTATGGCGGAGATGAATAGGCCGACGCTCAGGCTGGGGATCAGCGCCACCCCGACCTTCCGGAGGACCGCGGCCAACGTAAACACGATGGTGGCCAGGATCACAAAAATGAAAGCGTGCCACACGGATTTGCCTTCCGGTCGGCTTCTTGAATGCGACCGCAGTTCCTGCGTCAAGACCATCACGCCGGCCACGATCAAAAGGGTTCCGAGATAGACCCCGACCGTGGGCCGCTCGCCCAGGGTGATGACGGCGAACAGGATCGTGAACAGTGGCGCGGAGGATGCGATCGTAAGGGAGCGGGAGAGGCCGATGCGACGAAAACTCATGTACAGGAGCGTTCCGGCAAGACCCGGCGACGCAATACCCGCGGCCAGAAAAATAAAGAAACCCTGAAGCCCGATTTCCGCGACCGGATAGGTGGCGAGCGCAATCGGCCCGTAAATCAGGAGGGTGATCGCCGACAGCGTCAAAATCCCCGTGATGGGAGTCGAGGTTCGCAGCGCGAAAAGAACGGACATATCGCCCGCCGCAAACCCGAACGCGGTGAGAAGGGCGAATATCTGGGCGAGCGCGATAGCGCTCACGGAGAGGCCCAGCGCGTCGGTGGCGGACCCGAGGCCGGCGGCCCGGGGTGTCGGGCGTCAGAATCTCTGTTGTGTCTCATCCGCGGAATCCTTTCAAACAGAACAAGGTTCTTTCCGATTCCGGAAACGCGCCCGAAGGGGAGGGGTTTCAGAAAGGAATGAATGGAGAGGTCGCACCAGCCTGTCCGGGCGGACGGACCGCTTCCCCCGGCAGTTTACTCCCTTCGCAGGGGAGGAGGGAAAGCGTCGCGCCGAAGGGTGGGGGGCGGGCCGCGATTACACCGGCGGATGCTCGCCGCCCAGGAAAAGACGGCCCACCTCGGGGTCCCGGAGGAGGGCGTCGCCGCTCTCGGCGATCGCAATCTCGCCTGAGACGAGGACATACCCGATGTCCGCGAACTCCAGACCATTCTTCGCGTTTTGTTCGACCATCACGATGGTCTTGCCCTGTGTCTTCTGTAGATCGCTGAGGATCTCGAAAACCATGTCGATGTAGCGAGGCTCGAGGCCGAGGGACGGTTCATCGATCAACAAGATACGCGGCTCCATGACTAGGGCGCGGGCGATTTCAAGCAACCGCCTCTCGCCGCCCAACAGGATGCCCGCCCGCAGCAGCCGCCGCTCGGCCAGAGGGGGATATTCCCGGAAAATCCTTTCCGCCGCCTCCTTGGCCTCCCCGGGGGTGCCCATCAGAAAGCCGCCCATCCACAAATTCTCCTCGACCGACATGTCGGGGAAAATGGAACTGTCCTGAAGCACATAGGCGATGCCCGCCGTCTTGAGCTTCTCATCGGGCCTGAGCCGGGTGATGTCGCTTCCCTGGACCATGATGGTTCCGCCCATGATGTTGGTGAATCCGCAGATCGAATGCAGCACTGTGGATTTGCCCGCGCCGTTGGGGCCAATGAGGCACAGCGACTGGCCGGCGCCGACTTGCAGGTCGATCCCGTGAAGGATTTCCATCTTGCCGTAGCCAGCGACCAGGCCGTTGATTTGGATCAAGGGTTGCTGCCCGGCCAAATCGGCGACGTGCTCACGCGAGGGTCCCCTGTTGACGGTCAGCCCCGCTTCGCCTTCGAAAGAAGGGAAGGCCCCTGTGTACCCCGTCTCGCCAGAGGCGTTATCCGCCATCACCGGGCCCCCAAATAGGCGTCGATCACGCGCGGGTCGGAACGGATCTTCTCGGGCGGACCGTCGGCCAGCAACTCACCGTGGGCCAGGCAGTAGATGTGCTCGGCCAGATTCATGATGACGCGCATGTTGTGCTCGATGACGAACAGGGTGATTCCAATCTCGGCGTTTACGCGCTGGAGGTGCTCCAACAAGCTGTTAATCAAGGTGGGATTGATGCCTGCCGTCGGCTCGTCGAGGAGCAGCAACTTCGGCTCGTTCATCAGGGCCATGGCAAATTCCAGGAGTTTTTGCTGGCCGAAGGAAAGCTCGCCCGCGGGCAGGTGGCGTTTGGGGTATAGCCCGACGAACTCCAAGAGGTCTTCCGCCCGCTCCGTCGCCCCCGGCGGGTTTTCGGAAAACATGGCGCGCTGATCTGCATGTTCTTGACGCAGCTCCAGACGCGGGTCTACTGAAAGGTGCGCAACAGGCCCAGGCGCGCGATCTCCGGCACGCGCAGGCGCGTAATCTCGGCGCCCTCGAACTGGATGGAGCCGCTTTCGATGGAATGAAAGCCGACAATCGAGTTGAACAGGGTTGTTTTCCCTGACCCGTGCCTCCAGGCATCCCTGAACTTTTGGACATCGGGGAGCAGAGACTAACACAAAAAGTGGTACAACTTTAGGGGACAGGTCAATCGCCCTGATTCAGGACGCTTCGTGTTACATGGGTGCGTTTGCTCGCCGGAGAGCGTGTTCCCAGCCCGTAAAGCGTATTATAAGATACTTTTTTGTTCCAGGGGGGGGGTCCCCCACTGACGCCGGATGGGCAAAGCGCCACATGAACCTTGGCCATCGCTAATCGGAGCTACAGTTTCAAGTCGGGACCGGCTGTTCGATAGACGCGTGGACAGAATCGGGTTTCCGTTCATGGAAAGAGTCCAAATTCATTGGCCGGAATCCGATTGAATTCCATATTCAGGGTAGATTCGGATGTCCGGCGAGGAGGCGGCGATGAGCGAGAGAACGGTATTTCTCAACGGTGAATACGTTCCGGAATCCGAGGCCAAGGTCTCGATTTTCGACGCCGGGTTCAGGGTCGGCGACGGCGCATACGAGATGACCCGGACGTACGGAGGGGCGCCCTTCCGGCTGGACCGCCACCTGCGGCGGCTCGAGAGCTCCATGAGATATATGCAGATTGACCCAGGCCTGTCACTGACGAGATGGAGAGGCTGACCCACGAGGTCCTTGATCGGAACCGGCATCTTCTGGGCGCGGGAGAGGATTATCAAATCTGGCACAATGTCAGCCGGGGCGCGAGCCTTCAATCCACCCACGGCGTATCCGGGACGGCGACGATCGCGATTTACTGCGTCCCGCTGGATTTCACGGCCTATGCCCGAGATTTCCACTGCGGCGCGCACTTGGTGACGCCCGCAATCCGGCGCACCCCCCCGGAGGCCCTGGATTCCCGGGCCAAGGTCACGAACAAATCCAACCACATCCAGGCGAACCTCCAGGCCCGTCTCGTGGAATCGCGCTGTTACCCCCTAATGCTGGACTTGCGCGGTTTTATCACGGAGAGCAGTTTTGCCAATTTCTTCGTGGTGTCCGAAGAAACATTGCTGACGCCCTGTTTGCTGAATGTCCTCGAAGGGATTACAAGGATGGAGATTCTCGAAATCGCCGGGGAAGCAGGAATTCCGGTCCGGGAAGGGGACATGACGATCTTCGAAGCGGTCAACGCGGACGAGGCCTTCTTGTGCACCACAAGTTTCGCCATCCTGCCCGCAGGACTCATCAACGGCCAATCCCTCCGGGGAGCCGTCCCCGGAAAGGTCACCTTGAAACTGATCGAGGGTTTCAGCAAACGGGTGGGGATGGACATTCTGGAACAGGCGCTCCGGCCCAACCCCGCGGAGGCCGAAAAAGGAGGCGCGACATGAACGATCCATTTCGTCAGGCTGTGGGCGACTTCCCGCGGATTCCCCTCACGCTTCGGCCCGAATCCACAGCGGTTATTCTCATCGACGTCCAGAACGACTTCTGCGTGCCGGAGGGAATTTATGCCCGCAACGGGCTGGAATGCCCCGGCATCCCGGCCCTGCTGGGCCCGTTGGCCGAATTCCTGGCCGCATCCAAACAGAGCGGCGCGCGGCTCATCAATGTCCGGACGGAGTACGCCTGCGGCCCGGACGGCGCGCCCCTCGAGGCGGGGCTACACCTGGAGAGCCGGCCTTTTCTGAAAGAGGACGGGCTGCGGCCCGGGTCTTGGGGGGCCCGGACGGTGGAGGGGGAGGGGTTTTCCGGCTTCGACCTAGAGATCGTCAAGGTCCGGTTCAGCAGCTTTTTCGGAACCGAACTGGAGGAGCAACTGCGCGCGCTGAACATCGAAACGGTGATCCTGACTGGGGTCTATACGAATTACTGCGTGCAAGCCACCGCGTTCGACGCCTACCAACGGAATTTCCGGGTGGTGATGGCCCACGACATGATGACCACCTGGGACGCCGAGGTCCACACGGGGGTTCTGAAGGGACTGTCGGGTTTCACAAATGTTCTCAGCGCCCGGGAGATTCTCGCTGGTCTTCATGCGCGGTCCACCCCGTGAGATCGTAGCTATTCCCGGCTTTGGTAGGCCGTCCGAACAACGGTCTTGATGCCCCCCCGGACCGAGAAGTCTCCAACGACCTCCATCTTTTGGGGCGCGCAGGCGTTGACCAAATCGTCAAGGATCTTATTGACGCCCGATTCGTGGTGAATGCCGACGCTCCGGTAGGCCTGGATATAGAGCTTCAAGGATTTTAATTCGATCAGCGTCTCCCCCGGGACATAACTGACGCGGATCTCGGCGAAATCCGGCTGACCGGTGACCGGGCAGAGACAGGTGAACTCAGGAATCGCGATGTCAACCGTATAATTCCGCCCCGCATATTGATTGGGGACGAATTCAATCGTGGGAAACTCCGCCTTTTCGTGATGAACGAGTTGGAAAGGGGACGCGCTTTTCGGCTTATCCGCCATCATTTTTTCCTTTGGGTAATCGACTTTTTGTTTAAATCTTGCTCCTGAAATGATCGTGGAATCACCTGTCATTTGGATAACCTATGATATTATACAGCCTGGGAGGTTTGGCTCTGGTTATCATTTGACGCTTCGAGAGGCATCGATCGGCCGGCATAGAGGCTCGCCAGCCGGCGGAAACAGAAGCTCAACGGGGGCCAGAAAAACTTGACGACCAAGCGGCGTCCCTCTCGGGAGCGACCAAGATTCAAAGAGCAGAAGAAGAGGCTTTCGGGTATCGCACGGCAGCAGATGAATATCCATCATAGCCGAAACTTCTCGACGGGCGAGATGGACCAGTTTCTGTGGCTCATGCTGGGTTTGATTGTGGTGGTGACATTCGCCGGCCTCTACTTCACGGGCAATCTTTGAGATTCCAAGTCATCCTGAGTGATCGGCCCTCGCGGATTAACCGGATCTTCTTCGGCGCGGGCTTGTCGTCTCGCGTTTCAAAAAGCCCCTGAATAAAATTTGCGGCGCGGGAGGAGAGGAGGGGGGGGGGTACGTCTCCGCTCTTCTTCCGCGCTCAGCTTACGCCTCCTTCCACACCAACCCCGAGAATTCTTTTGGCTCAATTCGGCTGTTGATCGGGCGAAGGCTTCGCCTTTCTCTTCTCGCGTACGGCTTCGAGCTTCTCCCAATGTTCGCCTTGTATCTCGAGTCCGAATGTGCCGTCGCCCTTGTCCTCGTATATTCGCGGCTTGAGCGGGTAATCGCCGAATACGTGAATGGTGATGGCGGTTGTATCGCTGACGTTCACCATTCGGTGATGTCCGAACGGCGGGACCAGACGCTCGATGTCCCCCGGCCGCGCCTCGATACGGCGCGTTTGACGAATGAGAATCTCCTCTTCTAAATAATCCGTTCCCACCACGTCATATTGGAGCACCCGGACAGTACCTTCGAGGACCCCCTCGACGCCCCAGACGCCTCCGTGGTCGTGAACGGGGGTCCCCTGGCCGGGTTTCCAGACGGTCGCGACGACCGCAAAGCCCAGGTCGGGATGTCGATAGATGAGGTTGCGGGTGAACTCCTCCGCGGAGGGGTTCCGGTGCTCGGCCGCAAGCCACGCGCGTTCCGCTAAAAGTTTCGGGATGGCCCTTTGCACCACCCGGGTGGCCTCGTCAGCGTCGCCGACTTCCTCTAGGCCCTTGGACACCTCCGTCACGAACTCGTCCAGCGCGCTCTTTTCGGCCCGCTCCACCGTCAAAATCTCCTCACGGCTATTCCGCCTGAAGTTGATCGTACACCCGCCCCACGAAGACCCGTTGGAGGCCGGGCAACCGGTGTAGGAGCCGGTCGGGAACGGGTTGGAGGTCTTCGAACGTAACCCGCTGCGTCGCTTCCTCGCGGCTCATTCCGAAATCGATGGCGGACTGGACCCGGCCAATGGCATCCTCGACCACTTGGCGCATCTCATCGATGATTTCCATTCCCCCGGGCTTCCCGTGACCCGGCACGACGACCACGATTTCAAATTGTTTGAGCCGGTCCAGTGTTTTCAGCCAGTCGCGGGGAAGACACTCGTGGAACCACGTCATCACCCGGTTGAAGATGTTGTCTCCGGTGAACAGGACGCGATCCTCGCGGACGTAGACGACAGTGTTCGCCGGCATATGTCCCGCCGCTTCGAACACTTCGATCTCGACGTCGCCAAGCCAAATCGTCAGGCCACCCCGAAAGACAATTTCCGGCTCCCGGGGCCGGTAGTCCGCGACCAGGCCGACTCCTTCGGGGTCCTCCTCTTTCGCGTACCCAAGAGGGTCCAGGAGACGACTCGGTCCGGCGGCGCTGGCTTTCCCGTGAAAACCCTCCTGATAGAAGTTTTCTTTCGTGTAGCGGTTCGCGATGATGGTGCCGGGAAGGAAATGGTTTCCGAAGACGTGGTCCACGTGGTGTTCGGTGTTGATGAGATAGCGGACCTCGCCGAGGAATTTGACCTCCGCGCGCCAGCGCACCGCCCCCGTGGCCCGGTTGGGTGCATCGACGAGGACTACCCCCTCGGATGTCCGGACGGCCCCGACGGTGCACGCGCCGTGATCGGAAGAAATGTAAACGTGCGGACTGATCTGTTCCAAACCGGCTCCCCCCCCCGGCGGAGATCGATTACATCCGTTGGAGGATTTCGACGCGGATTCCGACGGGTCCTTCGATAAATGAGATTTTCAGATTCGGATTGGACTGTGTGGGGTCCGTGATGAAGTTGGCGCCCTTGGCTTTCAAGTCCGCCGCGACCGCATCCAGGTCATCCACGCCGAAAGCGATGTGATCGAGCCCGCTCATGAGCTTTCCCGCCGTCGGATGAAGGTCCGTGACCCCTTTGGGGGGGCCGGAGATGGTGAGATCCACATCGCCCAGCTTCATGCGGATGAAGGGATAGCCGTGCATCTCGCCTTCTGAAAAAACCTCGGCGTCGAACATCTTCTTGAAGAACTCGACAACCGGCGGAATGTCGGTTGCCCGGAAATGGATGTGGTCACAATGGAATTTCGCCATGCGATTGAACTCTCCTCTCAGGGGTGATTTGGCGGCCGGCGGGGTCGGCGGCTTTGATCCCGCGCGGTTTCAACTCGCCCAGTGATCCTCAAACTTCAGATACCCTTCCCGGGGCAATTCGACGACCGCCATCAGGGCCTGCTTCTCCTTGAGGCGCTGTATCGTTCGGATGTGCGCCAGGTGTTCGAAATACAGATGGCGCAACATGGCCTCCAGCGTAAAGCTCCAGGTGTATGCGTTCGAGGGGTCCCGGACGATGTTGCCTTTGTGGGCGGCGCTGTACCGCGCCCAGAGCTCGTGGACGCTCTCGTTCGAGGTCCCGAGCTTCGCGTCGGCCGGAAGCTTCAGGACGAGCGTCTTCATACGCAGGGATTCCATGCTCTCCCGGCCCGCAACCTGCCGGATCAAGTCGTAAGCGCGTTGAAGGATCTGAGCCAGGGATTTGATGTCCCGATACTTTTCTGGGTCCAGCATCCGGTCGTGGCCGTGCTCCGCTTTGCTGATCTCCAGGAACTCGGGATCGGGGGTGCGGTCTTTCCAGAGGATGTCCGCCCATCTTCCGACCAGCCAAAGAATGACGCTGTTGGCCATATGACTCACCTGCCGCCGAATGCTCCACCGGGCCCAATTCGGGGATTCCGCTGAATAATCCAACTGGGCTTCGGTCAGGTCTTTCAGCTCCTGATCCAACCACAGGCGTAGCTTGCCGAAGGCGGGAATGGCGGCGGCGCCCTCCCCGGTCAGCCCCACGGAAAACCGGCCGTTCAACGATGCACCCGCCTCGCAGGAGAGTCGGGGGGTCAAGACCTCACCGAAGACCTTTCCCGCCGCCCGGACCTCAAGGAGCTCGCCCGGTTCAATCTTTCCGCTTGCGGCACCTGAAACGCTGACCACGCGCGCCCGAACGTCGGCGTTGACCCGGGCGCCTTCGCTGATCGTGAGATGGTGTCCGTAGAGGTTCAACTCGCCTTCGAGTGAACCCAAGAAGGTCAGGTCTTCGTGCCCCTCAATACTTCCCCGGACATGGATCGTCCGGCCGATCACAGAAGAATCGGATGATTCACTGGACGCCAAATCCTTTGCCATGGCATCTGTTCTCCGGAAGGGTGTTCCAAGGTCATCCACGCCTGCGTCCGAATGAGGGAGAACGTCCTCGAACGAATCTGTTCCTCTGTCTCCGAGCGCCTTCGAGTCCCCAACCTTTTGATTCTCCTCTCTAGAGAATATCATGTACGAGGGCGCGCACCCAATCGGAGGATCCGGTTCTGGGGTATCAGGGGCCGCGTTGGATGACCGTGTTCCGGCGGATCGGGATCCAATGGTATAATTTTTCGCGTGTTGGGGTCAAAACGCCCGAATGGCAATCTCTTACGCGTGGCTTCGACTTTGAAAAAATCCGCGGGCATCGGCTGGACCCGCTGGACAAGGCGGGTTCACGGAGTCCATATATCGAACTGAGTCATCCAGGCGCGCTCGAATGCCGAACCGGGGGAATCAAGATGGCAGAACAACAGGTCCAGTGTGTCAAATTGGGACGGGAGGCTCCGGGTCTTTCCGAGGCGCCTATCCCGGGAGAGCTCGGCCAAAAGGTTTACGAGAACGTTTCCGAGGAAGGCTGGAACATGTTTCTCGAGTACTTCAAGATGGTTGTCAATGAATATCGCCTCAATCTGATGGATGATTCAACGGATGAGATCTTCACAAAATCCGTTGAGGATTTCTTTTTCGGAGACGGGGCCACGATGCCGGAAGGCTATGTTCCGCCCCAAACCAAGGGATGAGTTTTCCCTGGAACGTGCGAACCGCGCCTCCGCTTTCAAAGGGAAGCATGCCCGTCCGGAAGCCGCGCCATGAAAGTCGTCCTCCTTTCAACATACGACCTGGGTCGGCAGCCCTTTGGCTTGGCCTCGCCCGCCGCGTGGCTTCGCCGGGCGGGGGCGGAGGTCACCTGCCTGGATTTGGCCGTTGACAAACTGGACGAGGCGCGCATTCGCGCGGCCGACCTGGTCGCGTTCCACGTTCCGATGCACACCGCCACCCGTATTTCCGTGGGCGTCCTCGGTCGGGTGAAAGCCCTCAACCCGGCCGCCCGCCTTTGCTTTTACGGGCTCTACGCGCCGGTCAACGAGGTGTATCTCAGGGGACTGGGCGTTCACACCGTCCTGGGAGGCGAGATTGAAAAGAAGCTCGTCGATTTGGTTCGCGGCCTGGAAAACGGGGACAAAACACCGCGACAAGAGTCCTGTGTGTCGTTGGAGAAGCTGCGATTCGTAGTGCCGGACCGGCGGGGGCTTCCGGACTTGACCCGTTACGCCGGACTGAATCCTGGAAACGGACCCGTTCGGACCGTCGGGTACACCGAGGCGAGCCGGGGTTGCAAACACCTGTGCCGCCATTGCCCGATCGTGCCGGTCTATCGGGGCGCGTTTCGCGTTGTTCAACCCGATGTCGTCCTGGAAGACATCCGACGGCAGACGACCGCGGGGGCCCGCCACGTCACGTTCGGCGACCCGGACTTCTTCAACGGAGTGGGCCATGCCATCCGCCTGGTCGAAGCCTTCCACGCCGAGCATCCGGACCTGACCTATGACGTGACCATCAAAGTGGAGCACCTGCTGAAACATGCCGCGCACCTGGCCACGCTCCGCGAGACGGGCTGCCTGTTCGTCACCAGCGCCGTGGAGTCCATTGACGACCGGGTGCTGAGGATTTTCGAGAAGGGACACACCCGCGAGGATTTCATTCGGGTCGTCCACTTGTTCCGGGAAATCGGTCTCCATCTCAATCCGACGTTTGTGACGTTTACACCCTGGACGTCTTTAGAAGGGTATCGGGCGCTTTTGTCTTCTCTCATCGACCTCGAACTCGTGGACCGGGTCTCGCCGGTTCAGCTGGCCATTCGGCTTCTGATTCCCGCGGGCTCCCGGTTGTTGGAGCTGCCGGAGGTGGAGCAAATCGTGGACGGTTTCGAGGAGGCGGCGTTGAGCTACACCTGGCGAAATGAAGACCCCAGGGTCGACGAGCTCCAGCGCGTGGTTCTGGACCTCGTGAAACGCGGCGAAGCCCGGGGAGAAACCCGCCGGCAAATCTTCGCGCGGGTCTGGCGCGCCGTCCACGGGGCCGAGGGGATGGCGGATGAAGACGTCCCCGCGCTCCCGATCCTGCCCTCCCCAGCGGCCATCCCCTTCCTGACCGAGCCGTGGTACTGCTGAGCGGAGCCCCTCGAGGAGCAGTTGGCTCCCATCTGACATCGCAAGGATCCATGAGCCCATCCACGCGGCCTCCCCGTGTTCTCCTCCTGTACACAACCACGGGCTATCAGGCGGAAGACTTCCTGAAAGCGGCCCGCCGCCTTGAGATTGAAACCCTGATCGGAACGGATCGGTGCCATGTCCTGGAAGATCCCTGGGCGGACGGCGCGATCCCCCTGCGGTTCGAGGACCCGGAGGCCGCTGTCCGCTCGATCATCGAGGCGGCCGAGCGAGCCCCGCTGGACGCCATCGTTCCCATTGGGGATCGTCCAACATGGGTTGCGGCGCTCGCCGCCCAGGCGCTGGGACTGGTTCACAATCCGCCCGGGGCTGTAGCGTCAAGCCGAAACAAGCTTCGCTCCCGGCGAGCCTTTCAAGCGGCGGGTCTCCGCGTGCCGGCGTTCTCCTCCCACCCCATCACGGTCGACCCCCGAAAGGCGGGACTGGGCGCGCCATACCCGTGCGTCCTGAAACCCCTGGCGCTGGGCGCGAGCCGGGGCGTGATTCGGGCGAACGACCCGGAAGAGTTTGAGGCTGCGTTCCGCCGGGTGGCGGCCCTGTTGACCAAGCCCGAGATCCGGGCCATGCGGGACGAAGCCAACGGACGGATCCTCGTGGAAGGATTCATCGAAGGCCGCGAGGCGGCCCTGGAGGGTCTGATGGAGCGCGGCCGGTTGCACCCGCTGGCCTTGTTCGACAAGCCCGATCCGATGGACGGACCATTCTTCGAGGAGACCATCTATGTGACGTCCTCGCGGTTGGATAAAACCGTTCAGGATGAGATTGTCCGAACGGCCGAAGCAGCGGCCCGCAGCGTCGGGCTACTTCACGGTCCCGTCCACGCGGAAATGCGCGTCAACGCGGAAGGGGTTTGGATCCTGGAGGTCGCTGCCCGGCCCATTGGGGGGCTTTGCTCCCGGGCATTGAGATTCGCCGGCGGTCTCGCGCTGGAGGAGGTCATCCTCCGTCATTCACTCGGGCTCAAGATCGAATCGGACGCGCTTGAAGACGGGGCGTCGGGCGTCATGATGATCCCCATCCCGGAAGGGGGGATCCTGCATCGTGTAGACGGATTGGAAGAAGCGCGCGGGATCGACGGCGTGGAGGAGGTGACCCTAACCGCGAAAACAAGAGAAGTCCTCGTCCCGCTGCCCGAAGGGTCTAGTTATCTCGGTTTCATCTTCGCGCGGGGGTCTTCCCCCGAGCGGACGGAGGAATCCCTCCGCAAGGCTCACCGGGCACTGCGGTTCTCCATAACACCCGGGATGGTGCTGGGTTGAGCCACCGTCTTGCCCCCCCCGGGGGCGGCGTCGGGGAGTCGGGGCTCAAGACAAAAGAAGCCGCCTGTTCCTTCCAGTTTTGGTCTGCCTCCTGGCGCGATGTCCCTTCAGTCCACTGCGCGGGAGACGCTGATCGCTTTCAACCCCTTCGGGCCTTCTTCGATCTCGAAATTGACCGCGTCCCCTTCATTCAACGTCTTGAAACCATCCCCCGAGATGGAGGAATAGTGGACAAACACATCGGGTCCATCTTCTTGACTGATAAACCCGAACCCCTTGGCTTCATTGAACCATTTGACAGTCCCCGTTCCCATACCGACTTCAACCTCCCAATGTTCCATCTTCCCCGTGGTTACTGACGTACCGCCTCCGGCGAACCTCCCGTAGCACGGCTCTCCCCCGCAGCGGACCGCTTCCATCCCACGCACCTGGGTTGCCGAGATCTGCCACGATTCCAAAAATAAAATACTACTCAAATCTTGGCGCGCCGTCAAAACCATTCTTTCCCAGTGATCCTCAATTTTAATCGGCTGTGCGGCTAAAGGGAATCATTCCTCAAGGCCGGCGCCACTAATGATCCTTCAGGGCTTCGTTTATTCACGCGGAGAAATGCGGGATGCCTCAGCATTCTATGCGTCCGGATTACTCTTGGCCGCCGTAATTCGCGAACTCTCCGAAAAGGTTGAGGGGGAGGGAGAGGCGAGAGTCCGCCCGCATCACTCGGGTCTGGAACATCGGGTGGGCCGCTGAGAAGGTCTTTCATGAACCCCAATACTTTACAATTTCCCGGTGCGCTGGGATACTGCCATCCGCCGGAAATTTCCGATATTTAAACACGCAATGAGCCGGTGTCATGCCAATCAATTTCGCCCTGACGCTGGAATATGACGGAACCGCGTATCACGGCTGGCAGCTCCAGGAGAACGCATCGACGGTTCAGGGCGTCCTCCTGGATGCGATTGAGCGGGTGACCCAGACCCGGCCCACGATCTATGCCTCGGGTCGTACGGACGCCGGCGTCCACGCGCTGGGGCTGGTGGTTAATTTCGAGTTGGACACCCGGTTGGATTCCGATGATCTCCACCACGCCCTGAATTCCAATTTACCCCGAGACATCGTCGTGAAACGGGCGAAGAAGGTCCCGTCGGATTTTCACGCCCAGCATTCGGCAGTGGGGAAACAGTACAAATACATCATCCTGAACCGAGAATTCCCATCCGCCCTTCTCCGGAAATACACTTGGCACGTACGATTTCCGCTTGATGTCCCGGCCATGCGGGAAGGGGCGCGACATCTCGTGGGAAGGCACGACTTCACCGCGTTTTGGGGCGGGGACGGCGACAACCCCCGAGACGCCGTTCGGACCATCGCTCAACTGACCATCTCCCAGGCGGGCGACTCGGTGGAGATTCGCGTCCGGGCCGACGGCTTCCTGCGTTACATGGTGCGGAACATCACGGGGACGCTGGCGGACGTTGGAAGGATGAAAATTACGCCCCGGCGGGTGAAGGAGATCCTGGAGTCCAGGGACCGGAAACAGGCCGGGCCGACGGCGCCGCCGCATGGATTGTTTCTGGTGGAGGTCTTTTATTAAAGGAGAGTGGGTTCTGTTCAGGAAAAGCGGATGACAAAGCGGCGTGAAACCACCACAAATTCAAGCTGACCTTGAACGGGGGGGGAGGGAGTGTTTCGTGAAATTTACGGAGGAGTTGAAAAAGAGCGGACAGGAAATCTGGCTGAAGATCCACACGCACCCCTTTATCCGGGGGATCGCCGACGGGTCCTTGCCGGTGGAGGTCTTCCGGTTCTACATGGGGCAGGACTATGTGTTCTTGATCGAATATGCGCGGGTTCTGGCGCTGGCCGTTTCCAAGGGCGGCGGCCTGACGACGATGGGGAGGTTCGCGGGCCTGCTGGACGCCACGCTGAATCAGGAAATGGAGCTTCATCGGTCGTATGCCGGGCGTTTCGGAATGACGAACGAAGATCTGGAGGCCGTCGAGTTGGCGCCCGCGGCCAGGGCCTATACGCGGCACTTGTTGGAAATCGCCCATGGGGGAGACCTTGTCGAGATCGCCGCCGGACTGATGCCATGCCAATGGGGTTACGCGGAGATCGGAAGCCGCCTTGCCCGCGAGGGGGAGGTCTCGGAGGCCAACCCCTACGTCGAGTGGATCCAAACGTATGCATCGGAAGAATTCCGGACCATCGCCGACTGGCTCTGCGGCCTCTTGGACCGGCTGGGCGGAGAGGCGTCGCCGTCTTCCAGACGCCGGTGCGTCGAGATCTTTCTCCTCAGCAGCCGCTATGAATATTTCTTCTGGGAGATGTCTTTCCGCCGGGAGACGTGGCCCGTATGAGGGGGCGTCGACCCGTCGATTTCTCTCAGGCGCGGATAAGCCGAAAGAGCGTCAACTCCGGACACGTGCCGATACGGGCGGGTGGTCCGGTCGTGCCCAGCCCCCGACTCACGTACATCCGGCTGTGCCCGCGCCGAAAGGGGCCTTCCAGGTATTTCGTCACGAGACGAAACGGCGAGAGCGGGACGCCCAAGATCCTGACCCTGACTTGTCCTCCGTGGTAGTGGCCGGCCAGCGTGAGATCCACGCCGCGCCTGGCCGCGTCGGGAAATAAATCAGGCCGGTGGGAGAGAAGGAGAGTAGGGGCAGAGTAGGGGCCGCCGGGTCCAACCCGCCAAGGCCCGGCGCAGATCCGGTTTTCCCAGGCGAAGGTCGTCTACGGCGGCGATATTCAGGCTCGCGCCATCGATGGAGAGAACCCGCCCCTCGTTGACCAGCATCCTGATCCCCGCCCCCTCCGCGCCTCTCCGAACCGCTTCGGGACCGACCCAGTACTCGTGATTTCCCTGACACGCGAAGACCCCGCACCTTGCCCGAAGAAGCGAGAGGGCCCGCATGCACGGCGCGATGTCATCCCGGGCGGCGTGGACAACGTCCCCGGTGATCATCACCAAGTCGGATTCAGGAGATTCGTCCGGCCAACGATTCCCGCGATCTGCCGCTCAGTGGTGAAAGGCCCCGCGTGGAGGTCGGATATCTGGACGAGCGGAGGCCAAGGAGCGTACTCGGAAGGTTCCGGATTGGCATATCCATTTCGACCGTTTCATAATCCGTGCGGGCGTTCACGGTCCCATGAGCGGACAACACCAGGGGGACGGCCGCCGTCGCGCTGGCGGCCCCGCAGAGGAATGACCTGCGGCTCATCGCGGGGCCGGTCCGCGCCGGGGGAGGGGAGGGGGGGAAACGCTCGAACCCGCCCGCAACGCGGGACGCGATCCATCGGAGCGAAGAAGCGCCGCCGAGGAAAAAACCCAGGATCATCGAGCCGACGCTCCAAACACCGAACGGATAGAGCACCCCATACGTAAACCACGGGGAGGAAATGGCCGACGGTCTGCCCGAAAGGAGACGAATCACGTAAGGAAGCGACATCAGGCCGAAGAAGACGGCCAGAGCCAAGACCGCAGCGCGTCTTTGTCCGGGGGAGAGATGTCTCCGGCTCCGAATGAACCGGCGGGCGCGAAGGAACAGGTAAAGCTGGCTGAACAGGGTGACACAGAGAAGGGCGTTCAAAGTCAGCGCGGCCACGTCCCGACCCGTCTTGAATCGAGGAGCGTTGCGATCACCGCGGGGATTTCCTTCCGGTGAGGGATTGGCGCGGGTCAGGGGACAACCGGCGCCGGCGGCGCGCACCGCAATGAGGGTGTCTTCGAGACCGGCGTCCGCTCCGTCGGGGGGGGTCAGTCGAGACTGATGGCCTCCGCCAGGTGGGTCAGTGCGCCCAGATTGTGGGCCGGCAGGAACTGGTCCAGGTAGGGCAGGGCGGTTCGCATCCCCCGGTCGATGGGTTTATACCCGGGACTTCCCAGAAGCGGGTTGAGCCAGATCACGCGGCGCGCGCGGCTTTTGAGCCGCCTCATCTCCCGGTCCAGAACATCGATCTCGCCCCGGTCCCATCCGTCGCTGATGATGATAACGATGGTCCGCTTCGAGACCATCATGCTTCCCCAGCGCTCGTTGAAAGTCTTCAGACAGCCGCCGATGTTGGTTCCTCCGGACCAGTCGTGCACCTTTTCGGCCAGGCGCTTGAGCGCTTTGTGAAGGTCTCGATCCCGAAGGTAGGGGGTCGCGATGGTCAGGCGCGTGCTGAACACGGCGGTCTGAATGTTCTTGATCTCGGTCTGGAGGCCGTATATGAACTGGACCAGAAACTGGCTGTAGGCGTCCATCGAGCCGCTGACATCGCACAGGAGAACGATGTCGTTCTTCTTGATCTTCAATTTGCGGTGGAACAGCCTGACGATTTCTCCGCCGTAGCGCAGGTTCTTGCGGATGGTGCGCCGCATGTCCACGAATTTCTTCCGGGGGGTGGAGGTCTTTCGCCGGCTGATTCGCGTGGCCAGCTTGGGGGCCAGTTCGGCAATCAGCTTGCGGATTTCTTCCACCTCCGCGCCTTTGATGTTTCCAAAGTCCTTGACCGAGAGCACCTCGAAGGGGCTGTAGCTGGGGAGGTTGTCTTCATCGCCCGAAGGATCGCCTTCCTCTCCCTCCTGTCCATCCTCGTCATCCAGCATGAACTGCTCTTCTTCCTCTCCCTCGCCCTGACCCTCTCCCTCCTGCTCATCGCCTTCCTGCTCGCCTTCCTGGCCGGGGTCCTCGCCTTCCGGTCCACAGGATTCCGGGTCCATCGGCGGCGGCTCCCCCTCCGGGCCGCACCCATCCGCACCCTCGGGCAGGACATCCCCGTCCTCGATAGCCCAGTACTCGTCGAAAAGCTCATCGAAGATTTTCAGGTCATCGTAGTTCGAGACCAGATTGGAGCGGGAGGCCGTGCGGAAATCGTCTTTCTGGGTCACGTCGATGATCTGAAGACAGTTGTACAGGTCTAGGATCCGCCCGGTGGTGACCTTGACCGTTTTGTCCGGAAGCGCCCGGCAGATATCGTGCAGCTTACGACCCGGTACGGTGATTTCGCCGGCGGATTCAATACTGATCTCAGTCTCTGCCAGGAGCTCGACCTCGAGATCCGTGGCAGTGATCGTCAACTTGCCATCGCTGGCCGACAGCAGGAGATTACTGAGAATCGGCATCGTCTGACGCCGCTCTACAACACCGATTACCGCATGCAGCGGCTTGAGAATTACTTCTCGTGACGCACTGAATTTCATAACTCCGCTACCTATTAATCTCTCTATTTATGATTACTATTAGCAATCGAAAAAGTATTGGATAACTCTTTAAATACTTATAAAACAATAACTTATATAGATAACAACCATAGGTGTATCGGTCGTTAAACCTGTGGGATATCTGTGCAGAAAGCCGTTGTAAGAACTGTCCACAGCTTATGCGTTCATCCTGTCAGGGTTCTCAACAGGTTACCGTAATCCTCGGCGACCCGGGTTTCCGTCTCGCGCAATAACTTCACTCGCCGGCAGGAATGCAGGACGGTCGTGTGATCCCGTCCGCCGAACGCGTCGCCGATCTCTGGAAGGCTATGGGTCGTCAGGTCTTTCGCCAGCGCCATGGCGATTTGTCTCGGCCGCGTGATGGAACGACTACGACGTTTCGAGTGAAGATCCGAGACTCGCATCTTGAAGTACTCTGCGACGGTCTTTTGGATGTTGTCGATGGTGACCAACTTGTCCTGGAGCGCCAGCAGGTCGCGCAGCGCGTCCTTCGTAAACTCGAGCGTGATCGG
>CAYRGS010000025.1:0-11472 GCA_964423875.1 uncultured bacterium
GTCCTGGACGGCGTCGGGTACGCCCGAATCAAGGACGGTGACGTCGGCCGGGCCCGCAAACGGGCGGTCCAGGCCGCCCTGCGGGACATGGCCCTCTCCGCCCGCGCCGTCGTGCGCACCCGATCGGCTTACCGGATTCGGGCCGAAGACGGCCAGCCCATTTCCGAATCGCTCATGGACCTCGTCGAGGTCAGGGCCTTCCAGGTCCTGGCGTCCCGTCACGCGCGCGAGGACGTCGACCTCAAGGCCGGGATGTACCGGGTCTATCTCTGGCTGACCGAGGAAGAGCTCCGCGAAAGCATCGAGGAGACCCGGACCGCCCGCCGCGAGCGCTACGCACGCGCCCGCCGCCTGTACGAGGCCTCGGCAGCCGAGGCCGGCGGGAATCCGTATGAAATCCGGAAAAAGCTCACCGAGATTCGCAACCTGATCGAGGAGGCCGATTTGCGGAGCGACTCGGACGGCGCCGCCTTTCACGCGCGCGTCGAATCCCGCCTCAACCGGATTGAATCGCGAATCCGGCAAGGGGAGCGTCTCATCGTCCGGGCCGGGAAGGCGCTGCGGGAAGGCCGCTTGAAGACCGCCGCGGACCGGCTGGAATCGGCGCGGAAGAAAGTCCCCTGGGCCGCGCGCCTCCGGGCGCTGAAGGAGGATCTTGAAGAGAGACGCCGGCAGGTCTCGGACCTCAAGCGGGAGGCCTCCGCCCTTCAGGCCGAGGAGAAGTACGAGGAAGCCCTGGGGGTCTTCCGGGACGCCGGGAAGCTCGACCGGGAGGACGCGGAGATTCACGAGAACGTGGGCGACCTCAGGGCGATCATCGCCTGGAAGAAGAAAGCGCGGAACGCGAAGATCGCCTCGGGCGTCAAGAACTTCTTCCTGATCCTCGGCGCGGCCGCCTTGATCGGCGTCGCGGCAGCCTCCGGCGCGAGTGTAAGCCCTTACGCCCATACGGGCGCGTGGAGGCGATAGGCCGATCGCGGGATTCGACCAACCCCCGTATTTATCCTTCAGACGATCCGCGGCCAACGTCACCCCATCGTGTAGTGTCTTGAAAACAAGCTGACACGACGCGAAATACAAAGGGAGCCATAGGGATTGAAGGCGGGCAGGATGCCCGCCCTACTGGTTTGTGAAAATTCCGACCTCCCACCGGATTGGTGGGCCGGGCGTTTGGGTCGGTTGCCCCCTTGCCCGGCCGGAAGGGACAACTCGGGTCTGGAAATGTATGGCCTTCTACAAGACACCTAATCATCAGATTCATCCCGTTGCGAATTCAGATTGAGTCGCCTATGATTCAAATGGTCGAATAATGCGCGGGTGAATCCACTCATTGAACCCAAAGCGGAACCGCTTGATTCAGAGGGCCTGACACAATGTCCAACCCCGTCTTGGTCGGTGTGAACGACCTCTTCTTTTCCGCCAAAATCACCGGCCCCGCGAATCTGCTGGTGGTTCCGATGAAGTGCTTCCCCAGCTGCGACCGGGTCCTGGCCGCGGCCCGGGAAGCGAGCCCGCCCCTCATCATCCTGGACCTGGAATCCGTCGGGGGGGATTCCGTCTCTCTCATCCGGGCCGTCAAATCGGACGAGGGGCTGAAAGGCGCGCGGGTCGTCGCCTTCGGCCGGCACACCAACGCGGAAACACTTCAGGCGGCAAACGACGCGGGCGCCGATCAGGTGATGCCCCGGTCGGACTTCGTCCAGGTCCTCCCCGACCTGCTCCGCGCGTGCGCCGACGGGGCGCGGACCGCCCTCAGGGCGCGGACCGCCCCATGAACCCCCGAGCGTCGAACCACCGCGCGACGCGTCTCCGACTGTCCACGCTCCTGTGGGTGGTCGCGACCCTGACGGGTATCCATGGGGCTTCCGCCCTCGCCGCCGAGGTGGGGGAGCCCGCCCCGGACTTCCGCCTGAAGAGCACGACGGGCAAACCCATCGGCCTCAGCGACTACCGGGGGAAGCGGGGATGAAGACGCTCTCGGCCCGTCTCGCGGGCCTCGCGGCGATCCTTCTCGCGGGCGCCGGCGATCTCGCGGCGCACCACGAGCTGGCGGACCCCGCCGTCATCTTCGACAAGATGGACCGGCCCCTCGTGACGGCCACGTCCACTCAGGCCCTGTGGGCCGCGCTGGGCATTCTCCTGATCCCCATCATCATTATCGCGCTGGTCTTCCAGTCCCGGCGCTCAAAGGAGTCCTGAAAAACTGAATGAAAGCCGACCTTCGAATCGACGGCGGAACCCTCGTCTTTCCCGAGAAGGGCGTGGTCCGGGCCGGTCTGGCGGTCCGGGACGGGAAGATCACCGCCATCGGCGACGAAGGCGCCCTTCCCCCGGCCCGAAAGCGGATCGACGCCTCCGGCCTCCACGTCCTGCCGGGACTGGTCGATCCCCACGGCCACATGGGACTGAACGACGACTTCGCCGGGGAGTGTGAAACCGAGACCCGCGCCGCGCTGAAGGGCGGCGTCACAACCATCGGGCTGTTCATCCGAACGCCGGGGGACTATCTGGACGACATCCCGGACCTCGCCGTCCTGGTCGACCGGACGGCGTTCATCGATGTCTTCTTCACCCTGAACATCTCCGACGCGGAACAAGTCGGGAACATCCCGCGGTATGCGAAGCAATTGGGCATTCATTCGTACAAGTTCTACATGTGGTCCGTTCCGGGCGGAAAACCGATGGACGACGCCCTGCTCTTCCGGGGGTTCCGTCAGGTCGCGAAGCTCGGCCGGGCAGGCTTGGCCTGCGTGCATGCCGAGACGAAATCGCTGATCGATGAGGCCACCGAGCGCGTGGCGGGCCTTCCTTCCTGGAAGGGATCGAACCTCAAGCGTTACACCGCCAGCCACCCCTCCCTGGCGGAGGCCCTGGCCATCGAGACCGCGGCGCATCTGGCGGCCGCTGCGGGCGTGCGGCTCTACATCGTGCATCTCTCGTCCCGGGACGGCCTGGAGACGGTCGGCCGCCTCAAGTCTTTCATGCCGGACCTCATCGTCGAGACCACGCCCCATCACCTCAACCTGACCGAAGAGCACGACGCAGGGATGTGCGCCAAGATCGCCCCGCCCGTCCGGGACAAATCCCACCCGGAGGCCCTGTGGAAAGGATTGATCGAGGGAAGGATCGACACGATCGGCACGGACAACCTGCCCCGGCGGCGGGCGCAGAAGATCGATCACTGGCGCGACGCCATCACCGGATTCCCGGGCTACGGCACGCTCCTCCCCCTGATGCTTCACGAGGGTCACCATAAGCGGAGCCTCCCCCTGGAAGAGGTCGTCGCCAAGGTCACGGCCAATCCCGCGAGGGCGTACGGGTATTATCCCCGAAAGGGGACGCTCCGCCTGGGGAGCGACGCCGACATCGTTCTTGTGGACCTGAAGAAAACGCGTACCGTCCGGTGGAAAGACCTCGGCCACTGGTCCGATTTTTCGGTCTACGAGGGCATGCGCCTCCAAGGCTGGCCGGTCATGACGATCAAGGCCGGGAAGGTGGCCTGGGTGGACGGTCAAGTTTTGGCGAAGAAGGGTTCGGGGGGAGGGGGGGGGTATCTTCGTCACTGACAGGCTGCCGAAAAACTTCTTCGAGCTTGACCTGCATTTCTCACCAGCTTTTGTACGGGATAGTGTTAACGAACGGATCGTCACCGATGGCTCTTTCCCGATGGTCTTGGCCGATCGACGTAACGATGCTTTTTTCGGGCGGGGACGGGGACCCGCCCCTACGATGATGCCACGTTTTCCGTCGTAGGGGCAGGACGGTGCCACCGCCCCGGTGGTCCCCGTCCCGGCCCGTCACACTCCCGCCGGGAACAGAATGTTGGGCTTGGTCAACTCCCGACCGTTGGGCAAGGGGTGTAGCGCGGAGGCTTTAGCCTCCGCCAAAATGCGGCGCAACATAAAAAACCAGCGGCGGCTGAGGGTCAACCGACCCGCGCCTCCGCGCTACATCGCATAGAGAGGTTTCTCATCATCAGGGCAGCATGCGGCGCCGAATCATAAGCCTTGTGGGAAATTCAGGTTAGACGGGGTTCATCCCAAACCGCACCCAATAGGATGAAATTTCGATAGCGTTTCCCTCCCTCCCCCTCCCCCGAAATGAATTCAAGCGAGCGCCCCCTCCAGCAGCGTCAGGAACTTCTCGTTCTGCCCGGCCGGTCCCACCGTGACGCGGATGTGCTCCGGAAGTCCGAAAGAAGCGCACGGCCGGACGATGACCCCGCTGGCCATCAGGTCGCGGACGATTCGGGAGGCCCGCGGCCCCAGCCGCAGGAAAACGAAGTTGGCCTCGGTCGGAACGTACTCGATCCCGAGCTTTTTGAGTCCGGCGTAAATCCGGCGCTTTCCCTCATGGACCATCTTCAGCGATCGCCGGTGGAACGCCTTGTCTCCGAGGGCGGCCCGGGCCGCCGCCAGCGCGGGGCTGGAAACGTTGAACGGGTCCTTCGTTTTGTGAAGCGCGCGGATCAACGCCGGGCGCCCGATGCCGTACCCGATGCGAAGGCCCGCCAGTCCGTAGACCTTCGAGAACGTCCGAACGCCCGCAATCCAGCCCCCCTTCCGCTCGATGTAGGTCTCACTCCGGAGCGACCGACGCCCTTCGACAAAATCCGCGTACGCCTCGTCCAGCACCACGACGACCGTCTCGGGGAGATCGCCCAGGAAGGCCTCGAACTCGGTCCGCGAGAACAGCGTCCCCGTCGGGTTGTTGGGGTTGCAGAGAAAAACAAGCTTCGTCCGGTCCGTCACGCGCGACCGGACGTCCCCAAAGTCGATGGAATGGTCCCGCAGAGGGCTGTACACCGGGACCCCGCCCATGACCCGCGTCACGGTCGTGTAGGGATGAAAGGAGGGCGACGGGATAACGCACTCCTCCCCCTCGTTGACGAAGGCGCGCGCCAGGTTGTGCAGGACGTCGTCGGCCCCGTTCCCGACGAAGAAGTTCTCCGGCCTCAGCCCGAACCGCTCCGCCAGGGCGGCCTTGAGGTCCCCGGCGTTTCCGTCTGGATAGAGGTGAGATCCGTCCAGGGCATTGCGGGCGGCCTCGACGGCGAGGGGCGAGGGGCCCAGAGGGTTCTCGTTGCTCGCCATCTTCTCGACCGCGTCCATGCCAAACTCCGCCTGAACCTCCGCGACGGACCGGCCGGGGACGTAATCCTCCAGGTCTTCGATCCCGCGGCGCAACAAGCGGCTCACCGGGTCATCCATCTTCCCTGATTCCAAAGGCAAAGGCCCGGGCGACACGGGTCTGGGCGGGGGCTTTCCATGATTCCTCCAGAGCGTCCGCCCCGATCGGAACGGGGAGAAACCGGGGAACCGTTCTTGAACAGTGGCCCGGAAGGATGCCCGTTGGCCGGTTCGGTCAACCCGCCGGGGTTGTCCCTTCGTGTTCGGTTAGAATGTACCCGAACCCATTTTCCGTGATTTCCACCACCCGCCACCACGTGACTTGAGAGGAAGACCGATGGCTCAACCGAGATTCCGGGAAACACTGAGAAAAGGGGGCAAAAAAGTCTGGGAGGCCATCTTCCGCCACCCCTTCCTCCGCGAAGTCGGGGAAGGGACCCTGGAGAAAGAGAAGTTCCGGTACTTCATCGTTCAGGACTACCTCTATCTCCAGGATTTCGCCCGGGCGCTGCTTCTGGCGGGAAGCAAGGCCCACACCCAGGACACCCTGCAAATGTTCGCCCATCACGCAGCGGGATGCGTCGAAGTGGAGCGCGCGCTGCACCGCGGCCTGGCCAAGAGAATCGGTCTCAGCCGTAAGCACCTGCAATCGGCGAAAAGGGGGCCGGTGACCGAAGCCTATACCCGCCACCTCCTGTCCGTCACCCGAAGCGGAACCCTGGCCGAATCCGTGGCGGCCGTCCTGCCCTGCTACTGGATTTACTGGGAGGTGGGAAAACGCCTGAACCGCAAGCCCCCGACGGAGCCGGTTTATCGGGAATGGGTCGCGGCTTATGCCTCGATGGAGTACGGGGCACTCGTGAACCAACAGCTCCGGCTCGTGGACGCACTGGGACAAAACGCTTCCAGGCTGGAGAAAGCGAAGATGGTCGATCATTTCCACCAGAGCAGCCGGTACGAATTCCTGTTCTGGGACGCGGCGCACTGTTTACAAGACTGGCCGGTCTGACCGGGATGGAGTCCGACGCTGAAGCTTACCCTACATTTCGAAGTTTCCCGTGCACCGAGCCCCCCCCCGGCGCTCCGGTGCATGATCTTCACTGGAAACAACCCAGGTTGAACTCCAATTTTATTCCTCCGCCTCCAACGCCGCCAGGATCTTCTCCGGCGTGATGGGCAAGTCGCGCATGCGAACCCCGATGGCGTCATAAATCGCGTTGGCGATGGCCGGCGCGGGGGGATTCGTGGGGACCTCCGCCACGGCCTTGGCCCCGAAGGGGCCCAGCCCGTTGGGACGCTCCACCATCAAGACATCGATTTCCGGCATGTCGTTCGCCGTCAGGAGCTTGTAATCGAGCAGGGTGTCGTTCAGGGGGGCTCCGCCCGCGTCGTACTGGATCCCTTCCGTGAGGCCGTAGCCGAGCCCCATGTGCAGGGCCCCCTCCACCTGCCCTTCCGCCAGGAGGGGATGGATGCACACCCCGCAATCCACGGCGGCGACCAGCCGGAGAACCTTCACCACGCCCGTCTCCGTGTCCACCTCCACCTCAGCGAACTGGGCCGAGACCGGAGGCGAGCTCATCGGCGCGACGTAGGACGCCGTGGCCGCGATCTGGCGCATTTGCCCGTAAAGGGCGTGAAGTGCCACCTCCCGCATGGAGACGCCCCGGCCCGCGCTCGTCCGGACCTCGCCGCCCTCGATCGCGAGGTCATCCGGGCGGGCCTCCAGGAGCTCGGCCGCCGCTTCCAGCACCTGCACCCGCACGTCTTCGGCCGCTTTGAGGGCCGCCGCGCCGGAAACCACGGTTGTGCTGGACGCATAGGCCCCCACGTCGAAAGGCGTCCGGTCGGTGTCGCCGGAGTAGATGACGACCTGCTCCAGCTCTACGCCCAGGGTCTCGGCGACCATCTGGGCCAGAACGGTGTCTCCGCCGCCACCGAGGTCCGCTTCCCCCGCGAGAACGTTGTACGAGCCGTCGTCGTTGATCTTGATCGACACCGCGCCCCAGTCGATCCCCGGGATGCCGTTCCCCTGAAGGGCGCACGCCATGCCGGCGCCCCGGCGGACCTTCCCGCCCCGGCCGGAGCTGTTTCGGCCCCCGTTTCCGGACCCCTTCCAGGCGAACGCCTCCGAACCCCGGCGTATGGCCTCTTCTAGACCGTCGTCCAGGATGCGCCTTGCGGTGGCCTTGCCTTCGGAAAGGACCCGCGAGATGGGGTCGTCCTGGTCTTTCTTGATGCAGGTCTTTATCCGGTATTCCAGCGGGTCCATCCCCAGGCGCTCGGCCATCTCGTCCATCTGGAGCTCGACGGCGAAGATCCCCTGCGGGGTTCCGTACCCCCGCATAGCCCCGGCGGCCGGCAGGTTGGTGTAGGCGACCTCGCAGTGGAACCGGATGTTCTCCGCCGGGTAGAGCGGCAGCGGGTGCGCGCCGGTGTTGGCCTGGACGGTCATGGCGTGACCCCCGTAGGCCCCCGTGTCGGCCACCACCCGCAGCTCGTTCGCCACCAGCCGCCCGTCCTTCATCGCACCCGTCTTCATCCACAAGACCTGGGCGTGGCGGGACCGGCCCTGGGTGAACTCCTCCCGGCGGCTCAACTCGACCATCACGGGCCGCTCCGTCGCGAGGGTGAGCGCACCGGTAATGTCTTCGATGACCATCTCCTGCTTGCCCCCGAAGCCCCCGCCGATCCGGGGCTTGATGAGCCGGATGCGCCCCTCGGGAACCTGGAGGGCGGCGGCCATCTGCCGCCGCGTGTGGAAGGGGACCTGCGTGCTGGTGCGCATCACCAGCCTCCGATCCTCGTCCAGGTTGCCAACGGCGACGTGCGTCTCCAGGCTGCAATGCTGGATCCGCGGCACCCGATACTCGTTCTCCACGATGATGTCCGCCTGCCGGAACCCCGCCTCCACGTCGCCGACCGCTACGTCGATGAGGGCCGCAAGGTTCCGCGACGCGTCCTCGGCGCGGGTGATCTCCGGCTCGTCGTGGATGACGGGCGCTCCGGGCTCGAGGGCTTCCACCGGGTCGAACACCGCCGGCAGCACTTTGTACTTCACCCGAATGAGCTTCAGCGCCCGTTCGGCGATCTCCGGCGTCTCGGCGGCCGCCGCGGCCACCCGGTCCCCGACGTGCCGGACCTTGCGGTCCAGAATGAAGTGGTCCCACGGCGAGGGTTCCGGGTAATTCTGTCCGGCCGTCGAAATGGCGACCCGGGGGACGTCACGGTGCGTCAGAACGGCGTGGACCCCCGGCAGGGCCTCGGCTTGCGAGGTGTCGATCTCCTCGATCTCGGCGTGGGCGTGCGGACTCCCGAGGATCCGGCCATACAACATCCCCGGCAGTTCGACATCGCCCGCAAAGCAGGGCGCGCCCGTGACAAGCTTGACCCCGTCCAGCTTCTGGACGTTCTTTCCGACGACGCGATGGCTGCCGCTCATGAGTTCGCCCCCCCTTGGGTTCTGGCGGCCGGTCCGGCGCCGTCCCGCATTCTCCGGGCGGCGGTCAGGACAGCCTCGACGGGCTTCCGGTATCCCGTGCAGCGGCACAGAACCCCCGCCAAGGCCTTGCGGACGTCCGCCTCGGTGGGTCCGGGGTTCTCCGCCAAGAGCTCCTTGGCCACGAGGATCATGCCCGGAATACAGAAACCGCACTGGACCGCGCCGCAATCGAGAAACGCCTGCTGGATGGGATGGAGCCCCTTCGGGGGGGCCAGCCCCTCGATGGTCAGGATCTCCCGGCCCGCCGCGGACCCCGTGAAGGTGACACAAGGATTGACGGCCCGGCCGTCCAGGAGAACGGCGCAGGCCCCGCAGTCCCCCGTCTCACAGCCCCGCTTGACCCCATAACAGCCGTTGCGGCGGAGCGTATCGATCAAAAGCTCCCCGGGGGCCGTCTCCCACGTCCGCTCGCGGCCGTTCACCTGAAGGGTGATCTCCATCGCCCTAGCCCTCCCCCGGCGCAAGGCCGGCGTTTCGCAGGCAGGTCTCCAGCCCCCGCCGGGCGAGCACACCGCCGACCTTTTCGCGGTAGGCGGCGCCGGCCCGGTGGTCGTCTACGGGGCGGATCCTCTCGCGGACCCTGTCCGCCGCCTCCGCGAGCAGGGCCGTGGTCGGGGCCTTCCCCTCCAGGAGGGCCTCGGCCTCGGGAACCCGCATGGGCGTCTCTCCCACCGCCCCGAGGGCGATCCGCACGTCGCGGCAGCGGCCGTCTTCGACCCGGAGGGACACCCCCGCGTTGACGATGGCCAGGTCCTCGGCCGTCCGTCCCACTTTGAGGAAACTCCCCCGCCGGCCCTCGGGATGGGGAAGGGTGACGCGCGTCAACAGGCCGCCCTCCAGGACGGTCCGTCCCGGTCCGGTGAAAAACTCGGAGAGCGGAACCGCCCGCTCCCCCGACGCTCCCCGGATATAAACCACGGCGTCCAGGGCCAGGAGGGCGGGCGGCAGGTCCGCCGCCGGGGAACCGGCGGCGAGATTGCCTCCCAGGGTGGCCGCATTTCGGATCTGCCGGGAGATGAAAGATTCAGCCGCATCGGAGAGCATTCCGTCGGCTGTGCCGCGGACCGCCTCCGATGAGATCAAGTCGTGCATCGTCACCGTCGCGCCCAAGGAGAGCGCGCCGTTCTCCGCGCGGAGGTCGTTCCATCCAAGACGGGTGACATCGACCAGGATTTCGACATCCTCCTTCAGGCGAACCGCGACGTCGGTCCCTCCCGCAACGGCCGCCGCTCCCGGCCGTTGAAGCAGGGCGAACGCGTCGTCGACCGTCTTCGGCGAATGAAACTCACGAATGTTTTCCACGGCGGCCTCCTCGCTGAACGGACATTGCGCCCAGCACCCCGTCACGCAATCGTCCGAACCGCTTTCTGTCGTCAAAACCCACGGACATGAGGCCCGAGGGCGAGGAGAGAATTCCGGGCCTCGCTCAAATCAGGGCGTCTCTGGGAAGACCCGGTTAATCTTTACACGCGCCCGACTCCGCTTCAACCCCTGTTCCGCGCTTGGAATCACCCTTTGACCCGGACGGCCATCGTTTGCTACCCTGCACTGCGTAGAAGAGGGTTCATACCGTCTCCGCTTCCGATGAAAGGCCACCTAAACCCCGCTTCAGGTTGTACGCCAGATGGACCACACCCGCCCCAAGCCTATTCGGCCGGCACACCGCTCCGGATGGGGGATTCTCCTCTCGGCCGCGCTGGCCGTCTGCTGTTCGACCATTCTCGGCTGGACGGTCCCGGATGTACAGGCCCAGGCGCCTTCCAATCTTGCTCTCCGGATGATCCTGGTGAAAGACGCCGCCGCCGCCGGCAAGGTGTCCAATCTCCTGTCCCAGGGCAAGTCCTTCGCCGGCCTCGCGCGGCAGTTCTCCACCGATCCGACAAAAGAGCGCGGGGGGTTTCTGGGCCGGGTGGCCCTCAAGGACCTGAACGAGCAGGTCCAAGCGATGGTGGGACGCCTCAAGGTGGGCGGGTTCACCGGCCCGGTCCGCGTCGAGAAAGGTCTGGCGTTTTTCCAGCGCACCACCACGGCCCATTACACCTTCGCCCTCGAAATGATGAAGGCGGAAAAATTTAAACAGGCCCTGGTTCCCCTGGAAAAAGATCTGGCCCTGAACCCGGACCGAATCCACAGCCACGCGCTCAAGGCGTACGCCTTCCAGCGGCTCAATCGCACAAAGGAAGCCAAGGACGCCTACCGGGAGATCATCCGGCGGGACCCCAAGAACGTCCTGGCCAACAACAACCTCGGCACCCTGCTCGACCAGGAGGGGAACTACACCGAAGCGGCCCAACGGTTCGAGCGGGCCATTTCGCTTGAGCCGAATCAGGACGTGACGCTGCACAACTTGGCCTGGATCTACGCCTCCCGGCTGGGCAGGCCCTCCAAGGCCCTAGGCTTTATCCGCAAGGCCATCGCGCTGAAGCCCGATGACGCCAACTATTACACCATGCTCGGCTCCATCTACCGGCAGCTGGACAAGACCCTCGAGGCGCGTAAAGCCGTCGCCCAGGCCGTCCGGCTGGAGCCGGCGAACGCGGAGCACCGGAAACTTCTGGCGCTGCTCGGGGGGCCGGTGAAAGAGCCGGCGCCCGTGAAGAAGGTCGCGATGAAACCGATCGGCCGCGCGAAGTCCGGGACCCCGCCGGGGGCCGACAAACCCCCGGCGCCCGTCCGCGCCCGGCTGAAGCCCGCGAAGAGGAAGCCGGCGTCAAAGTCGGCAACACCCCGAAAACGAACGGCGTCCGCCCCCCCGGGCCCCCCCCCCCCCCCCCCCCCCCCCAACCCCCCCCCCCCCCCGGCCGGGCCCCCCCCCCCCCCCCGGCCGGCCCGCCCCCCCCC
>CAYRGS010000025.1:11482-15611 GCA_964423875.1 uncultured bacterium
TCCATCAAAGTCGTCACCCGCCTCGGGGGCGGCAAGACCGTCCGTCTGGTCGGCCGGCTCTTGCGGCGGAACGGGTTCCCCGTGGCCCTGCGCTTGAAGGAAGCCAAGCCGATGAAAGGGATCAAGATTTATTACAAGGCGAAATCCATCGGCGCCGCGCGGAAAATTCGCGACCTGATCAGCCCCAGGCCCCAGTTCAAGCGTCTGCGCTGGAACTCCCGGTTCGACATCATTGTATTTGTTGGAAGATAGCGCGCGCCCTCCCACTGCCGTCCGAAGGAGGGGTCCGGTTGACAGCCCCCCGGATTGGTCGTACAGTTCCATGCCATGAGGCTTCGAAAGGAAATTTCCAGATGAGACCAAAAACGGGCCGACAAAACCAGTGGTGGTGGAGGGGAGGACAACCGCGCCCGTAGCCTAAAGGACCATTTCAAAATTGCAAAGGCCGCGGGCAATCAAGCTTGCGGCTTTTTTTTCGCGTCATGACCCGAAACCCGGACCGAGCCATGTACACCCCCAGTCTGGAAAACTTCCGCCTCAAAGCCCGCCAAGGGAACCTGATCCCGGTCTACCGGGAGATTCTCGCCGATCTTGAGACCCCGGTCTCCGCATTCTTGAAGCTTGCGGAAAGCGAGAACGCCTTTCTTCTGGAAAGCGTGGAAGGGGGCGAAAAATGGGCGCGGTACTGCTTTTTGGGCGCGGACGCCTCGGTCGTCCTCCGGATCAAGGGACGGACCGTCACCCTCGAGCGGAACGGTGAATCGGAGACCTGGGAGACCGAAGGGGACCCCCTGGACGCTCTCAAGTCCCTGATGGCGGCGTACCGCCCGGTCGCCGTGGAGGGACTGCCCCGCTTTTACGGCGGCGCGGTCGGCTACCTCTCTTACGACATGGTCCGTTTCTTCGAGCGGCTGCCGGAAAGCGCGGCCGACGACCTCGGCCTGCCGGACGCCCAGTTCATGATCACCGACACCCTTCTCGTGTTCGACAACGTGGCGCAAAAAATCAAGGTGGTCGCCAACGTCCACCTGGAGGAGAACGGCGAGTCGGAGATAAAGACCGCTTACGAGGAGGCCGTCGCCCGGATCGAGGAGGTCATTGCCCGGCTGTACCGTCCCCTGTCCGGCCGGACGGGCGGAATCCCGCCGGCCCCCTCTGCCGCGGAAGGTCCGGACTGGTCTTCAAGCTTCCAGGACCGGGCCGCCTTCGAAGAGGCGGTGAGGGAGGCGCGCGAGAACGTCCACGCGGGAGAGGTCATCCAGGTGGTCCTGGCCCAGCGGCTGAGTGCGGCCGTCGAGGCCGACCCGTTCGACGTTTACCGGGCCCTGCGCACGGTGAACCCCTCGCCGTACATGTTTTTCCTCCAGTTCGGCGGCCTCAGGCTCGTGGGGTCCTCCCCGGAGGTCCTCGTCCGTCTCGAAGGCGACCGGGTCGAGATCCGCCCCATCGCCGGAACCCGCCCCCGGGGGGCCGGCGAAGAGGAGGATCGCGCGCTGGAGCGGGACCTGCTGTCCGACGAGAAAGAGCGCGCCGAGCACATCATGCTCGTGGACCTAGGACGCAACGACGTGGGACGGGTCTCGCGAAGAGGCACCGTCGAGGTGAACGAGTTGATGGTGATCGAGCGCTATTCCCATGTCATGCACATCGTCAGCAACGTCCGGGGGAAGCTCGCCGAGGGCCGGGACGCCTACGACGTTCTCCGGGCCTGTTTTCCGGCCGGGACGGTCTCCGGCGCGCCGAAAGTCCGCGCCATGGAGCTTATCGAGGAATTGGAGCCCGTCCGCCGGGGGCCTTACGCCGGCGCGGTGGGCTACTTCTCGTTCTCGGGGAACATGGACACGTGCATCGCCATCCGGACGCTGGTCATAAAGGACGGCCTCGCCTACCTGGGCGTCGGGGCGGGCATCGTGGCGGACTCGGTCCCGGAGCGGGAATTCGAAGAGACGATGAACAAAGGCCGGGCGCTCATCCGGGCGGTCGAGCTGGCCGTTCAGGGGTTGCGGTAGCTTTTCCGGGCGGGTACGGAGACCCGCCCCTACGGTTAAACAGGGCTTCTCGTCGTAGGGGCCGGTCCCCGTACCGGCCCGTCACCCTCCCATAAGAAACAGAATGTTGGGGCCTCGTCTACACCGCTGACCGGGATCTCTCAGGGGCAAGATCCGCGTCTGGCAGCAATAGAAAAAGTTGCGAGAAATCCCGCCCGTCATGAGACCCCGGCGGCCTTTTCCTGAGGCGCGCGGAAGACCCGCTCGGGCGTTGCGGGCGTGCGGCGGACACGGACGCCCGCGGCGTCGCGGATGGCGTTGACGACGGCGGCGGCGGACGGAGGGGTCACGATCTCCCCGGCCCCCTTGGCGCCGAACGGGCCGAGGGACTCGAAGTCGTCGAAGGGGTTCTGGGCGCCGGTTTGCAAAACCAGGGCGAGCGCGTCCCCGTGAAAGCGGACGCGGCCGTCGCACAGAACCGGCTGATCCTGGACGTGCACGCCGAAGGAATTCTCCCCGGGGACGTCCTTCGCCGTGATCACCCGGACCACGCCCGGGACGCTTTCCGCTTTGGACGCGTCGAGGGCGCGGATGCGCGCGTGGACGCTTCCCGACGGACCCGGCTCGGACCTCATGGTCCGCACCCAGAGCACGTCCGGGGGATAGAGATCCGAGAAGAAGCGCGTCTCGCCCGTCGTCTTGCCGGCCCCGTCGACGCGCCGGACGGATCGTCCGACGGGACCGTTTTCGCCGCGATCCGGCGTCATGGCTCAACCCTCTGTGAGGACATCGTACATGCCCTGATAGAACAGCCCGGGGATGAGGGCCTTCCGGTATTCCGCGGACGCCCGGACGTCGCTTATGGGAGAGGCTGAGCGGGCGGCCAGCTCGCCGATGTCCATCAGGTCGTCCAACCGGACGGGCCCGGCCGCCAAGGCCTCCTCGGCCTCCGGCGCGCAGCGGACCGTGGGGGCGACCGCCCCCAGCGCCACCCGGGCGGAGGAGATGGCGGCCGGGGAAGATCCCTCCCGCCTCACCCGGACGGCCACGCCCGCAACGGAGATGGCGAGGGCGTCTCTGAGATCGAGGCGGCGGTAGAAGCTTGTTTCTCCGCTCCGCATGACCGGGAACCGGACAGCCGTGATCAGCTCATCTGAGGTCCGGGCCGTCTCTCCGGGACCAAACATGTACTTGTCGAAAGAGACGTCCCGAACCCCGCTGCTGCTCTCGAGGACCACCTGCGCGTCCAGGGCCAACAGGGGCGGCAGCGCATCCCCCGCGGGGGAGGCCGTCCCCAGGTTTCCCGCAACCGTCGCCCGGTTCCGAATCTGGACGGACCCGAACAGGACCGCGGCGTCGTGTAGCGCCCGAGCGTGCCGGCGGATCAGATCCGAGCGCAGGAGGTCGCTCACGGTCGTCAAGGCGCCCATCTCGATGAAGCCGTTCTCCTCGCGGATGTAGCGGAGCTCTCTTTCGAGACCGGAAAGGTTCAGGTAGCGGCGGACGCTCAGCCGGCCGTCGCGGACCCAGACAACGACATCCGTCGCGCCGGAAAGGAGCCGGAGGTTTTCCCCGTCGTCCGCGAGGGCGTCGAAAGCCTCCTGAAGGGTGCGGGGAGAGAAAAATCCGCTCATGACAAGGCCCGCTCGATGGCGTCCACAATCTTGACGTATCCCGTGCAGCGGCACAGGTTGCCCGCGATGGCCCGGCGGATCTCGACCCGGCCGGGACTGGGACTCTCCGCCAACAGGGCCTTGGCCGAAAGGATCATCCCCGGGATGCACGCGCCGCACTGGACGGCCCCCTCCCGGACGAAGGACTCCTGCAAGGCGTCCAGCCGGCCGTCGACGACCAGCCCCTCGATGGTCACGACCTCGCGGCCTTCCAGCTGACCCACCGGGACGAGACAGGCGACGACGGCGTCCCCGTCGACCAGGACCGTGCAGGCCCCGCACTCCCCCTCCCCGCAGCCTTCCTTGGCGCCCGTCAGGTCCAGGTCTTCGCGGAGGTGGTCGAGAAGCGTCCGGTCGCCCGGCGCGTTAGTCTCCACCGCCTTCCCGTTCAGCGTATATCGGTAGCCCATTGCCCGGCCCCCTTGACGCGCGATGCGCGACGCCTCGACCGCGTCTTCATTCGGGCGG
>CAYRGS010000025.1:15621-36702 GCA_964423875.1 uncultured bacterium
AACGGCCCGGCGCCGCCTCAACACTCCGGCCCATGGACGCCCAGATCCCGCGCGCCGAGTCCGGTGGAGACGATCCGGCCGGACCGGATGACGAGGACGCGCGCGGGCCGCTCGACGACGACATTGTCGGCCGCTTCGGAATCCATCACCACCAGGTCCGCCCGCGACCCTTCCCGGACGCCGTAAGGCTCGCCCAACCCCAGGGGCCGCGCCGGACGGGCGGTGACCATATCAAGAAGCACGGGCAAAGCGCCCGGATCCCACTGGGCCGCCAGCCCGGTCAGCCAGGCCGCCTCCAGCGTGTCCGCCCGGCCGAAGGGGCCGAAGGGGTCCTGAACGTTGTCGGACGCGCAATAGATGTTGACCCCGGCCTCTTCCAGCTCTTTCACGCGCGTGATCCCCCGCCGGACGGGCTGGGCGTCGCGTCTTCCCTGGAGATACAGGTTGCAAAACGGCATCGTGATGATGGAGATCCCCGCCCGGGCGGTCTTTTCGATGAGCCGGCCGGCCGTCGCGTCATCCATCGCAGCCAGGGAGCAGCAGTGCCCGGCGACCACCCGCCCTTCGCAACCCTCCGCCATCGTCTTTTCCGCCACGATTTCCAGGGCCCGGGCGCCGGGATCGTCCGATTCATCCACATGCAGATCGAGGGGCAGGCCGGTCTTCAGGGCCAGGTCGAACACGGCGTCCACGTGCGCCTTCGGGTCGTCGGCCAGGGTGGGCGCCCCGCCGACGACATCCGCCCCCATGCGGACGGCCTCCGCCAAGCGGTCCCGGTGTTCCGGCGCCTCCAGGGAGCCCGAGGCCCCGCTCGCGAAGGCCACCAGCTGAAGCGTCACCTTTTCCCGGTATTCCTCCCGCAACCGAACCCCGGCCTCCATCCCCCGGAGCTCGATGGCGGGGTCCACGTCGATGTGCGTCCGGACGGTCGTCGCCCCGTGAGCGATGAACTTCAACAGACAGGCCTCGGCCCGCTGGTGGACATCCGCCGCGCTGGACACCCGCTTCAGCTTCGCCATTTCGCGGATGGCGCCGATCAGGGTTCCCTCTTCGTTCTTGCATATATCGAGGGTGAGGGCCTTGTCCAGATGCGTGTGGGCCTCGACCAGACCCGGGATGACCGCCCGGCCGCCGAGGTCGATGACGGAGGCCCCCACCCCCCCGGCGTCCAGGTCTTCACCGACGGCCGAGATTTTCCCGCCCTGGATGAGGAGGTCGCGCGGGGCGTCCCAGCCGGGCGCGCGGGCGTTCTTGAGCAACCGGGGATTCGTCATGTCGTTGTCCTCTTCCTGAGACGGGCGCGTTATGGACGGGCCGCGAACCGTCACCTTCATCGCACGACCGGCCGGCGGACTCTCAGGGGCCGGCGGACCCTGAGGGCCGGCCGGCCCTCAGGGCCGAAACGACGGCCGCCGGGGTGATGGGCGTCGATAGAAACCGGACCCCCAAGGCGTGATACAGGGCGTTGGAAAGGGCCGGCGCGAAAGGGTTCATTGGCAGCTCGGCGATCCCCTTGGCCCCGTACGGAGAAGTCTCCTCGGGATGCTCGACCCACGCGGTCCGGATGTCGGGAACGTCCAGGGAAGTAGGGATCAGGTAATCGCCAAAAAAGACGTTCTCGTGTATTCCGTCCCGGAGGACAAGCTCTTCCATGAAGGCGCAGCCCAGGCCCATGGCCACCCCTCCCTCGGACTGACCCTCCACGCCGATGGGGTTGATGACCCGGCCGGGGTCCAGGACACAAAGGACCTTCTGAACGTCAAGCTCCCCCGTCCTCACATCCACCGCCGCCTGAACGAGATGAACGGCGAAGGCGAAGAGATAGGGCGGAAGCCAGTCGTCATCGCCGTGAAACTGGGCGGCCTCGAAAAACCCGCGGGCCTTGACCGCTCCGTCCCGCGCCAGGTCGGCGAAAGAAACCTCCACGTCGGCCGGCGGACGGCCGCGCACGCACCCGTCTTCCAGAAAGAGCTGTTCCCGGGGAACGTCCGCCACCTCCGACGCCCGCTTGAGGATCTCCTCCTTGAGAGCGGTCGCCCCCTGGTGGACGGCGCCGGCGCCCATATACACCGTGCGCGAGGCGTTGGTGGGCCCGCCGTCGGGCGAGTCGCTGTCCCCCTCTACGACGCGGACCCGCTCCACCTCGCAATTGAGGATCTCCGCCGCGACTTGGGCGATCGCCGTGAGGTTGCCCGTGCCGATCTCGGTGATCCCGGACTCGACGACAACCCGCCCCGACGCCTCCAAACGGACCTCCACATGGGTCTCGTCCTTCACCTTCGACCCCATGCACCAGTTCTTCATCGACAGGGCGACGCCGACGCCCGTCCGGCAGTCCCTTCGCCGCCCGGGGGGGAGGTCCGGCTGCTCAGCCCGGATCCGCTCGCGCTCGGCGTACAGCGGATGGGCGCGGGCCGTCTCGAGCAGCTCGGCGACCGGGGCGGAGATCTCCAACACCTTGTTCCCCACCATCGGCCGCCCTTGGGCGACACGGTTTTTCAGCCGAAACGCGATGGGGTCCATTCCCGCGCGCTCGGCCAAAATGTCCATGAAGACCTCGACGGCGAATGCCGGCTGCGAGGAGCCGAAGCCTCGGAACGCCCCGCCAAATGACCCGTGGGTGAAAACGGTCGCGGCGTCCAGACGCGCGTCGGGGACCGAATAAGCCCCGCACGCATGCGTCAGGGCGACGTTCGTGATGACGTGCCCATAGGAGAGGTAAGGACCGGTGTCGTTTTCGATCCTCACCGACAAGGCCGTCAGCGCGCCGTCCGACCGGACGCCCGCCTTGTACTGGAAACGCATCGGGTGCCGCTTGGTCCCCGCCATGATGGACTCTTCCCGGCCAAGGACGATCTTAGCGGGCCGGCCCGTCAAGAGGGTCACGAGGGCGGGGTAGACCTGAACGGTGATTTCCTCTTTGCCGCCGAAGGCCCCTCCGTTGGAGGGGTTGAGGACCCGGACGGCGTCTTCATCGAGTCCCAGAGCCCGGGCGACCTGTGTCCGGTCGAACTGGGGGAACTGGCCCGTCGCGACGACCGTCAGCCGGCCCGTTTCATCCTGGAAGGACAAGGCCGCCTCGGTCTCCAGGTAGACGTGGGTCTGGCTTTGGGTGCGAAAACCTTCCTCGACCACCCAGTCCGCCCGGTCGAATCCCGCCTCGATGTCTCCCCAGGACACGTGAATCTCCTTGAAGACGTTCCCATCCCCGTGGATGAGGGCGGCGCCGGGAGACAAAGCCGCCTCGATGTCCAGCAGCGGGAGCAAATCTTCGTATTCCACGGTGATCCGGTCCAGGGCAAGCGCGGCCGCCTCGGGCGTCTCGGCGGCGACCAGGGCGACGGCGTCCCCTTCATAGCGCACCACGTCCCCGCACAGGACCGGCCGGTCCGCCGCCACGGCGCCGCACAGGTTCAGGCCCGGGACATCACGGGCCGTGAGGACCGCCGCGACCCCCGGCAGGCGGCCGGCCCCGTCGGCATCGACGCTCAGGATCCGGGCATGCGCCCGCCCGGCGCGCAGGACGCGCACCCAGAGCATCCCGTCCCGAACGAGGTCGGACGGATACAGGAGCGCACCCATCGCCTTCTCCCGGGCGTCCACCCGGGGTACCCGTTTTCCCACGTGCCGCCATTTTTCAGTGGCCAAGCGTCGCGCTCCCATTTTCGGCTTTCAGGACGCCCCGATTATACCCCACAATCGCGCGGAGTCCGGTTGGGTTCCGGGCGCTCGACCGGGGGACGCCGGGGTTTCGGGCGCACGCAAAAAAATCGGGCGGCCCATCAGGCCGCCCGATTTCGCCAAAGGAAATATTTCAATCAGAGAAGCCCGCGCGAACAAAATGCTGTGCCCGTCCCGACACGGGGGCCCTCCCCGCGGAAAGCCCTCCCTTCTTATCGCCGCCCGAAAATCCGAAGCAGCATGAGGAACAGGTTGATAAAGTCCAGGTAGAGCCTCAGCGCTCCGAGGATCGAGGCTTTCGCCGCGGTGGCCTCATTGCCGAATCCCTTCGCACCGAGGAGCGTGAGCTTTTGCGTGTCGTAGGCCGTCAGACCGACGAACACCAGCACGCCGATGTAGCTGATGGCCCAATGCAGCGCCGAGCTTTGCAGGAACATGTTGACGACGGAGGCGATGATGATGCCGATGAGGCCCATGAAGAAGAAACTTCCCCAGGAGGCCAAGCTCCGCTTCGTCGTATACGCCCAAAGGCTGGTCACCGCGAACGTCCCCGCCGTGATGAAGAAGACCCCCGTGATGGAGCCGGCCGTATAGACCAGGAAGATGGACGAAAGCATCAGCCCGTTGAGCAGCGCGTATATCAGGAACGTCGCCGTCGCCCCCTGGACGCTCATCTTCTCCACACGGGCGCTCAAGGTGAAAACCAGACCCAGCGTCACGATGATCAGCCCGAAAAACACGAGTTGGCTGCCGAAGATGAAACGCTGCAATCCAGGCGAAACCACCACGGCCCAGGCCGCGCACCCCGTTACGGCGAGGCCGACCGTCATCCACCAGTAAACCTGCCGCAGGAATGCCGCCGCCTGTTCCTGGGCCAGCGACCGCGCATGGGTCTCCGACAGGTTCCCCAACCCTTCTCGCGCCATCCTCGTTCACTCCTCTTAATGTCCAAGACGCCTGAAATTCGATCCGGACGGGAAAGCCTATCCTCCCCCCCCCGGCCGCCATTCAGCAGGTTACAGGCGCGAAGGGAAAGCCAATCTACAATTATTGACCCAATATAATCCGTCCGCCGCTTTCTGTCTCGTTAGAATTAGCTCACCAAAACCGCGGCCATCCGTGGCTTCCCCGCCATGCAAAGGCCGGGTCCTGACACGCGGGTTTTGCGACAGGATGAAAACATCGCGCGACAGGCCATCGCCGACGGTGCGCACGACTATATCACCAAACCCATCGACTTGGACTACCTGGAAAGCAGCGTCATGGTCAAGATGACCGACATCCTGGGTTGAAGGCTCCCTCCCGGCGTTACCCCTTCCCGAAGCCTACGGATTCTGTCGAACAAACGAGGGCGCAAACTGGCATTTCCTGAAATTTCCCTGAGACCCCGCGCCGATGAATTCCCGGCCGGAGAACGCGGCCGGTCACGACACCTTGGAAGACCAGTAGGCCCAGGGGTTCTCCCAAAAGGAAGGCCGATTCAGCCGAACCGCCTTCTCACTGTCGATCTGCGCCTGGGGAAGGGGCTTGGGCGTCCCCATCCGGCTCGCCTCGGCGACCAGCTTCGCCGTGTGCTCGAGGCTGAGCATCAGGGCCACGGCTTGCTCGAGGAATTTGCCCGCGGTCACGGCCCCGTGGTGGGAGAGCATCACCGCCGGTGCGTCCCCCATGACCTCGGCGATGTCCTCGCCCATCCGCTGGGATTCGATCTGCTCGGAGCTCGGATATACGGGGACCTTGGGCGCGAACACCGTCCCCCAATGACCCACGGGGAGGATGTCCTGCCCGGCAATCGTACAGGCGACGCCGCAGAAGGGATGGGCGTGAACGACCGACCCGACATCGGGCCGGGTCTTGTAGACGCCGGAATGAATGAAACGCTCGCCCGGCGGTTCGAGAATCCCGTCCACATGATTGCCTTCCAGATCGATGATGCTCAGGTCATCCACGGTCACCGTCTCGAACACCTTTCCGACGTCATGCAGATGGCCCAGGATCAATATCCGGTCCCCTTCGGGCAGCCTGACGCTGGCGTGACCCAGGTTCATATGCAGGACCCCCGCCACGGCCATGATCTTGTGGGCGAGAACCATCTTTTCTTTCAGTTCCTGGAGATCGGTCGACATGGTCCCTCCTTCGGGTGAATCATGGATTCAAAGAAGCCGCCTCCGCCCGCGGGCGCCGGCCGGGCCCCACCGGGAAGCGGGTTCGTTCCCCCCCCTCCCCGGACTGGAAAGCCACTTAAACGCCGTAAAGGTCAACAGGGTGTTGGTTTCCCGAATGGACGGGATGCCGGGGATCTTCTCTGGTATGACTTCCGCGAACTGGTCGTAATCGTCCACCAAAACCTTGGCCAGCATGTCATAGACGCCCGAAATGGAGTGGACCTCGGTCACCTCTTCGATATCCATCAGTCGGCCGACGACCCGCTCGACGGCGCCCACCTCCACCTTGAGCGGCAAATACGCGATCCGCATCGTTGATCTCCTCTATCCCCCCGAATCATCAAAGCCGTCGCCATCAATTTGCCACGGATCCCGGGCGCTCACAACCCGGCCGCCGCTCAACCCGAGTCCGCGCCGGGAGAATCTACCCGGTCCGGGCGGGTCCAAACCGATTCAGCTGAGGAGAATTTTCCGGAAGATTTGTGTGTGGACGAGACAGGGGAACTTCTTTTCCGAGCTCTTGATAAAATTCCGCACCAGCAGGGTCTCCGCCGTTTTTCGGCCGGTCAAGAGCTCTCCCCAGAGATGGGGCTGATACCGGGCGATGTTGCTCAGATAGAACATCAGCAGATAGTGGAGCTCGACTTCGGAGAATTGAACCTGCCTCCCTTTGGATGAGGGCAGCGGGCAGATCAGGAATTTCTCTTCATCCAGGCTCAATTCCCGGAGCTGGGTGAGGACTTTTCCTACCTCGTCGAGCTCGCCGCTCCGGGTCCGACTGACCCAGACGTGGACGGAGCGATCGCCACTCACTTCCTGGAACACTTCCGTCAGAAGCCCGGGCAACCGCTCCGGTCTCAGCGTCCCGCCGGCCACCGCTTCGATTTGGACCCACATCGTCCCTTCCTTGTCCTCTTTCCGAACGCCCGCCTGAACCAGCCGGATGCAATTCATGTCCTCATCCGAGAGGTCGTAGACGTACAGACAGCTGTAGTACAGGTCGGGGAGCCGGGTGAAGACATCGAGCAAGGTCAGGGGCGTCTCAATGGTTTTTTCGCCGCTGATGATGGTGTGCATCTGGGGAAAAAAGACCGTTGCGCGCCACACGCAGCCGCCGGTCGGCGAGTCGATAGCCCGAGGGGCCGCGGTCCAGCATCTTGACACCGTGATAGAGATCCTCCTGGTCGGTGAAAACGTCCGGCGAGACTAGGGTGATCAGCGCCCGGCCGAAAGACATCATCCCTTAATTGTAGGAGAAGCGGTTTGGTCAGCAGGGTGGCGCCGCGGGCAGAGGCGAAGTATTCCCTCGCCTTCTGCATGCTGAAACAGATGTACGGCAGGGCGTAGCGGTAGAGAAATTTTCGATTCTGGTGCGCCGGATTACGAAAATCGAGCCGCTCTTCTTCCAGCAGCTGGCGCAGGATGTCCTCGACGGCGCTTTCGTATTCCAACTCCACAAAATCCGACCAGACTTTTTCCTGGTCGAAATATTTCCGGAGGTCTTCAACGATGTAAGCGGCGGATTCATCCATTTCAAACCTGGAGAGACCCGGCGGACCCCCCCCCCCTGAGTCCGGCCCTTCTCTCGATGCCCGGGAGCACCTTGGAAATACCCGCCGGACAGCCTTGCGCCCCCGATATCGGGCGAATTTCGCCCACGGCCTACTACCCCTTCAGGATCCGTGCCTCAATGAGTGTATTTCAAGACTTTTTTAAGCCTTGGCAAAGTTGTTGTCCCTGTCATGGCGGAGCCGGGGACCGCCTCGGTCGGGGACCGCCCCGGTCCTTGCGTGAGCGGGGTTGAGTAATTTCGCCCCTTTCGAGTCATTTCTCAAAACGATGCGTCCGATCAATGAGGTTCAAGCCTGATCGGAATCCCCCCCCTCCGCGGGTCGGTGGACCCAGGTTGGGAATCACGAGCTTAAACACCCCCGGATTCACGGAAGCGGCGTCGAAATCGGGCGCTCAAGGTCTTTTACAGCAGCGTGGAGGGGAAAGGACACACGCAAACCTTCTCTTGAACTTTTCCCGCTCCGCTTCTATCATAACTTCGGCGGGAGTCGGCGCCGGTCCGCCGTCTCCCCCGGGAGGCCGATATTTGGAGGACGGAGAAACCTGCTCTGATATCCCGCGCTCTGAAAAAACCGCTTCGGTCCCGATGGTCCACGCTCATCCTTTACGTGGCCGTGATCTTGGTCACACTCCCGCTGATTCCCATTGTCTGGTTCCCCATCCGAGATGGAATCGGTCCGCCGGCCACGACGGCCCTCGAAACGGTTCTGGGGTTGGGCGGGGCATGGATTTTGCTCAAAGTCGTGAGGGTCCTGACCTTGCGAGAAGGCTGGTCTCCCCTCCGAGGGCTAGTGCTCGGCGTCAGCGCTTTGGTTTTCGTGTTTTTCCTCTGGCTTCTCGAAAACCCGGTCGAAAAGGTCCACTTTTTCCAATATGGCTTCCTCAGCTTCCTGGCGTATCATTGCATCGGAACAACGTGGCAAGGCCTGAGTATCTGGCCTTTGCGGACGGCAACGGTCAGTCTGGCCACCTCCGTGGGACTCCTCGACGAGGCAATTCAATATCTTCTGCCGAACCGCTTCGGCGATATCAGAGACGTGGGGTTCAATCTACTGGCGGGGGTGATGGGACTCGTGATCACCACCCTGCTTCAAGACAACCGGCTCCGGGAGCGCTTTGCTGATGGAACCTGCTGACCCCGGACACGCGAACAGGCGCCGGCGCGCGATCATCGCCCTCGGCGTCGCGGCGGCCGTTCTCCTTCCCGTGCTTTCAGAGCAGGCGGCCGGACCGGCCTTTGCCCAAACCCGGGCCGCGTCGAAATCCAAACGCCGGACCCCGCCCGCGCCCGGGGGAATCCCATACGTGAAACGGAAGATGGCGCGGCACCTTCGGGATGCCTGCATCCGAAAGAGCCGGGTCGGAATCCGGGCTTTTTCCTTGAAGTCCCGAAAGGTGCTCTTCGACCTCCGGGGAGAAGAACGATTCATCCCGGCTTCCAACGTCAAGGTTTTGACAACCGCGACGGCATTTCACTACCTCAAGCCGGATTACAAGTTCAAGACGAACGTGTACACCACCGGCCGGTTTTCCGCCGGAAGGCTGTCGGGGAACCTCTACCTCAAGGGATTCGGAGACCCGAGTCTGGTCAACGAGAAGCTCTGGATCTTGGTGAGGACCTTAAAGCGGCGAGGGCTGCGGGAGGTCCGCGGAAATATTGTAGTGGACGACAGGTACTTCGACAGCGAGCGATTCGTCCCGGGGACGAACGGCGGCCAGGGACTCCGTCCTTTCCAGGCCCCGCATGGCGCCGCGTCGTTGAATTTCAACACCCTCGGCGTTTACGTGGAGCCCAATACGGTCATCGGCAAACCGCCGCGAGCGGTGGTCGAGCCCGCCTCGTCCTATGTCCAGCTCGTCAACAACGCCAATACCGTCAGCCGCCGCCGCAAGACAAGTATCCGGCTGCGCCGCGCCGCCCACGCGGACGGCGACCTGCTTATCCTCGAAGGCCGAATCCCCGCCGGAAGCCGCCCGCGCCGCTTCTGGATCAACATCACCACACCCACCCTGTACCTAGGGCACACCTTCCGGGAATTCCTGGAGTGGGAGGGGATCGAGGTCAACGGAGAAGTCCATCGGGGGAAAACGCCTCCGGCGGCCCGCCAACTAGCAAGCCACATGTCCAAGCCCCTGTCCATTATCCTTTGGGGTCTCAACAAGTGGAGCAACAACTTCATCGCCGAACAGGTTCTCAAAACCATCGGCGCGGAAATCCTGGGCGCACCGGGGACGCGCCGGAAAGGGCTCGCCGTCGTCAACCGGTACATGAAACGGCTGGGCTACGGCCCCGAGTCGTTCGTCGTGGACGACGGCGCGGGGCTGTCGCGGAAAAACCGGATCACCCCGGCCCAGCTCGTCCGTGTGCTGACGGACATGTACGACGACATCCGCTTCCGGCCCGAGTTCGTGGCCTCCCTGGGGGTCATGGGCGTTGACGGGTCGGTGAAGAACCGGCTGGACGACACTGAGGCCGAGCGAAGGATCCGCGCCAAGACGGGCACACTCAACGGCGTGGACACCCTCTCCGGGTACGCCTTCAGTCTGGACGGGGACATCATCGCCTTCTCTATCCTGATGAACGGAAGCCACTGCTCGCACTGGTGGATGAGGCGGCTTCAGGACCGGATTACCCTAGACCTCGTCCGCCTGGACCGGCGCGCCATTCCCCGGAAGAGACCCTCCCGCAGAAGAACCCCATGATCTCCGGCGGCCGGGCCGAAGAACCCGGCGGCGCAGAGCGTGAATGGCGTCCGTCCCCCCCGGCGCCGGAGGACGCAAGGCGTCTCACCCGCGCGCTAGACCTCCCTCCCCTGGTCGCGGAACTCCTGTGGAGCCGCGGCTACTCCCGGGTTGAGACCGCTCAAAGTTTCCTGAACGCGCCGATTGAGGCCCTCCATGACCCCTTTCTCCTGATGGACATGGACCGGGCGGTGGACCGCACGAGTCGGGCCTTGACGGATAACGAGCGCATCATCGTCTACGGAGACTACGATGTGGACGGTCTGTGCGGAACGGCCTTGCTGGTCCACTTCTTCCGGGAGCTGGGGCGGGAGGTTGAGTCCTACATCCCGGATCGGCTGGAGGAGGGATACGGCCTGAACACGGAGGCGATCCTTGACCTCGGCGCGAAGGGAAAGGGCCTCCTCATCACAGTGGACTCGGGGATCTCGAATCCCGACGAGGTGGAGACCGCGCGGACCGTCGGCCTCGATGTGATCATCACCGACCATCACCAGCCGCCGGACCCCCTGCCCTGCGCATGCGCCGTCGTCAACCCCCACCGGCCCGACTGCGCGTATCCCGACAAGTCGCTCTGCGGAACGGGGATCGCGTTCAAGTTCGTCTCGGCGCTCCGCCGCGCGCTTCGGGACGCGGGGTGGCCTCGGCCCCTGCCCAACCTCCGCCGAACCCTCGACCTGGTCGCCCTGGCGACGGTGGCCGACGTCGCGGACACGCGCGGTGAGAACCGCGTACTCCTCCGCCACGGCCTCCGCGAGCTGGCCGGATCGACGCGGCCGGGGCTGTGGTCTCTGATTCGCATAGCGGGGACCGCACCCGAACCGGACAGTCCGGGCGAAACATTGCGGTACGCCCAGGTGGCTTTCCAACTCGCCCCCCGTATCAACGCCGCCGGGCGGCTCGGAAAGGCAGACCTCGCCCTGGAGCTTCTCCTGGAGACCGACATCGCGCGGGCGACCGAATCGGCCTCGAAGCTGGACCGGATCAACGCGGAGCGGCAGAACATCCAGGAGGAGGTCTATCAGAAAGTCCGGCGTCAGGCCCCGGCTGGCCGCTTGCATGAGGACGGGCCCATCGTCCTGTGGGAGACGGGCTGGCATCCGGGGGTCCTGGGCATCGTGGCCTCCAAGCTGGCGGAGGAGTTTCATTGTCCCGTCATCCTCATCGCCTTGGACGGCGCGTTCGGAAAGGGCTCGGGCCGCACCGCCGGAGCGCTGCACCTCCAACGGGCCCTAGCCGATTGCGCGGATCTGCTGGAAACATTCGGCGGCCACCAACAGGCGGCCGGCCTGACCCTTCGGACCGAGCACCTGGAGAAGTTCGCCGAGCGGTTCTCTCAAATCGTTCGGGATCGGACGGCTCCGGGGGACGGGGTCCCGGCCCTGGAGCTAGACGGCCGGGTCGAGCTATCGGATCTGACGCTCGAAACCATGCGGGCCCTCGAGCGGATGGCTCCCTTCGGTCCGGGGAACGCCCGGCCGGTTTACGCCGCGGAAAGGTTGCAGGTCGTCGGCGGAATCCGGGCGGTGGGCCGGGAAGGGCGCCACCTGAAGATCGAGCTTCACGACCCCGTCTCCGGCCAATCGGCGGAGGCCATCGGTTTCGGCATGGGGAGCGACGACAGACTGGATTTCCTGAACCGGCCCGGCGAGCTCGTGGACGCCGCGTTCGAGCCGGAGGTCAACCGGTGGAACGGACGGGAAAGCCTTCAGCTCGTCCTCAAGGATTTGAGGCGGTCGGCCACGTCTTAGCCGACCCCGGAACGCTTCCATTTCAAAAGAGCCCAAGCGGGCGAAAAAAGGGGGGGAGGAGGCGTCCCTCGACCAAGGAAACCGAGACCCACGAATCGGGCGCGGCGTCGCCGGCCCAAGACGACCCCGGAGGAAACCTTCCTTGGAGGTCCAAAACACATGCAAGCCCCCGAATTTCTGATCGAGGTCCTCGACCAGCTCCAACACACCCTGGAAACCGCCGTGAACGGCCTCACTGAGGAGGACCTAGCCTACCGGCCAGATCCCAAGGTAAACCCCATTCGGTTCATGCTCTGGCACATGTCGCGCGAGGAGGACTATGTCATCTCCGAGTTCGACGAACGGGGACAGGTCTGGATTTCCGCCGACTGGCACGAAAGGTTCGGCAAGCCGGCCGACCCCGAATACACCGGATATGGCTTTTCTCCCGAGGAAGCCGGGGCGTTCACGATCCCGGACCTGGAAACCGTTATGGGGTACAAGGCGGCTGTTCGGAAGGAGACGGCGCGGTTCTTCAAGGGTTGTTCGGACGCGGATTTCGACCGGGAAATGAAGCGCGAGGTCGCCGGTTTCAAAACGATGGGCGGACAACTCGCATTGCTGACGTCGGAAATCACTCAGCACACGGGACAGATCGCGTACATCAGGGGCATTCGGACGGAATTTGGGTGGCACCCGGGGTGGCAATAGGTGAGAATGGGTGGGATTGAAGGAGCCACCTCAAAGATGTGACCTTATCGAGCTGTCCCCGCTCGATGACGTGGATAGAAGCGATGCGCGCGAGCTTCGTCACGAGCGTCTCCGCGACGGCCTGAGAGAGCCAGCTCAGTTCTTTGTGTTGGCTGGTGTTCCGGAAGTCCAGGACAGCGATCCGCCGTTGGATCGCGGCGGGGGAGGGCGAAGGCCGCCCGAGTCGGCTACGGGCACTGCCGGATGTGCCTGGACGGCCGGTACAACCGAGAACGAAGGTCGTCCCCAGGACGAAGGCCCAGATCAGGACCCGTCTCATGAAACCTCGGCAGTTCCCAGATGACCACTTTTAGCCATCTTGTTGCCCTCGTGTGGGGTGAAAGTTCCTTGTTTTTAACAGATCCAGCGCTTCTTTGCAGACCTTCTGCTCAAATTGAGCGGCCTGTCCCTGTATCGGTGATCGTGCCTGATGGTTCGGGGGGACAGACACCCTCTCAATGTGCCCTCATTCTCCCATCAGCTTAAAAACCTGTTAAAATTTCCATCGTCAATCCAAAAAGACACAGACCCCGCCCACCCGATGGGGGCACGCATGCGGTTTCGGCGAAGTGTCCTGATGGTCGTTCTGGTTTTCTGCCTCTTTGCCTGCGCTAGGGAGAGGCTGGGCATCGGTGACGGTGCGCCCCAACAGATCGGCGCAGGTCTGGACGCGATGGTCAAGGTCCCAGCCGGTTGGTTCATCATGGGGAGCAACGACCTCAGTCCGGGTCCGGGCAGGCGTCCGCTCCGGAACGCGAAGCCCCAACGCCGCGTCTATTTGGGCGTCTTTCACATCGACAAGTTCCCTGTGACAAACACACGGTTTTCGCAGTTCGTGGAGGCGACGGGTCACCGGACGGATGCGGAAAAAGGCGGTGGCGGCTGGGTGTTTAACATCCACTCGAAAAAGATATGGGAGCAGAAGTCCAACGCGAACTGGAAGGCCCCGACAGGTGAGGACAGCAACTACGGAACCCGCCTCCGTCATCCCGTGGTCCAGGTGAGCTGGAAGGACGCGCGGGCTTACTGTAAATGGGCGGGCAAGCGGTTAGCGACGGAGGCGGAATGGGAAAAGGCAGCTCGTGGCTTGGACGGCAAGAAATATCCGTGGGGGGGGCAGTGGGACCCCACGAAGGTCATCTGGAGAAAGAACAGCGGCGGTAAGACGCATCCGGTGGATCGGACGTACAACACCCACCGGGGTCCATTTGGGGCTGTGGACATGTCGGGGAATGTGTGGGAGTGGGTTGAGGATTGGTTCAAGGCGGATTATTATCTGACCGCCCCGGCACGCAACCCGAAAGGGCCTGCCTTCGGCATCTTCGGGCGTGTGGTTCGTGGCAGTTCGTGGCTCATCCTCAATCCAGCGTGGTTCCGCGCGGCGTTCCGGTACTGGAAATTTTCAAACTCTTGGAGCAACTTCCTGGGTTTTCGTTGCGCCAAGGCTCCTTGATTACCCTTTGCCCTTTCGCCCTCTTACCCTTCACCTGCTCTACTTCGACGGGCAAGAACGTCGAAGGGACCGCTAAGACCCTGCGCATCCCCGCCCTGTCGCCCGGCTGGCGGGGCTCGTTCGAGAAGATCGTCGGAAGGGGGTGACCCGCCCTCGTCACCCAGACGCACTCCCACCCGTACTTAAGCCCCCTCAGGCCGCCGGCTTCTTCGGAATATTCCGGGGGATGTACCGGCCGTGTTCCTGTGTGCCGGTGATCTCGCCGTCCAAGGCCACGGTGACGCCCCGAACGATTGTCCGGACCGGCCAGCCCTTGATATCCCACCCGTCGTAGAGGCTCCAATCGGCGGCGGAGTGCCAGACCTCCGGCGTGATATGCCGCACCTTCTCCAGATCCACGAGGACGATGTCCGCGTCGAATCCGGGGGCGATGTCCCCTTTTTGCGGGAGCAGCCCGTAGGTCTTGGCGACGTTGTACGAGGTCAGCTCAACGAGCCGCTCGAACGACAGGCGGCCCGTGTGCACTGCCACGTGGAGCATCACGGGGAGCGAGCAGCCAGTCATCGGAAATCCAGGAATAGCGTTCCAGATCCCGTCGGCCACCTTATCCACCCGGGGGACAACCGTGGAGTGGTCCGCGCCGATGTTGTTGAGCGTTCCATCCTGAAGAGCCTCCCAAAGCTTTTCCTGATCCACCGTGTCGCGGAGTGGCGGGTTGACCTTGCCGAGGAAACCGATCTTGTCGTGATCGTGCTTGGTGTACGTGAGGTAATGGGGACACGTCTCGGCAATGATGTCCACACCCCGACGGTGCATCTCGCGCACCAAGTCCACTCCCTTTGCAACGGTTAGATGAACGACGTACAGCCGGGAACCAAGCTCCTCGATAAAGAAAAAAGCCCGCCGCAGGCATTCCTCCTCGCAAAACTCCGGGCGCGCGTCCGTCCAGGCCTTAAGGTCGTTCCGTCCCTCGGCTTTGAGCCGCTTCTTTTCTCGGTGAATGATCTCCATGTTCTCCGCGTGGACCATAGCGAGGCAAGGATACCCCTCGGCGATCATATCCCGCACCTTCTTGAACCCTTCGTAAAGTAGCCCATCGTCCACAGCGATGATGCCGAACGTCTTGGCCTCGTCCTCGGTGTAGGCCATGTAGAACTTGAAGGAGCACATCCCATACTCCCGGACCAGGAAGGGGATGTCCTCAATCTGTTCCTCGGTCCCCAGAACAGCGCTAAAGGCCATGTCGATCATCGAATTCTTCTCGACCACGTTGATGGCCCAGGGGGTATACTCCCGGTAGGACTTGGTCGCGTCCTCCCGGTTCAAAAGCATCGGAATGGCTGTCGTAACACCACCAGCCGCGAAGGAGCGGGACTCGGTCAAGACGTTGACTTCGAACGGATTCTTGAAGAGCTGGAGGTGGACGTGAGGATCGATCACGCCGGGGATGACGTGGAGGCCGGCCGCGTTGATGACCTCCTTCGCCTCGGGCATCGTCCCCGGGTCGCCCACGGCGACAATCTTGCCATCCTGGACGGCGATGTCCTCAACCCGGGTCCCGTCCCGCCGAACCACCTGACCTCCTTGAATCACCGTATCCACCTGCGCCATGTTCTCCCTCCAACCGATGAAGTGTGACCGTCGGCGAAATTCGCCGTGAATTGAAAACGCGATTCACCCGCACTTCGAACGAATTCCCTCCCGGCCCGGGGGAGTTCCTCCCCGGGATCGGGCGTCCCTATTCCGTCCGTTCAAGACCTTTTAACTTTCTTCATGTCATCATACCGGAATTCCGGAGGCCCGGGAACCCGGCCGGGTGGGCGGGCGGTTTTTCGATTCAGACGGGCCGTCCGAAAATTTCCCTTCCGGACGGCCCTTGGTTAAGATTCATAGGCGGAACGAGGAAAGAACACCGGCAACGCTGAATTTTTGGTGGATCGGTCCGCATTCCCGGGCGGCCGCACGGCCCGCCGGAAGTTGACAGCCCTGGGCAAAACCCTTAACAAGGGGCCGGCGCGCGCGGTCCCCATGGAGGCGGAACGAACATTGAACGCGAAACCAAAAAACGGCAAAGGGGAATTTGCGAACAGGGTCGCCATCATCACCGGCGGCGCCAAAGGGATGGGCGGACAGATCTCCCTGAACCTGGCCCGGGAAGGCGCGCGTCTTTTCCTGTGCGCGCGGGACGTGTCCGCGCTGGACGCCCAGGTCGAGGAGATCCGCAAGGAAGTCCCCGGCGTCGAGGCCGTCACCCTCTCCCTGGACGTCCGGGAAGAGGGCCAGGTGAAGGCCATGGTCAATGAGACGCTGAAGGCGTTCGGCGGCATCGACATCCTCGTCAACACCTCGGGCGTCATCGGCCCGGTGGAGACCCCGGTCCACAAGATTTCCGTCGAGGATTGGGACTACGTCCTCGGTGTCAACCTGAAGGGGACGTTCCTTTGCTGCAAGCACGTCATCCCGACCTTCCTGGAGAAGAAGTGGGGGAAGATCGTGAACATCTCCGGGACCTCCGGGCTCCGGGGTTACATCAACCGCGCGTCCTATTCCTCGTCCAAGTGGGCCGTGCGCGGCTTCACGCGGACCCTGGCGCTCGAGCTGGGCCCTCATAACATCAACGTCAATTGCATCTGCCCCGGTCCCATCTACGGAGACCGGATGGAAAAGATCATCCAGGAAAAGGCCCAAGCCTGGAATCAGACAAGAGACGAGGTCTACAAGAAGTACACCAGCGAGATGGCCCTGGGCCGTTTTCCGGACGAAGAAGAGATCGCCGCCGCGGTCCTGTACCTCTGCTCGGAAAAATCCCGCAACATGACGGGCCAAGCCCTGGTCATCGACAGCGGCTGGGACGTTTAGGGGCTTTCGCCCGGGGAGGAGGGAGGGGGGTCGGACTCGATGGCGGTCAAGGAACGGATGGAAACGCGGGGAAGCCCCCATGGGGTCGGCGGGCGGATGGTCCGCCACGACGCGGTGGACAAGGCCGGGGGCGTCCTCCGCTACGCATCCGACGACATCCCCCGCAACGCCCTTGTCGGCCGGGTCCTCCACGCGAAACATCCCTCGGCTCGGATCGGCGGGATCGACAAAACGGCGGCGCTGGCCGTGCCCGGCGTGGCCTGTGTCCTGACGGCCGAAGACGTGCCCCGCAACGAGCTCCTCGCCGGCCTGCCGGGGCGCATGTCCGATGCGGGCGAAGGGGCGCACACGGCCTTCCACCAGATTCTGGCCGGGGATCGCGTTCGCTACCTAGGCGAGCCCGTAGCCCTGGTGGCCGCGGAGACGGAGGCCGCCGCCGATGAGGCGCTCGCGCGCGTCGCGGTCGACTACGAGCCGCTGCCCGGCGTGTTCGATCCCTTCGAGGCCCTCCGTCCCGACGCCCCCCGCGTCCACAAGGGCGGAAACCTCGTCTGCCATTGGTCCATTCGCCGGGGCAACCTCGAGGCCGGTTTCGCCGAGGCCGACATTATCGTCGAAAACCGCTACACGACCCAGTGGATCGACCACGCGTACCTGGAGACGGAGACCGGCGTCGCCTGGGTGGACGACAACCAGGTCGTCAACATCAATGTGGGCACCCAGGTGCTCGAACACTACCGGGACGTCGCCCAGGCCCTCGGAATTCCGGACAGCAAGGTCCGCATCCGGTGCGCCTATCTGGGCGGCGGCTTCGGGGGCAAAGAGGACGTGACCGTCGAGGTCTTCCTAGGGCTGATGGCCTGGAAGACGAGGCGGCCCGTGCGCCTGGAATACAAACGGGAGGAATCCATCCTCGCCCACGGAAAGCGGCACCCCTACGTCATGCGGTACAAAACGGGCGTGACGCGGGACGGACGGATCACGGCCCTGGAGGCCGACCTCCTGGCCGACGGCGGCGCGTACGCCTACCTGACCGTCTGGGTCGTCCACTACTCGGCGGTCACCGCGACGGGCCCGTACCGGATCCCCAACGTCTGGGTGGACGCAAAGGGCGTTTACACCAACAACACCTTCGCCAGCGCCATGCGGTGCTTCGGCTCGCTCCAGTCCAATTTCGCCTACGAGATGCAGATGGACGCGGCGGCCCGCACGCTCGGCATGGATCCCGGCCGGTTCCGGGAGATCAACTACCTCCGCAAAGGAGACACCCTCGGCACCGGGGAAGACATCCGCTCGGAGGTGGAACTAACCGAGGCGGTCCGGCGCTGCCGGGAGGCGCTTTCGGGGGACGGCCCGTCCGGGAGCGGAGCGGAGCCGGGTCGGCCCCTGATCGGCCGGGGGGTGGCCGCCGGCATGACCCCTTACGGGCGCATGCACTGGACGCACGACAGCGCCCAAGCCTGGGTCGGGTTCGAGATGGACGGGAGCCTAGTGATCCGCACCGGGACCCCGGACCACGGAGGCGGACAGGCCTCCTCCATGGCCACCCTGGCCTCGGAAGTCCTCGGCGTCGACCCGGGCGGAATCACCGTCCAGCGGGCGGACAGCCAGCTTACCCCCCTGGCCGGGACGACCACCGCCACCCGGCAGCTCATGATGAGCGGCAACGCCGTCCTGGAATCCTGCTTTCAGATCCGCCGGGACCTGCTGGAAGTGGCGGGGGAGATGCTCGAGGTCTCGCCCGAAGAGATCGAGCTGGGGGCCGGACGCGCCGCCGTGCGGGGATTTCCCGAGCGGGGGCTCGGACTCTCCAAGGTCGTCCGTCGGATGGCCGCGATCGGAAAGCCGCTGGGCAACCTGTCCAAATGGGACGCCCCCGGCGGCGAGCCCATCGACCCGGCGACGGGCCGGGGCCGGGCGTTCAACGATTACACCTTCGGCGCCGTCGGCGCGGAAGTGGCCGTGGACCCCGAAACCGGCGAGGTGATCGTACGCCGGCTCTCGTCCTGCTTCGACGTGGGCAAGGCCGTGAACCGGACCAGCGTCGAAGGCCAGATGGAAGGCGGGGCCTACATGGGTCTCGGCCAGGGGCTGATGGAGGAGGTTGTCCTCCGAGCCGGCGTCACCGAAACCGAAAACCTGGAAACCTACCTGCTGCCCACGGCCCTGGACACGCCGGACGTGGAAACCGAGATCTTGGAATCCGGCAGTGGACTGGGGCCTTTCGGGGCCAAGGGGATCGGCGAGCCCGCCCTCACCCCCGCCGCCACGGCGATCGCCCTGGCCGTGACCGACGCCCTAGGCGAGCCGGTCCGGGAGCTTCCCGTAACGCCCGAGCGGGTCTTGGCCACCCTGGCCGCCCGCTCGGCGGCCGGTTCGGGCCCCTGAATCAATCGCCTTGTCCGTTTCATCAGGAAAGCATCACCGATGACTCAACCCTCCTGGAAGATCGGCGTGGACGTCGGGGGAACGTTCACCGACGTCGTCGCCCTTTCCCCGAACGGGACCTCCACGGTCTTCAAGGTCTCGAGCGATCCGGCCCGCCCGGCGGCGGCGCTCCTCCAGGTCCTCGAGCGGGTGGCTCAAGACTCGGGCGGGGGCCTGCGGGGCCTTGAGATCGTCCACGGCACCACCGTGGCCACCAACGCGCTGGAGGAGCGACGGGGGGCGCGAACGGCCCTGGTCACCACACGGGGCTTTCGCGACCTCCTCGAGATCGCTCGGCAGTCGCGGGACGATATCTACGAGATCCGGAAGCCTTCTCGGCAGCCACCCTTCGTCCCCCGGGACCTCTGCTTCGAGATCACTGAACGGCTGGACGTCTCCGGCCGGGTCCTGACGCCCATCCGAACCGACGAGATCCCGGACCTGATCCGGCGGCTCAAGGACGCCGAGGTCGAGTCAGTGGCCGTCTGCCTGCTCCACGCCTACGCGAGCCCGGCGCATGAAAGAACCCTGGGCGGCGCCTTGCGGGAAGCGTTCCCCCATGTCAGCCTCTCGTCCGAGGTCAACGCCGAGTTCCGGGAATACGAGCGCGCACTCACGACCGTCCTGAACGCCTACCTGATGCCCATCATCTCGGATTTCCTCTCTCACCTGGACGCCGACCTAGCAGGCCGGGACGCCCATCTCCACCTCGTCCAGTCCAACGGCGGGATGATGTCCGAATCCGCCGTGCGGCGAAAGCCCTTGAACCTCGTCATGTCCGGCCCGGCGGCGGGCGTGACGGCGGTCTGTGCCCTGACGCGGGAGTTGGGGTGCGGCCGCGCCTTGGCCCTGGACATGGGGGGCACGACAACGGACGTTTGCCTCATCGAAAACGGCCGCGCCGAGCTCATGGCCCAAAGACAGGTCGCCAGCCAGCCCTTCCGGCTGCGGTCGGTCGCGGTCGAGAGCATTGGCGCCGGGGGGGGCTCGCTGGCCTGGACGGACGACGTGGGGGCCCTCCACGTCGGTCCCCGAAGCGCGGGCGCGAACCCGGGACCGGCCTGTTACGGCCTCGGGGGAATGGAGCCCACGCTGACCGACGCCAACCTGCTCCTCGGCCGTCTCAACCCCAACGCCGTCCTGGGCGGGAAGATTCGCCTGCGCCGCGAGGCGGCGGAAGAAGCGGTGGGCCGGCTCGCCGGGGCGCTGGGGATGTCCCTGGAGGAGACCGCGAGGGGCATCGTCGCCATCGCCGAGGCGAACGTTCTGGGCGCGCTCCGGCTCGTCTCGATCAAGCGGGGCCGCGATGTCCGCGAAGGGGCGCTCGTGGCCTACGGAGGCGTGGGGCCGGTGCATGCGGCCTCCCTAGCGGGGGCGCTCGACATGGAGACCGTGATCGTGCCGGCCAACTCCTCGGTCTTCTCCGCCCTGGGGTGCCTCACGTCCGACCTGCGCTACGAGGCCGTCAGGACTCACCCCGTATTCCTGGAGGACCTCTCGCCGGAGATTCTGAAACCCCTTTGGGATGATCTCCTGGGGGCCACCCGGGACCTCCTCATCGAAGAGGGGCACGCGCCGGATTCGATCGGGGTCCAGCCCTCCCTGGACCTCCGCTACAAACGACAGAACTACGAGATCGAGATCCCCCTGACCGGGGTGAACGGCTGGTCGGCCGCCGAGGTCCGGGGCGCGTTCAATCGGG
>CAYRGS010000026.1:0-377 GCA_964423875.1 uncultured bacterium
ACCGGCCTTCGTTTGGGCCAAGGGGTGGTTGTCGTCGGAGGCGGCGCGCGGAAAGACCGGGAGGTCACCCTGAGGACGGCAAACGCCATCGGGTCTTTCGTGGCCTACTGGGAGTTCATGCTGGTCCGGGTGGTCCATACGGATGCCTTCATCCGGCGGGGCTACAGCGGAGACCCTCTGTTGAACATGCGGGGGGAGATGGTCGGCGTGGTTTCTTACCCGCGACCGACGGCGCCCGGTTTTGCAGGGCTGGTCATCCCCATCGAAGCGGCGTCCTCGCTGCGGCGGGGGAGCCTCTCGGCTGGGCAGGTGAGCCGGCGGGGTCGCATCCAGCGTCTCACGCCCGGAGGCCAGCCGACGTGCGTTAAAGCCTCCGG
>CAYRGS010000026.1:387-36354 GCA_964423875.1 uncultured bacterium
GAAAGACGTCATCCCGCATGTGAATGCCCGTCTCCGTCATGGGGCTGGAGACTTACTACTGCGAGCTTTGGAAGCACCTGCCCGGGTCGGAGATCCGGTTGACGGTCCTGCGGGTCGGAGAGCGCCGGGTCGTTCCGGTCCGAAGCGCTGACCGGGACCGGTCCTTCGCCGCCTCGGGTGACTGAAAGTCTCCAGTTCGCACCGTCCATCCAGATTTTTTTACCAACCCAATCGACGTAGGGGGAGGGGAGGGGGGAAAGACCCATGTCTGAGTGCGGGTCCGCCGCCCATCGGCAAATGGATTGTATCGCGTTGAGGGGATCAACAAAAGGTCTGGTGAAGTCTTTACGCAGACAATGGAGTCAAGATTTTACTTTTTAGTTTTCTAACGCGTTCTAGGGTTTTTGGGTCAGCATGCTTGGAAGCCGTGCGTTGGCAATGCCAAGGGGATGGAACAGGAAAACTAAAAAGTAAAGTCCTGACCCCTTTATGCGCCTTTCACCCGTCCAGGCGCTCGATTCGGCAGCGGCTCGACCGGTTGGGCGTGGCGCCGCTCACCGGGTCCACGTGGCTGCTCCCGATGATCCGGTTGAGGTTGGCGCCCGATTCCGAGAAGGCGTCGTAGCCAGGAAGAGCCAGTTCTTTGCATTCCTGCCACCACCCGTGCTGGGTGCACACGACGTCGGGACGGATGGCGTCGGTCACGCGGGCCCGCACGCGGACGCTTCCTTGCGGGGTTTTGAGGCGGACCCATTCCTTATCGGACACTCCCAGCGCGCCAGCGGTTTGGGGATGGATGTCGACCTGGGGGTCCGGCCGCAGCTTTCTGAGACTGGGAATGGCCCGGTGCTGCCCATGGCAGAACTCCAACACCTTGGCCGTGATCATCGTTAGGGGGTAGGTTTCCGGCTCGGCCGCTCCCGGCGGGAGCGGGGGCTGGAACTGTGGCGTCGGCGGCTGGCCATTCTCCAGGAAGGATTCCAGGTAGACCTCCACCCGGCCCGTGGCGGTCTTGAATCCCTGAGGGCGCCCGGTCTTTGAATCTTTCTCCTGGTATTTCCGGTGCTTCACCGGAACGTTGACGCGTATCCCCCCCGGATTCTCCTCCAGCTCTTTCACACTAAGACCAACGGGCGCGAGCTGGGCGTCGTAGGCGGCCCGAATGTCGCCGTCCCAGAACTGGCCGCCCAGCCCAAGGCGCTTCGCCAGCTCGAAGATGATCTCCATGTCCGGCCGTGAGTCATGGAGCGGCGGGACGATCCGCTTGCGAAGCTGGACGAAGGTGGGGGCGTCGGTTCCCTGGAAACCCGCCTTAACGTGGATGGATTCGAGGAAGGTCGACGCGGGAAGGAGGATGTCCGCGAACCGGGCGACCGGCGTCTCGAATAGCTCGGACAGAACGAAGAATTCGAGCTTCTCGAGGGCTTTCTGGCCTTCGAGTGTGTCGCAGGTCGAAAGGAGGATGTTGCCCCCGAAGCTCACGATGGCCCGGATGGGGTAGGGCGCCCCCCTTAGGATGGCGCGGAACACCTCGTAAGGCGGAATGTGGGCCGTCGTTCCGGGCGGGCCGAGGGGAAACCGTTCTCTGGCCAGGTTCTTCTCCCGCCCGCCAGGGGGCAGCAGGTGGACGCCGGCGACGCCCATCGCCCCCGTGCTCGGCTGGGCGACATTGGCCCCGGGCGCATCGATTTGCCCCGTTAGGCTGAAGAGCAACGAGATGGCCCGGTTTGTCTGCGTGGCGTTGGGGTGCTGCTCGACGCCGTTGTACGTGTAATAGCTGGAAGGCTTGACAGTGGCGAGCATGTGCGCCGCCCGGCGGATGTCGTCCTCAGGAACGCCCGAGATCCGGCTCACCTGGTCAAGCGGCGTCCGCCTGGTGGCTTCGACCAGGTGGTCCCAGGCTGTCCGGTAGGCAACAGTCTCACCCGTTGGTAGCGGCGCCGTCCCGGCGGCGGATAGGGCGGGTGTCAGGGCAAGCGCTTCGAGGTCCTCCAAGGGATGGATTGCGCGGAGTTTCTTTCGCTCTTCGTCCCAGACGATGAACCGGTCTTCGCCGCCCTCGGGGTCGAGATCGATCTCCCGCAGAAAGCGTCCTGTGTCCTCGCGGATGGCGAATGGCCCCGTTGTCCAAGTCCGGGCGAACTCCAGGTCGAACAATTCATCCGACAGGAGAACTTGCAACATCCCCAGGGCCAGGCAGCCGTCGGTCCCAGGCCGAACGGGCAGCCAGAGGTCCGCCTTATCGGCGAGGGGGATGCGCCGGGGGTCCACCACGATGAACTTGGCCCCGCGGTCAAGGGCCCGGAGGATGCTCCGGTAATGCCCTCGCCAGGTGTTCTCCGGGTTGTGCCCCCACAGGACCATGCAGGCCGTCCGGTCGAAGTCCGGTTCGGCGATGCCGCTCCCGTAGGTGTAGCGGGAGGCAAAATCCTTGTGCCAGTTGCAGATGTACATGGCCGAGGAGATGTTGGGGGTGCCGAAGGTGAAGGCGAGGCGGTGGAACCAGGTGTTGAAGTCGCTGGAGGCGGCGCCGCCGGGCGACGCGCGGTGGAAATCGACCGCCTCCGCCCCGGAGGTGTCCCGGATCTCTATCAGCTTCGCGGCAATCGTGTCCAGGGCCTCGTCCCAGCTGATTCGCTCCCAGCCGGGATCGGGGGAGGTCTTCGGTTTCGTCCGGCGAATCGGGTGTTTCAGGCGGTCCGGGTGGTAGAGGAGCTCAGGGAGGGCCCGGCTCTTGGGATCCAGCTCGATCTCGTGCGGTCCGTTGGGGTGGTCGGGATCGGGGCGGACCTCGACGAGGCGGCCGTCTTCCACCACGCAGATGATCCCGCTCTGGGTTTTGCTCTGTGCGTCGTAGGTTCGGATCTCGGTCCTTGGCATGAACCTTCTTCCCATGTCCGCGCTAAAAGGGGCGCACGGCCGTACGCCTCCTCAGGCAACGGGGGGAGGGTCACCCCCCTTCGAGGATCGCGACCGCCCGCACCCAGCCGGCGCTCCCCCGGGTGATCCGGATGGGGAAGATGGAAACCTTGAACCCGAACGGTTCGGGGATCAGGTCCAGGTTCGCCAACTTCTCGACGTGGCAGTATTCCCGCTCTTTCCCCACGAAGTGGGCCGGGCAATAGGCCGCTTGGTTTCCGGCCTTGAGGTCTTTCGCCATGTCGGGCAAGGGCCGGTCGAAACTCCAGGCGTCAATCCCCGCGACCTTGACCCCCTGGTCCAGGAGCCAGAGCGTGCTTTCCCGGCCCATGCCGGGCTGGCTCACCAGGAAATCCGGTTTCTCGTACCGCTTCGTGGCGTCCGTTCGGAGTAGGACGATGTCGTAGGGCTTGATCCGGTATCCGATCTTCGCGACGGCTTCTTCCATGTCCGGGACTGTGATGAGGTCCCCGGCCCCCTTGTGGGTCAAATCGAGGACGACGCCGTCGGAGAAGCACCAATCGAGAGGGATCTCATCGGCCGTGCGGGCGGGAGATCCTCCGCACATCGGCGAGAAGTGGTAGGGAGAGTCGAGGTGAGTGCCCGAATGGGTGTTGATCTCCACTTCTTCAGCCGCGAGGGCTTGGCCGTCCGGCAGAAGGTCCGGGTCGAAGCCGATCCGCTGCGCGATCCGCCGTGCGCCTTCTCGGTGGTTCCAGGCGGAGATGCGCACCTTATCGCGATCGAAGGAGAAATTCTGGAGCGGAACGCTGAGGTCGATGCAGCGGATCCCCGGCCGTCCCTCCGATGAGTTCGACATGTCGATTGTCCTCCCGCTTGCCGGTATGGGCCCGTCGCGCCCGCAGACTAGTGTAGCGGTTCTAGGTTGGTGGACCATTCATCCATTGCCAGGGAACGGTCTCGATAGGCAGGCAAGATGTCCGCCCCTCCGGGTTTGAAGATCGGCCTTAACCCGACAGGGTGGGCCGGGCATCCTGCCCGGCCGGAACGCGGGCTCCCCGCCGCGCAGTCATGTCAGCGCCACTCCACTATTTGCCTTTGGGCCTTTCCAGATTGAACAGCTTCAAGGCGTTCTCGCCCAGGATGTTCCGCCGGGCCCGATCGCTCAGGAAGGGGAGATCGAAGATCGCGCTGGGCGGATCGAAGTCCCAGTGGGGCCAGTCCGAGGCGTAGAGCAGTTGGGTTTCGGCGGTGATCATCTTGAACGTCAGCTCCAGGGCCTCGAGGTTGTCGGCTTCAAGGGGTTGAGAGGAATAATACATCTCGCGCATGTACTCGCTGGGGCGGCGCTTGAGGAGCGGCACCTCGGAGACCCGCTTCAGGTATTCGTTGTCCAGCCGCTGCATGAGGAACGGCAGCCAGGCCAGGCCGCTCTCGATCCAGATGACTTTGAGGCCGGGGAATCGTTCCGGAAGTCCATTGACCACCCAGTTGATCATGTGGATCAGGTTCCACAGGACGAACCCGACGACGTGAACGCCGATGAACTTGTTCATCTGGGCCGTGACCGGCTCTTCCCCCCAGGAATAGCCGCCGTGGAACGACAAGGGCATGCCGCGCTCCTGGAGGGTCGCGTAAAGCTTCATGTACTGGTTGTCGTGGACCGGCTTGTTCCGGGTGCTCGTCAGCATGAAACCGATCACGCCGGGCTGGTCGGAAAACTCCTCCACCGTCCGGACGGCCTCTTCCGGCGTGCTGAACGGCAGATACAGAAGCGACTTGATCCGGTCGTCGCCGGAGTGCACGTGTTCCACCAGCCAGCGGTTGTAGGCCCGGGCCAGCAGGGCCTCGGTCCTCGGGTCGGGGTGCTTGCCCAGGTCGAGGAGCTTCGTCGGAAAAACGACCATGTAGTCCGTCCCGAAAGACTCCATGGCCCGCTGGACGATGGTGACGTCCGTGTGAACGTCGGTGTCCTCGACCGGCTCGCGCCAGCCCGCCTGATGCTGGATGCGCCCGCCCACGTCCTGATAGTACATGATGTTGTTCACCACGCCGAATGGGGGCGAGGCCACCTTGCTGTGGTACTCGATGGCCTGGGCGCGCACGACCGGGTCCTCGATGTACTCCACGACCTCCCGCCAGGACGCGTTGTCGGAATGATGGGAATCCACGTCGAAGATCACATAGTCCCGGTAGTTCCGCTTCTTGGCCTGCTGCTTGGCGTGCGCGAGGATGTCCCGGGTGTCCGTGCGGTGGTGGATCTGTTCAAGGTCCATCACGCTCTCCGCTCTTGTTTCCATTGACCGTTCTTCCGGGTCCAATTCCGGCTGGCTTCCGGGTCCCTCTCCCTGCCTTATACAAGGACGTAGACGTCTCCGTCCCGCACCTCCACCTCGAACTTTTTCAAACGGATGTCGGGGTCCGCCGGATGCGCTCCGGTCCGGATGTCGTACTCGTAGCCGTGCCAGGGGCAGACAATATGAACTTTCTCTTCGGCAAACCGGAGACCGAGGCTGGACTGGTCCTCTCCCAGGATTTCTTCCACGTCGCGGAAGAGACGGCCCTGGCAAACCGGCCCGCCTTGGTGGACGCAATGGTTCCGGTAGGCGTAATAGCTTGGGCCGACGCGGAAGACGCCAATCTCGAGATCATCCTGAACGATAATCTTGCAGTCTCCCTCCTCGAACTCCGCTTCGCTCCCCACGTACACCTCAGCCACGTCCGTTTCCTCCCGGGGGCTCGATGCTCACTAGGCGCCATTCAGTCGCCGAGAATTCATACCCGTCAAAGGCAGTCCAAGTTGATTGCAAGGAATTCCCCTTCGAGGGCGGTGAAAGGACTCAAATCGAACACGCATCACAATCCGATGCCGGTTTCCGCTTTTGATGTATTGCGAACTCCCACTAGGGCCGGACAGGATGTCCGGCCTACCCATTGGTGTTATCTTCGGTCCCCAAATGAGGTGGGGCGGGTATCTTGCCCGCCTCGAATCCATCACGGAATGTCCACATTATACACACACCGACCTTCCCTCTTTCAGTCTTTTTCCCGCGCCTGAAGGGTGGTGAAAATCTTTTCTGGTGTCAGGGGAAGCGTCCGGATCCGAACCCCCACGGCGTCATAAACGGCGTTGGCGATGGCGGCGGCCGTCGGCGTGACCGTCGTCTCGGCGAATCCCTTGGCGCCGAAGGGTCCCTTCTCATCGTCGGAGGACACAACGATGGTGTGAACCGGAGGCATGTCCAGGGTGGTCGGAAGTTTGTAGTCGCTGAGGGCGCCGTTCACGAGCTGGCCCGACGCCGGGTCGAACACCATTTCCTCCATCAGGGCGTAGCCGACGCCCTGCATCACGCCCCCTTCGATTTGTCCCTCCACCCCCGGCGGGCAAATTGGAAAGCCCACGTCGTGCGCGGCGGCGAGACCGAGAACGCTCACCTGGCCGGTGTCCGGGTCCACCTCGACCTCCGCGACCTGGGCGCAGAAGCTGTAGGCGGCCGAAATGTTCCCGGAGTGGGTCTCCTTGTCGACGGTTTCGTGGGGCGGGTCGTAGACTCCCCGGCCCATGAAGAGCTGGCCGCCTTGCCGGTAATGGCCGGACCGGGCAACGTCGGCAATCCCGACGCGCCTTTGCGGCGACCCCCGGACGAATATCTCGCCCTCTCCCACGCGCAGATCCGCGGCGTCGGCCTCGAGGATTTCTCCGCCTTCCTGAAGGAGCTGGTCTTTGAGATCGATGGCCGCCTGGCGGGCCGCGTTGCCGGCGATGAAGGTCATCCGGCTCCCGTGAGTGCCGAGGTCCCAGGGGACCACGTCGGTGTCCTCGCTGTGTATGCGGACGGCCTCAGGCGAGAGGCCGAGCTCCTCCGCCACGACAGCGGCGATCACCGAATCCTGCCCGCTCCCAATCTCCGTCGCGCCCGTCAGCACCTGGACCGTTCCGTCGTCCTCCATCTTCGCGATCACGCCGCAGAGGTCGGTGTTCCGGTAGACGCGGACCCCGCCGCCGCAGTGAACGGCGCAGGCGATGCCAATCCCCCGGCCGAACGTGCGGTCCTTCTTCTTCCCGGCCCAATCGAGGGCGCCCGCTGCCTTCTCGATGCACTCCCTCATGCCGCAGCTTGTGATTCGGTACCCGCAGGCGGAGACGTCTCCGCTCTCCGTGACGTTCTTCAGTCGGAGCGCCACGGGGTCCAGGCCGAGTTTCTCCGCCAAGACGTCCAGGTGGACCTCCCGGGCGAAGGTCCCCTGGGGGTTCCCGTACCCCCGGTATGAGCCGCCGTAGTTCTTGTTGGTGTAGACGATCCTGCCGGAGAACCGGTAATGCTCGACCTTGCTATACGTGGTGATGTTGTAGTTGGCCGCCGTGAACGTGACGCCCGGGGCCGCGCTCATGTAGGCGCCGTTGTCGGTGACAATCTCCATCTCCTGTCCCAAGATGCGGCCGTCGCGCGTGGCGCCGGTCCGAAGCCGGATGCCCATGGGGTGCCGCGTTCTCGACCCCACGAAGTCTTCCGCCCGGGAGAGCATGAGCCGGACGGGCCGCCCGGTCTCCATGGCCAGCAGGGCACAGATGGGATGAAAGTCGTGCATTTCCATACGCTTTCCGAACCCGCCGCCGATGGCCGTTCGGATGATCCGGACGCGGCCTTCCGGAAGGCCGAGGCAGTCGGCCAGGTGTTTTCGCAGAAGAAAGGGCATCTGGATCGAGGTCCAGACCGTCAGGCGGCCGGTCCGGTCGTATCGGGCGAGACAACCCTGGGTCTCCAGACAGCAGTGCTCGACCTGCGAGGTCTCGAATTCGTCCTCGACCACGACGTCCGCTTCGGCGAGCGCCCGGTCCACGTCGCCGAAGTTCATGGCCTGCTCGATGGCCACGTTTCCCGCGACGCCTTCGTGCACTTCGGGGGCGTCCTCCGCCATGGCCCGCCGGGGGGAGAGAACGGTGGGCAGTTCTTCGTACTCGACCCGAATCAGACCGAGGGCCTCCTCGGCGACGTCGTCTCCGACGGCCGCCACGGCGGCCACCTCCTCTCCGGCGAATCGGACCTTTTCATGCGCCAGCGGGAGTTTGTCGGCGAGGCGCTGGTTTCCGGGGTCGGCGTCCTGGCGGAACCCGTACCGGAGCAGCGGTGTTTCTCGGGCCGTGAGGATCGCCTGGACGCCGGGCAGGGCCGCGGCGGCCCCGGTGTCGATGCCGAGAATCCGCGCGTGTGCGTAAGGGCTGCGGAGGATCTTCCCGGTCAGCGCGTCCGGCAGCGTGAAGTCCGTTCCGTAAACGGTCGTCCCGGCGGCCTTAGGCGCCCCGTCGTGCCTGGGGAATCGCCGGCCGACGACCCGATACTTCCCCCCCTCCCCCCCATCCTTCACGCGGGTCTCCGGGTTTGGTTGGAGATCACCACTGGTCTTTCTCATCATCCGATGGTTCTCCGCAGGACCCGTCCGCGTCCCGGTTTGACGAGAATCTCGTTGTTCTCGACGGCGACGACGCCCCCTTGAATCGTCATGACCGGCCAGCCCCTAAGGGGTTTCCCTTCGTAGAGGGAAAAGTCCGTTTGCGTGTGAAGGCTCGCCGGCCGGACCACCCTCCGCTTGTCGAGATCCACGATCACGAGATCTGCGTCGCTACCGGGGGCGATGGCCCCTTTCCGGGGATAGAGGCCGAAGATTCGGGCGGGCTGCCGCGTCATCTTGTCCACCAGGCGCTCCAGCGGAAATTTTCGGCGGTGAACGCCCTCGTCGAGGAGGACGGGCAGATGGGTGCCCAGAAGGGTGGCCGCACCCCGGGCGCCGATGAGGCCCGTCTCGATTTGTTTGAAAGCCAGGGTTCGGAGAATGTTGTCTGTTCCCACGGTGTCGATCACGTCCTCTTCCATTCCTCTCCAGAGGGACTTGCGGTTTTCATCGTCCCGCAGGGGCGGGATGAGCTTGGCGAGCAGGCCCATCTCCGAGCGGTGGGTCAGCGTGAGGTAAGGGGAGCAGGTCTCGGCGTAAACGCTCCCGCTCTCCTTCCGGAACTCCTTGAGTCTGCGCAGGGCCTCGGCTGTGGAGACATGGACGATATAAATCCGGCACCCGGCTTTCCCGGCCAGGTAGACGGAGCGGTTGACCGCCTCTTCTTCCACGAGGCTCGGGTGGCAGTCGGCCCAGTCGGCCAGGCTCCCGTTGGGTCTCAGCCGTCCGATTCGTTCACGGGTTCGGGTGATAATGTCGGGGTTCTCGGCATGAACGAGGGCGATCCCGCCGGAACCGAGCTTCGCAATCTGCCGGAAGGATTCGAGCAGAAGTCCGTCATCCACGGGGACCGACATGCCCTTGATCGGAATGCCGGACATGAACATCTTGAACGAGGTGACGCCGAGCCGCTTCGCGCATTGGGGGATCTCGCGGGCGTGGGACTCGGAGTTAATTTCGAAGTGGGGAATGATGTCGATCGAGCTGTTGGCCTCGAGGGTCTTCGTGAGCGGGCCAAAGGCCTTGAGGTGGGATCCGGACTCGCGGATGAAGACCCCGATCGTCGTTATGCCTCCGGCCAGGGCGGAGCGCGTCTCGGACCGGCAGTCCCCGGCCATGTCTCCCAACAATCCGAGGTGGACGTGGGGGTCGATGATGCCGGGCAGGACGTACTTCCCCTTCGCGTCGATGACCCGCTTCGCGGACGGAAGGAGGTCGTCGCGCGCGACGACCCGGATCTTCCCGTCCCGGATCGCGACGCCAGCCCGGATGAGCCCGTCGCCGGGGATGACGAGCGTCCCGCCCCAAATGACCAGATCCGCTTTCACCGTGCCCCCCCCCTCTCTCGGGTTGCTCAGAAAACCCGCTGATCCTCGACGTCCGTGCTGACGGCCAGGAGGGCGCGCTCGACGAGTCTTCGCCGGAACGCCTTCTCCTCTGCGGGCCCAAGGTCGGGGTTGCCCGCGACGTGCGGGATCCCGGCCCCGGTCACGATCCGATTCGCCCCGACGTTCTTCGCGATTGACGTGAGCGTCGCGATCAGGGCCGCTGGAAGCCCCTGCCGCTCAATCTCCTTCGCGACCGCTGACCCGCAGCGGGTGCATGTCCCTCAGGTGGAGGTGACGAGGACCGCGTCCACCCCTGCCGCCTTCAGTTCGCGGGCGATCTCCTTTCCCATCTGTGCCCCGGCCTCGTAATACGTGCTGCACCCGGCCAGGGTGTAGAAGTGGTCGAAAACCTTTCTTATCCGTCCCTGTGTTTCCATCTTCCGAAGGGCGTCCAGGGGGAGAATCCGGTTGGGGTCCTCGTTGACGTAGGCGGTTGAATACCCCCCGTGATTGCCTTCGTAGGCGGAAGGGTCGAGGTCGTCGAGGCCGGCCAACGTGTACTTGCCGAAACGCGTCGCCATGGTGGATTCGAGCCGATCAGGGTTTCCCTTGGGCACCAGGCCCCCGGTCGTGACCAGTGAGATGGTGGCCTTCGGCATGTCTTTGACGGGCGGCGCCGGCGGCGTCCGGTCGAATTTCGGCATCACCAACTCGGTCTCGAACGCCCGGCCTCCGGTCTTCGCCAGGAGCATCTCGATGGCCCGGTCGGCCCCCTTCTTCCCGACGCGGATGTTCTTGCGAAACCCCCGGGGGTAGGTTCCTTCCTCCCGGGGAGGCCCGAGGGTCTCGCCCCGTAGGAGTTTCAGGCCCAGGCGGCCCATGGCCGAGAGAGCCGCGTTCATCCCCCGAACGTTATCCGAGGTGGAAACGATGTAGGCGTCCCTTCGGTAGTCCAGGCCCGGGTTCTCCGGCGCCATGGCGGTCAGCGTCGGGATATTGAGGGCTTGGCCGACCTTTCGGCAGAGGACGCCGCAGGCGTATCCGTAGCGTCCGGCGTTGAAGGCCGGTCCGGCCACGAACAGATTCGGCTTCGCGCTTTCGATGATCTCGAGCAGCGCCGCCGCCGCTTCATCGGTGCGCTCGGCGAAGAAGTCGTCCCCGCAAACGGCGGTCAGGACGATCTCCCCTTCGCCGCGCAGGGCCTCCTGAAGGGGCCGTCCCGGCCCCGTGGCCCCCGGAAGGGCGTCGGGTCCAGCCGAGGCCTGCGTCTCCCCGCCGATCCCCGCGAAGAACTGGTTCAGGTAATGGACGATCCGCATCCGCTCAGTCATGTCTATCCCTCCCGCAAACTGCGCGGGCAACAGGTTACCGAAAAATCCCTTGAGGCGGAAGGAAAAAGCGCTGGCGGACAGATATAACCGTTTCGTGCCGCCAGTAGCGCCTTGAAGGCGGGCAGGATGCCCGCCCCGATTTGAAAAACACACCTCCTTGAAGTCCCGACCGACCCTGGGTGTATTGCGCCTCTTCGTTTTTGCCCGTCTGAGCACCCTAAACCGGATTTCTCGACAGCATGTCAGAACTCCTGGACGCCCAGCTCATTGTCCCCGAAGAAGCTGACCGGCCCCGGGATCTTGTTGTAGGGGACCTCGACGGGCGCGCCGGGGTCCTGGTCATAGTCCTTCAGGCGCTCGCTGCCGATGACCCGGTCCATCCCCGGGAGCGGGAGCATTTCCGCGCAGTTGCCCACGGCGACGATGGCGTCGGCCCGGGGGCTGGCGTCGGCGAGGGCGCCCTCCGAGGAGCCGCCCGCCCCAGCGAACTCCATCGCCAGAATCGTAGTCTTGATTCCCTTCTCCTCGCACCGCTCGCAGGTCAGCATGAGGTCGGTGTCCGCCTGTCCGCCCCCGTCCTTGGTGATCACCACGCTGTCCACGCCCAGGATGTCCTTCGCCAGGTGGGCCACTTGCTCCGCGTTGAAGGCCTTTTCGGCGAAGAGCTTGTGATGGTTGGCGAGGATGGTGGCGGCGTAATGAAGGGTTTCCCCGTGCTCCCGGTAGAGGGAGCGGATGATCCCGTTGTTTTGGTTGTCGTACGTCATGTTCTTTGTCGGCCGGCTGAACCCGGCCCAGACGACGGCGCCATCCATGATTTCATTGGGGTGAATAAGCGTTGGGGCCAGCGCCCGGGTGTCCCGTCCATAGACGAGCATGTCCCGGAGGTCGCCGTGGGAATAGAGGAAATAGACATACGCGATTCGGGGAAGGGCGGAGTCTTGTCCCGCCGCCTCCGCCGAGGGGGGCAGCTCGAAATCTTCCGCCGACTCCGGCGATTTTCCCTCGGCCGTCCGCCCAAGGTAATGGGTGGCCCGGACGCCCGCCTCGACCGCCGCCTTCGCGAACTCGGTCCGGCTCAATCCGTCGGCGGGGTTCAGGGTGAGCACAACGTTTTCCAGGCCGGAGAAGACGCTGAGGTCCGCACAGGGCCCGGTCATGTCCAACAGGGCGTCCTCGGCTCCTTCGAGGGGTCCGCACGTCACGACCGAGACTCCTTGCAGGACGTTCGTGACGCCGTTGCCCACGAGGGTGGCGTCGCCGAGGATTCCGGGAAAGGTCTCTCCTTCGCCCGAGACCTTCACGCGGGGCTCGAAGATGTCGAGGATGTTGATGACGCGGCAGGACTCTCCGGGGTGGGCCAGGTCGATCTCGACGGACCGAAACCGCTCGTCATGGCCGAGAAGGTCTTTCAGCTCCTTCCGATTGAGCAGCAGCCTGCGTCCGTCCAGCTCCGTTCGCGGGGAGTCCTCGATTCGCTCGACCGGAAAATGTTGCAAAGTCAACTTCACGGGAATCCCTCGCCTACGCTCGTCCGCCTAGCAGGTTGCGGAAAAACGATTTATCGATCCTGGCAAAACCCTGTCCATGTCATTCCGGTGAGCCGGCCCACGGCCGCCCCGAACCTTGTGTGAGGGGGAGCGAGGAATCTGCTCAAGCCGATCCCCCCTGCAATTGCGTGCATCGAATTTCGAACTTGCATTCATCTCAGGACGTTCAGGCCATGTCCTCCATCTCATTGGGCCAAGTAATTTTCCTACAACAAGTTGACAGAACGAAAGCAAGCTTGCTTTTGTCATTGTGAGAAATTCAGGCTAACCGACTTCGCCATTTGCGGAAGGAGCTCAGAAAATCTCTTGGGCCATCGGAGAACGCGGCGTTTACCCCTGCCAATTGCGGTAAATCGCCTCGCAATCCTCCTGCATTACCCCGCTGACGATTTTCGGATTCGCTCCGGTCAACTCCAGCAGCCGCTCAACCGTGTAGTCTTGAGGCTCGAACAACCCCTTCGCGAAGGTCCGTACGTCCGCAAAACGGGTCCCCATGACGAGGGTATCAATGTTGGAGGTCGGGGGCTTACCGCTGTACAGGATTGCCCCACAGCACATCGGACAGGGCTCGCAGGTGGTATAGAGCGTGCACCCGGTGAGCCTCAGCTCCTTGAGGTTTGCCGCCGCGTCCCGAATGGCGAGAATTTCCGCGTGGGTGGTCGGGTCGAAGGTGGTGTTGACCCGATTTCGTCCTCGGCCGACAATCGTCTCGTCCCGGACGACGACCGATCCGAACGGTCTTTCACCCTCCCGAAGCCCGCTGAGCGCCTCCTCGATCGCCAAAGCCATGAACCGCTCGTGATGACTCGTCATGAACCTCCCGAGCGTTGCGGAGAACGATGTCTACGAGTGGGTTGTCGGCCATAGAGCCTAGTTGCATCCTATCAAGTGGCGAAGCCTGCCATACCTTCCGGATCCTCCCGAAAGGAAGCAAGGGAACAGCGTTCCGCCTATCACGGATGCGGCTTCCCGCCGGGCGAAAATCGACAGGTTTGTCCGGACTTTCTGGTTCTGCGGTCTGTCCAGCCTCTCGAAACGCGTTGCGTTGTCCTCTCGGTTCAAGGACTTTTCGGGAAGAGCTTGGGCAAGAACTTGTTGGTGTAGACCTCCGAAGTGGAAGGTTTGCGCGGGAGGTTCATATATTTCGCCAGAACGTCCACGGTGTGGGCCATCTTCTTCTCATCCATATGGCCGATCCCGTGGGTTTTGGCGTACTCGGACAGCAACAGCTCCACGGCAATGGCCAGCTGCCTTTTCGCGATGGAACGGTCGAGGGTGGGCGTTTGGGCCATGAAGATGTCGAGGGCCTCTTTTGGGTTCTCCACGGACCAGGCCCAGGCCTTCATGGTGGCCCGGACGAAGCGGCCCACCTGGCCCGGGTTCTGTTGAATGCGTTTGTCCACAGCCACGAGACCGTTCGAGTAGAGGTCCAGGCCGTTCTCGGAAAAGCGCAAGATGGAGACCTCTAGGTTCACCTTCCGGGCGCTCGCCAGGATGGCGGGGGCGTCCGTGAGGTAGTTGCTGATGGCGTCCACGCGACCCGAGAGAAGGCTCGGCACCTTCGCCGATCCCGACATGGCGATCCATTCAACGTCGCTTCCCTTGAAACCGTTCGCCATGGCGAAGGCTGGAAAGATGGTCCGGACGGCATCGCCCTTTCGTCCGCCGAACTTTTTCCTGATAAAGTCCTTCGGCTTTTTGTAGCCGTTCTTGCTCAGGGAGAAGACGGCATGTGGGGCGCGGTCGTGAATCATGCCGAGGATCTTTACGGTGAGACCGCGCGTGCGACCCACGATGACTGCGCCCGCATCGGCGAACCCGTAATCGCTCGTCTCGGTGGCCACCGCCTTGACCGTATTGCCCGACCCACGCCCCCGGAGGATCTCCGGGTCCAGACCTTCCGCTTTATAGAGTCCCGTCTTGACGCCGGCGAACCAGGGCGAGTGCTTCCCGTTCAGGATCCAATCCATCATCACGACAAGCCGCTCGGCCCGCACGGGAGCGGAAAGAGAGCAAAGGAATATAACCATGAACATCGCTGCTAGGCTCCATCTCATCAAACGCATCGTGTCCCTCCTTTTGATTTTTCCCCCGCGCCTCTTGGCAGCCGGCAGGATCTATGATCCCATCCCTACCGCGTCGGGCGGGGACAGTCGGGCCACCACTCTCTCCATCCCTCTTGATGAGACCGATCGCCTCCGGTCGTCCAAACACCTCCTCCAGCCCGCGATAGGCAAGCAGGCCGGCGTCACTTGCGACCTTGCCTCCGTAAAAATTCCGCCTTACCTGACATCGCCCGGATACCCGTTGCGAGCACCCGCTGTGGGCGCCCCGGATCCCTTGCCCGGCCGTCGTGAATTTGGATCGATACGGGTCGTCTTCCCTTTTACGGTTTCTTCGCAGAGAGTGAGGCTTAGTCCTGATGGGACAGGATTGTATCCAGGTCAATCTGATCCGTGAGGCGGTTGGAAAGCCGTTCGGGCCACTCATAGCCATAGCCGATGGGGCGAGTGGCATCGATTCCAATCTTCGTCACCAGGCCGTCCCGGCTCGACCGGGTGATGTCCTGGGCTGTTGGGTCGAGCCGACACCCCCGAGCGCCGGGCGCTAGGAGGATGTCGCGCTCCCCCTGGACGCGCGTGGCGATGGCCCAGCTCACCTCTCGGGAGTTTCCGATGTCGATGTCGTCGTCCACGACGACGGCCATCCTGAGCAGGGGGTCCCGTCCCAGGGTGAATAGGAGGACGTTCTTGGCGTCCCCTTCATTGACCTTCTCCATGGAGATGTGGACCATGAATCCGAACTGTTCGATGGGGAATCGGACCGAGCGCACGGTCGGGATCACTTTTCGGAGCTCGCGAAGCAGGGCCGCCTCGCGGGCGGGAAGGGCCAGGAACACGTGCTCGGCGAGGCCTGAGGCGATGGTCTGGTAGTAGGCCCCTTGACGATGGGTGATGGCGCTGAGCCGCATCACGGGCCGTTCGACGATCTGCCCGTAGTGTCCCGTGAACTCTCCGAATGGACCTTCCACCTCCCGGCGACCCGGTAGGAGCTCCCCTTCCAGGACAATTTCCGCGTCCGCCGGCACCTCCAGGTCGACGGTCTCGCACGGGACCAGATTGATGGGTTCCCCCAGCAGCCCCGATGCGATCTCATATTCATCGTCCCCCGTCGCCACGGAGGCCAGACCTTGAGAGGCCAAGTAAAGGGCAGGATGGGCGCCGAGGATAATCGCAACCGGCAGGGGTTGCCCTTTCTCTTCGGCCTGCCGGTGCAGAAATTGAATCTGCTTCCCCCAGCTGTAATACAGTCCGATGTGAGACTCGTCGATGAGACGGTTGCGGAAGATTCCCAGGTCCACCTTCCTGGAATCCGGGTCTCGGCTGACGGCAATTCCGGCGGTGATGTAAGGGGCGTCGTCTGCGTCGTTGTGGGTGAAGACGGGAAGCCTGCGGATGTCTATGTCGTCGCCTGTGAGGATCACTTCACGCACCGGCCCGTCCATCACCCGCCGAGGGGCGATGCGCTCAGCTTCTCGGCTCGCGATGGTTTCGAGCAGCTTTTCCTCTTCGACCCCCAGGGACCATGCAACCCGCCGGCGCTCGGCCATAACATTGCACACCACCGGGAAATCGGAACCCACAATGTTCTCGAAGACCAAAGTGGGAAAGCGATGCGCTCTTTCGAGACGCGCAATGATGGCGGTTGCTTCCAAGTACGGATCAACCGGTTTCTGCACATGGATGATTTCTTCGGGCGAACGAGAAGCCATCTCATCGAGCACCCCCCGCAGATCTTTCACTTGAACCTCCTGATTCCCGGGGCCTAATTTCTCAAGCCGGCCCATGGAGGGCTCGGATGTGTCGGAGCATCCCGGACCCAGCCTCCCTGTCGTGAAACTCTAGCACCCGAATCACGCCTGAGGCGTCAAGCCAATCCTGGACATAGAAGGACCAGTGTCAAGGACTTACACCGGTTCAAGACGGATGAGCGGGCATTATGGCGCAACAATGATCTGTCGTCAAATACCACACGGTTGACCTCTCCTTCGGGGGTGTTTGTTGCATGGAGATCAATGTTTCCAGCAGATAACGCAATCCGGGGCTTCCTCACCGGGTTGCCGGCCCTGCGGCCGGACTTTTCCCATACCGATCCACCTACGATTCGTAAACCTGCACCCGCAACGGCCTGCCCGTCGCGGGACAGGCGCTCAGCGCGCACAGGGTGTCCATCTCGGCTAGGCAATCCACGTAGTCGCCGGGCTTGCTCCGGCCTTCGGCGAGAGCGAACCTCCCTTTCCCGATGTCGAAGTCCACGGTCTGAAACAGGTTCAGCGGGTCGGGGACGTCTTCAGGCGGGATGCTCCAGGGCTTGAGTGCCTCGGTCAGGATCTCCCAGCAGCCGACCTCCGGCCGGCCGAGGGTGCCGCCGACGGTGAAGCCCTCGGCGAAGCTGTGCCATTCTCTCTGGTAAACGAACCGGCTGCACATCCCGTATTGCAGGTCATGAATGCCGTACGTGTCCTCGACGATGGTCAACATGATGTTGTTGGACTTGGAGTAGAGGTGATCCCCCGTGGAGATCAGGTACTTTCCCGGGTTGGACCGTGTTCGGGACTGGTTGAACCGCTCGCTGAGGTCGTTGGCGTTGAACAGGACCAGGTCCCCGATCTGTCCGCCCTCGACGTCGATGAACCGGATGTGCTGCCCCTTCTTCACGATCCACGCCCCGCCCCGGCGGGCCGGAATGGTTTCATCCTTGAGAAGATTCATCGCGAGCCTCCTGGGCGGGTCCCGGCTATTCGGGAAGAGCGGCCTGACGCCCCTCGGCGGCGGCCGCGATCGCTTCTACGATCTGGACGTACCCGGTGCACCGGCAGAGGTTGCCGATGAGGGCCTCGCGAGTCTCCTCCTCCGTGGGTCTAGGATTTTCATCGAGGAGGGCCTTCACGGTCATGATGAATCCCGGCGTGCAGTAGCCGCACTGAAGCGCGCCGTAGTTGACGAAGGCCTCCTGGATCGGATGGAGTTTTCCGTCCTCCCCCTGGAGACCCTCAATGGTTGTGATGGAGCGGCCGCGGGCCTGAAGGGCGAGCATCAGGCAGGACTTGATGTTTTGTCCGTCCAACAGGACCGTGCAGCATCCGCACGCCCCGCTCTCGCAGCCGCGCTTGGTCCCGGTGAGGTCCAGATAGTCCCGCAGAGCTTCGACCAGGAGGCGGCGGGAATCGATGGTCAGATCGTGGTCCTCTCCGTTGACCCGAAGCGTGATGTCGTGCCTTTTCATCCTTCTCTCGCGTCCTTGCCCGCTCCGGCGGCGGAGCCTTCAGGGGCTCCGCTCTCCCGCCCGGCCTTTTCCTTCAGGGCGCGTAGGACCTTGTCCGGGGTGATGGGCAGGGAGGTGATGCGGACGCCTGCCGCGTTGTAAATCGCGTTGGAAATGACGGCCGCGATCGGGACGATGCAGCATTCCGAGGCCCCCTTGGCGCCGAACGGGCCGTTCGGATCGTCGGTCTCGACGATGATAGTTTCGATCTTCGGAAGCCCGATGGACCGTGGGATCGTATAGTCGGCGAGGCTCCCGTTGACAAATTGTCCGCCTTCGGAGACAAGGTTTTCGAAAATGGCGTAACCCAGGCCCTGAACGATCTCCCCGTTCAGCTGCCCCTCGACGGCGAGGGGGTTCAGGATCTTCCCCAGGTCGTCCGCGGCGACCAGCCGGGTTACGTCCACCTGCCCGGTCTCGGTGTCCACCGTCACCTCGGCCGTTTGGGCGACAAAGGTGTAGGCGGGGGAGATGTTCCCGTAAATGGTTTTCTTGTCCGCCATCTCAGTGGGCGCCTGGTAGGTGCCGCGGCCGAGGATTCCGCCGCCGCCGCGCGCGAATTGCTTTTCCTCGCAAACCTCCGCGACGGTGAGCCGCTTCTCCGGGAAGCCCTTCATGTGGACGGCTCCGTCCTGAACGTAGAGGTCTTCGACGGAGGTTTCGAGCATCTCGGCCGCCCCCTCCAGAAGCTGCCTCTTCACATCGGCCGCCGCTCGCTGGACGGCGTTGCCGGCCGTCATAGTGACTCGGCTGGCCCAGGCCCCGTGGCAGTAAGGCGTCAGGTCGGTGTCGGCGGAGGAGACGGACACGTCGGACGGCGGAATCCCCAGCTGCTCGGCGGCGATCATGGTGAGCATGGTTGTGCACCCCTGGCCGATATCCCCCTCTCCGGAGATGAGGGTGACCGTTCCGTCGTTGTTCAGCTTGATCAGGGCATCGGAGCCGTCCCAATCGGTGAAGGCCCGGTTTGCGCTGACGTGGATTGCGCAGCCCAGCCCCACACCCCGCCGGCGGGTCCCCGTCTCGGGGGTCTTGGACCGGCTCTCCCACCCGATGGCCTCGGTCGCCTTCTCGACGCACTCGGTCAGGCCGCAGCTATCCATCTTCCATCCATGGACGGATACGTCTCCCTGCCGGATGGCGTTCCGAAGCCGGACGGCTTTTGGGTCCATGCTCAGCCGCTCGGCCAGGACGTCCATGTGGCACTCCAGGGCGAAGGCCATCTGGGGGTTTCCGAAGCCCCGGAACGCTCCCGTGGGGACCTTGTTGGTGAACACGAGGCGGGCGCGGGTCCGGATGTTTTCCTGCCGATAGAGCGAATCCATCCGGGTCGCCGTGGTCTGCGTGATGGACCCGGTGATTCCGGTGTAGGCGCCGTTGTCGACGAGGATTTGGGTGTCCTTCGCGACGATTTTCCCCTCCTGGTCCGCCCCCATCCTCAGGGTAATCTTCTGCCGGGTCCGGGGCCGGCCGGCCGCGAAGTCCTCGAGGCGGTTGTTCATGAGCCGGACGGTCTTGCCCGTCTTCCATGCGAGAAAGGCCGAGATGGGGGCGTTAGGGTCCTCCGCCAGCTTGCCCCCGAACCCGCCGCCGACGAAGGGCTGGATGACCCGGACCTTCGATTGGGGGAGCCCCAGGGCTTGGGCGATGGCTTCCTTCTGGAAGTAGATGGTCTGGGTAGAGGACCAGACGGTCACGCTGCCCGATGAATCGCCCGCGGCCATCGACCCGGCGGGCTCCATGTAGGCCTGGTACTGGTATGGGGTCTCGTAAGTGTCCTCGTGAACCACATGCGCGGCAGCGAATCCCGCGTCGATGTCCCCACGGTCAATCCGGATGTCCCGGACGATGTTGCTTTGTCCCTCATGGACCTGAGGGGCGTCGGGCTTCATGGCCTCCTCGGGCTCCAGGACGGCCGGAAGCGGTTCGTAATCCACCTGGATCAGTCCCAGGGCCTCCCCGGCGGCGTCGGCGTCCGTCGCCACAACGGCCGCCACCTCCTCGCCGATGAATCTCACCTTGCCGACCGCCAGGATGTAATGCTCGGGATAAATCTGCCCCCAAGGGATCTTCGGGGTGTCCTCGCCGGTCAGGACGGCCTTGACACCGGGAAGTCTCAGTGCCTTCGAGGTATCGATGTTCAAGATCCGGGCGTGGGCATGGGGGCTCCGCAGGATGGCAGCTTCATGGAGACGGGGGTGCCGGAGGTCCGCGGTGTAGTCCGCCGTCCCGGTCACCTTCTCCCTTGCGTCCACCATGGGGAAGGACTTCCCAATGACTGAAAATTCCGTCATTCTTTACTCCTTCCGCCCGTCAACAAAGCCTGAGCCGCAAGGCCCCGATTTGAGGATTCCGCCGCCTGAAGGGGGCAAGCCCGGGTGAAGGTCAAGCCGATTGGGACGGTTCTTCTCTCAAGAAAAGAGCGGAGATTCAAATCGATGGCCATGCACTTGTGGATATTCAGCACGTACACGGTTGAATGTCAAGCGAACGGGTCAAGGTTGCGGAATGGAGAAGGCCCGGCCGGCGGATGCGGCTCGGTGTTTTTTTCGATGCCGTCGCTTCGCCCTGATCCCGTTCAATGCCGCACCAGGAAATCCCGGACACGGGCATGAAAGAGGTCGGGCGATTCCAGTGACAAAAAGTGTCCCCCGTCCAGGATCTCAAGCTTCGCGCCGTGAATGACGTGCGCCAATTCCTCCGAGAAATAGGGGGGGGTGCACATATCTTCCTTCCCCACAATCACGAGGACAGGCTTGCGCACCCGCCCGAGGCGGTCGAGCTGGTCGTGATGGATGAGCATCTCGACGCGCTTGGCCGTGACCTCCTCATCGGCCGGATTCGCAAGCCGGGCGGCTTCCCAGCGGACGACCTCCCCGTAATGCTCCCGGATGTATCGGGCGGACCACCAGAAGAGAGACGATGCCTCCGTGTACGCCCGGAACCCCAGATTTTCGACGAGCGTTTTTCGGATTTCCAGGCAGCGTTTGTAATACGCGTCTGTCTTGGCCCAGGTCGAGGCCAGGACGATGGACCGGACGACATCGGAATGGTCGAGCGCCATCACCTGGGCGATGGCGCCGCCGGTCGAGGTTCCCACGATGTGCGCCGGTCCCGTCTCCAGCGCCCGCAGGGTCTCGGCCATGTCCGAGGCGTGCCGCTCGATCGTATAGCCTCCCTCGGTCACGCTCGTCCGGCCCGCGCCCCGGTGATCCGGGACGATGGTCCGGAACGCCTCGGCGAACAACCGGATCTGCTTTCCCCAGGAAGCCCCCACGCCTCCAAGGCCGGTGATCAGCATCAGCGGATCGCCCCGGCCGTGGATCTCGTAATACACCTCGATGTCGTTCACGGCGACTGTCGGCATTTTCTACCCGGTGGACTTGAAGGGGCCGTCGCGCTTTTCCAGGAATTTTTTCATCCCGTGCTTCTGCGTGTATCGGACCCATTCCATGCTCTCTTCCGTGGCGTGAATGATGCTCGTCGTCTCGACGTTGTAGGCCAGGGCCTGCCGGAGCCCCATGATGTCGTACGTGCGGTGGATGGCTTCTTTGTTGATCCGCAGCGCCTTTGGGGGGACGAGGGCGAGGCGGTTCGCGAGCTTCAGCGCCTCGTCCTGGAGGGCGCCGTGCGGGACGACCCGGTTGACGAGCCCCAGGCGGTGGGCCTCTTGGGCGTCGATCAGGTCCCCGGTGTAAAGCAGCTCCTTGGCCTGTTTCAATCCGATGAGCCAGGGCAGGATGAGGGTGGGGGGGGCCGAGGAATGGCGGATTTCGGGCGCGCCGAACTTCGCCTGGTCGGAGGCGACGGTTAGGTCGCACACCATGCAGAGGTCCATCCCGCCCCCAACGGCGTAGCCGTTCACCGCCGCGATAACGGGCTTTGCGCAGTCCCAGACCTTCATCAGGTTGTCGAGGTGGTCATTCAGCTTATCCCGCCATTCGTCCGCCGCCGGCATCGCTGTCTTGCCGGCCACATCGATGTCATAACCCGCCGAAAACGCCCGGCCCGCGCCCGTGAGGATGACGGTCCGGACGGCCTCCTCGGCCTCCGCCTCAGCCAGCGCGGCCTCCAGCTCCCGCTTCAGGTCCAGGTTCAAGGCGTTGAGGACTTTGGGGCGGTTCAATGTGATCCGCACCACCGCGCCGAGCGCTTCGTAGATGAGGAGATCGTAGGGAGCTCCACCCATAAGGAAACCTTCCCGGTCAAATCCGCCGGATGCCCCGTAACCGCGGTTTGTCCAATTCCGCTGAGAATGGCTTGAACGCCAAATTGCCCGAATACACCGGCGCGCGCAAGCGCTTGTCCGCGCCCCGAGGCGGGTTTCCGCGCCGGGACATTTACGTTTGACGTCTGTCTTCGCTTCCCCCTCGCGGGTTCATCCGGACGCCCACCACTCGCCGATGATCCGCTCGACCTGAATCTCGATAACGACAAAATCCGGAGAGACCGACGTGTTTTTGTTGTAGCGGTCCCGGTGGCGCCGGACCGCCTCGGCCACCCGCTCTCGGTCTTCAAATACGCGGCCCCGCCCCTCGAAGCTCGCCCACCGGCCCTCGCCGTCCGCCATGTAGAGGGTCGCACGGGGGTCGGCCTTCAAATTGGCGAGCTTGACGGCCCCGCGCTTGGCGATAACCCGGGCTAGGCGCTCCGCCGCCTCATACATCATGCAGACGCATACCACGTGCGGCGCGCCGTCCGGGCGTAGCGTCGTCAGCGCGGCATAGAGGGGAGACGCCAACGCGGCCGACAGATTCTCCGGCAGATGGTCGAGGTCGAACGCCATGAAACTCCCCCCTCTCCGGCTGGACGGGGTTGGGCCGCCGCCGGTTGTCGGATGTTATGTTAAGCGACGAGGCGACGGGAGTATATCGATGGAGGCGCGAAGGAGACGGCCGGATTCCGCCGCTTTCCGTTCGGGCGGTGGGTTGCGCTTGCGCGAAGGCGTGGGGTCGCCGAGGGAGCTGGACGGCCATCGACATCTTGCGGTTCCGTGACGAAAAAATCGCGGAGCAATGGGTGTGCCGCGACGAACTCGGCATGCTGATGCAACTCGACGCGCTGCCGCCCGACGGATCCACCTTATGCTCCCACACCCTTTTGGCGAGATTGCTCGTGATACCAACATAGAGCGTCCCGTTTCTATGACTCGCAAGGAGATAGACATAGCCCGGCTTGGACATCGTGATTGCCCTGGTATGCGGTTCTCCATATCCTAACTCTTTTCCTGGCCTCCTTGTCCGTTGCTTCATGACGAATCCCTGGCTCTGCTCGTCATTCCCGCACAGGCGGGAATCCAGCCCTGTGGGACTCGATAGAAGGACGGGAAAGGCGGGAGCCGGTGGGGCGCGACCTCGGTCTGGTTCTCAAACTCTCAGTAGCGTGTTGGGATTTCATTGGATTCTGGATTTCCCCTCCCCGATTAGAGCCGCTGGGTTCCCGCCTGCGCGAGAATGACAGAGTAGTGGTGCGGCAATGGGGAGGACGTTTCACGTTGGATGAGCATACGAATCGCCCAACGGTCCTAAGCAAGATTGGCTTCTTTCCATTTCTAGAGATCAACAAATCCAACCATAAACCACCACTCGATATCCTTGACTGTCTCCGAGTTTCCACGCAATCTGGCGGCACACTTCCAGCGTCGGACTCCCGGAGGGGCATCTTATGAATGCGCGAAAACCGATTCCCCAGGTTAAGGACGGGTCGGGGTCTACGGTGTTCATGTTCTGGCCGGAGAACGACGACTGGTCCTGGCATTTTCTTCGGCCCATGGCCGAGGCCGTCTACGGCGGGGGCGAGGCCCAGGAGTGCCTCCGGGTGGCGGCCCGGATTACGCCGGGCGACAGGGAGAGCTGGCACGTGGAGTGGAAGACCCTGGCCGATCAGGTGGCCGAAGCCGCGGAGGTGGCCCAGGCCAAGGGCCGGACGGTCACCGCCCGGGACCATCTCTTTCGGGCCTGCGCCTACTACCGGTGGGCGGAATACTTTCTTGCCGCCGACGACCTCCGCAGGATTCCCACCTACAAGAAGGCCATCGACGGCTTCCGCAAGGCCGGCACCCATCTCGACCCGCCCCTCGAGCGTGTAGAGGTCCCCTACGAAGGCACGGTCCTTCAGGGCTATTTTTACCCCGGCCGAAGCCCCACTGGAGAAAAGACACCCGGGGCGCTCTACATCGCGGGCGTCGACGTCCTGAAGGAGGAGCTTTATTTTCTGGGGGGCAGGGCGCTCATCGAACGGGGGCTCTCGCTGTTGGTGCTGGATTATCCGGGGCAGGGCGAGACCCTCCGGTTTCAGGAGATCTTCAGCCGTCCCGATTACGAGGTTCCCGTGGGCGCGGCGCTGGACGTCCTGGCCGCCCGGCCCGAGGTGGACGGGGACCGCTTGGGCGTCATCGGTCGGAGCTTCGGCGGCTATTACGGCCCGCGGGCCGCGGCTTTCGACTCCCGCGTGAAGGCGCTGGTCGTCTTCGGCGCCATGTTCGCGGCCGTCGAGTTCTTCGACGATTACCCCATCTTTCGGGGCCAGCTCCAGTGGCTGACGGGCTCGAAATCGCCCGAAGAAACCCGGGAGAAGCTGACGGCATTCACATTGGAATCGGTGATCGACAAGGTTGCTTGCCCCATCCTCGTGATTCACGGAGAGGGGGACCACCTGATGCCGATCTCGCACGCCCGGCGGACGTTCGACGGCGTCTCGTCCGAAGATAAAGAGCTCCTTCAGTACCGGGCCGATGAGCCGGGTGGGGTCCACTGTCAGTACGACAACTTTCCGACCACCGTTCCCTACTTCTGCGATTGGCTTACGGAGCGGTTGCGGACCTGAGGCGCCTTCCACGATCGTGACGGGTGCGTGCGAAACCGAGGGGAGAACGCGGGGAAATGGACAAGAAGGGCGGCATTGTCGAGACCTTGCTGGCGTTCAGCAAAGAGAACCTCTACATCATCTTCTTCACCGAGATCCTCTTCTACACCTCCTTCGCCATGCTGATCCCGACGCTTCCCCTCTACCTGGCGGATTTCAAGGTCGGTACGACGCAGATCGGCCTGGTGATGAGCATTTTCGCCGTCGGCCTCCTGGGCTCCCGTCCGTACATCGGAAAGGTCATCGACCGCTACGGGGCGAGATGCACCTTGCGATTCGGCGGCGGCATCCTGACGGGTTGCACGCTCCTGTACGTGTTCGCCCCCGGGTTAATCTGGATCTACCCCATCCGGGTCATTCACGGCGTCAGCATGGCGTTCCATTCGACGGCCTCCAACGCCATCGTGGCCTCCTCCACAACCTCCGAGAATCGCGGGGGGATCATGGGGCTGTTCGGCATCTCCCGGGCGGTCGCTTTCGGCATCGGCCCGATCCTGGGAAGCTTTACCCTGGACATGTGGGGGCACAAGACCGTGTTCATCGTCGCGGCCGTCGTGGGTCTCGCGGCCATGATCCTGGCGAAATTCGGCGGGGAATGCTCGGAGGTAGAGATCGAGACCAACCGGGCGGCTCTGAAGGAGTTCCTCCAGGACCGGACGTTGATCTTCGTCACGGTGGCCATGTTCCTCCTCACCCTCGCTCACGGCGGCCTGACGACGTTCATCCCCATCCACGTCAAGGAACGGATGGCCGGGAACCTGGGAACGTTTTATCTCGTGTATTCCCTCTCGATTACGTTGGTGGAGATCTTCGCCGGGAAGGCCTCGGACCGGCAATGCCGGATGCCCATCGCGCTCAGCTCGGTTGTGTTGCTCGGGGTCGGTTTCGTCGCAGTCGGGGGCGTTGCGGGGATGCCCACGCTGATCTTGGCGGCCGTGATTTATGGGGCCGGGTTCGGAGGCTTCCAAGTGGCGATTGGGGCCTTCGTGGCGGATCAAACCAATGACGAGAACCGTGGGAAGGTCTTCAGCATCTTCTACGCTTCGTATGATTTGGGAATCGCGCTATCCGGCGTGGTGATGGGTGCCATCGCCGCCGGTCTCGGTCTGAGCGGCATGTTCTATCTCTCGTCCATTGTCGTCATCCCCTCGATCCTGCTTCTGATGTTCGCCCCGCGAGAAGGGGTCCGGGAGGCGTTCGCCTGCGGCTGGCTGGGGGAAACCCGTCCCGAGGTCCGTCACGCGGGTGGAAGTCTATAACGGGTCCGGTTAATATTTCAGATAGAATGCTGACAGGAACGCCCAGGCGCCCCCGCCGTTCTTGAAGGGGTCTCGGTCTCCGGCGTTAGTGATCGGCCGGTAGTTGAGGCCGAGGCCGAAGGTGTCCACGCTCTGGCCGAGCAGGTTTTCAGAGTTGTCCGACCCGTTGCCGTCGTCCATGTCGATCGAGTCGAAACAGGCGACGAGCTCCTCCCCCCCCCCAGCGTCGGGCCTTCGCGCTCCTGGATTTCGTAAATGAGCTTGGCCAGGGCGGAGAGAGGGAGACCCTCCTTCTTCTGGTAGTCTTTGTTTTACCCAATGTCGCACGCTCAAGCGGGTCCTGAGGCCCTCGGTGGCGGCGTTGTAAACTCTCAGCCGGTTGTCTCGGAGAAAGAGCCGCGTCCGGCCGCCGACGGGGTTGTGGGGTTGCAGGCCGACGGAGGCGTTCGCGCCGACCTCGATGGGCCAGTGGTCCCGCCACGCGGTCGGCTTGAAGGGTCTTCCCACCGCCCTGAAGGAGAAGTCCTTCTTGCTGTTGTCGTCGTTGTTGGAGCCGGTCCCGTTGGTGACGGCGGCCCGCAGGTGGACGGCCGGGTGCGGGTCGCTGAAAACGAAGACCCCCGGGCCACGCTCTCGCGCAGGTTGTCTGCGATCATGGAGCGTTCGAGGAAAAACAGGTTGAAGCGGCTCGTGAGCGCCTCGTCTCCGAAGGGGGCCAAGTTCTGACCGACCCGGATTCGGAAGGCTCTGTATCGCTTCCACCCCACGTACGTGTTCAAAGAAAGCAGCGAGCTTCCGGCCCCCGCGAGGGTCAGCCGGTAAGTGAAGCCCGGAACAGCCCGCCCTGAAAGGTCACCCGGCCGCGTCTCAGCAGAAAGTTCCCGTCCTCGGGGAGCGCGCTGAATTGCGTGTAGGTTTCCGTTCCGATCCGCAACTCGTGATCCTTGTTCACGGACTCGATTTTCAGGCCATCTTTGTAGCCGATGTTGAATGGCGATCTCGGGCCGAGGGGTGGTGGCCAAGAGCGAGTGCGGAAATCAGGACAGCCGTCGGGAGAATGCGGCGGGTCCTCGTGTCTTTACCGTTCACCGGGAAGTTGACCGAGCCGGTGCGGGGCCGCCTCTGTCGGCATCGAGGGTCCAAACCTTCATCTTTCTCTCCGCCGAGTGTCGAAAACTACCGAACTATAGCATTTGTCCGTCGAATGGCGCGCTCTCAGGAAATTGATGGTATATTGGCTGGAAGTCTAAAAACATGGATTTCGGGCAGCCGTTGCTCTCTAACCAAACCTCAGGAGGGTCTGTCTATGAATCGGGTCGCCAAATGGCTTCGCCTTAATGTCTGGGTCGGGATTCTTCTCTGTCTGTCCTTTGTGTTGGTCCCCGCTTCGGGTTTTTCCGCGGAAAAGGTGAAATTCGGGTTTTCCTGGATCCTGGTCGCCCAGACGATTCCTTTTTACGTCGCCCTTGATAAAGGGTACTGGCGATCCGAAGGTCTGGATGTGGACATCCTTCGGGGCTATGGCTCGGGGGATGCCGTCAAGAAGGTCCACGCGGGCGCCACGGATATCGGCGCCGCCGACTCCGCCACCTTGGTCGTCGCGCGATCTAAAGGGGCCATGGTCAAAGAAGTCGCCATGACTCACATGAAGACCATGCACACCATCTGCGCATTGGGCGGCTCGGGAATCACCAAGCCGAGAGACCTGATCGGCAAGAAGATCGCTTCCACCGCCAAGGCGTCCACGCGGGTGATCTTCCCGGCCTTCACGGAAATGAACGATTTCAAGGTGGCGGACATCACCTGGCTCACTTCCTCCTATGCGGCGGTCATCCCGAGCCTCATGACCGGCAATGCCGACGCCGCCGTTTGCTACGCCGCGGAGATGCCGCAGATCCGGAAAATGGCCCGCAAGGCGGGCAAGAGGATGGTGGCCATGCGCTTCGCGGAGCATGGCCTCAACATGTACGGGAACGGCGTGATCGCCTCCGACAAGGCCATCGCGGAGAAGCCGAAATTCGTGGGCGGGTTCGTCCGGGGAGCCGTCAAGGGTTGGGCCTGGTCTGTGGAAAACCGCCAGGCAGCCACGGATATCTACCTGAAGCACCATGGGGAAGCCGACGCCAAAATCGCCCGGGAGATCATGGACGTTCTGGCCGACCATTTCGTCACGGCCGAGGCCAGGAAGCACGGCTACGGCTTCATGACGAAGAAGACGATGACGCGGACGCGGGACCTCATGGCGCGCTTTTACGGCATCAAGAACGTTATGCCGGTGGAGGACCTCTACACCAACCGGTTCATCCCGAAAATTATGCCCAAGTAAGGGAGCGGGACTGTCCCTGAAGAAAACCGTCGGGAATCCGGCTTCGGAGTTTCGCGCTCCGGGGCCGGCCGCGCGGTCCGGTTTGTCCGCGCCCTGTTGGGGAGGTTGCGGGGAAAAGGGCCGGAATCGTTTGCCAATCGGTTCGAAGACGTAAGCCGACAGGATATGTTTCGATCAGCGAAAGGCCTGGGGAGAGGGGACCATGGTTATGAGATTCGGCGCGGTGATCATCGCGACGGACCCGCCCAATGAATTCATCAAGGTGGTGGAGATGTGCGAGGATCTGGGCTTCGACACGATCTGGAACACGGACGCTTCCCTCCACGCCCGAGACGCGTACCCCTACCTCACTCTCCTCGCCCTGCATACAACCCGCGCCCGGATCGGCGTCAACGTCTCCCATCCCTTCACCCGACACCCCGCGGTCACCGCGAACGCCATCGCGACGGTGGATGAGATCGCCCAAGGCCGGACGATCCTGGGCGTCGGAGCCGGCGACCGCCCGCAGACCGAGCTCGGGCAACGGCCGGCGCGTGTCGCAGAGCTGCGGGAAATGGTCGAGCTCATTCGCCGTCTTTTGAGGCGCGAAAAAATCAGCCATGACGGCCCGACCTTCCGCGTCAAAGAAGGGCAGCTGCGTTCGGGCTTCACATCCGAGATTCCCATTCACATGGCGGCGTCCGGCCCGCGGATGCTGGAGCTCGCGGGGGAAGTCGCCGATGGGGTCATCATCCAGGCGGGGATTGCACCCGAAGGCGTGGACTACGCCCTTTCTCACCTCCGGCGGGGCGCCGAGAAGGCCGGTCGGTCTGTGGCGAATTTGGAGTTGTGCCTGATTCTCAACTGCTGCATTTATCGGGATCGCGCCAGAGCGATCCGCGAAGGCCGGCTCCACGCCGCTTGGTTCCCGCAAACGGCGCCAAGAGCGACCGAAGCGATAGGGGTGTCCAAGGAACAGGCGGACCGGATCCGCGCGGCCTATTCGGGGGGGCATCTCAATGAGGCGCTGGACGCCGCCGAGCTGGTGCCCGAAAGCCTCGTACAGAAATTCGTCCTCGCCGGCGCGCCGGAAGAAGTCCGCGAAATGATTCACCGGGTGGCGGATAAGGGCATACAGCAGATACAAATCTTCGCGCTCGGTCCGGACAGGCATCAGATCCTGAGAACCTTTGGCGAGACCGTAATCCCCCATTTCCGGTAGAGGCAAGCCATGACCGCTGGATCCACCGCCCCGACTGTGGATGCCGAAGGGCTCATCGCCTTGACCCAGGCCATGGTTCGAACGCCCAGCCCGACCGGGCGGGAAGAAGCGATCAGCCGGCTCGTCGAGGCTGAGATGCGGCGAGCCGGATTCGACGAGGTCCGACGGGACCCCATCGGGAACGTCTTGGGTTTCCTCCACGGCCGGGACCCCCGCCTTCGTTTGATGTTCAACGGCCATATCGACCATGCCGAGACCGGGTCGATGCCCGACCCCTATTCCGGAGACCTGGTGGACGGGCGCCGATTCGGGCGGGAGGGAACGGCGCTCGTCGGGCGGGCGGCGTGCGACATGAAAGGGGCCGTCGCGGCCATGATCTACGCGGTCAAAGCGGTGCGGGACGCCGGGACGGCGCTCGCCCAATCGGTCGTGGTGACGGCGGTCGTGAAAGAAGAGGCCGCCCGGGGCGAGGGCATTCTGTATGTCCTGGAAGCGGACGGCGTCCGGGCGGACATGGCCGTGAGCGGGGAGGCGACCAATCTGGAAGTTTACGTGGGCCACCGGGGGAAGCTGGAGTTCCTCGTGACGACGAAGGGCCGCACCTGCCATGCGAGCAACCCGGGTAACGGCGTGAACGCCATTTTCCTGATGCAGCGCTTCCTGGAAAGCCTCCAGCGCGACTACGAACTTCCGTCGCACGAGTTTCTGGGGGATTGCACGATGACGGTCATCGACATCGTGGCCAAGCCCGGACGGCTGACGCCCGTTGTGCCGGACCGATGCGAGATTGTGCTCGACCGCCGGTACCTGCCCGGCGAGTCGGCGGAAAGCGTCGAGGGGGAGGTCCGCGCCCTGTTGGACCGGCTGGCCCGGGACGGCGGGTTCGAGGGCGACGTCTCTTTGCTCAAGGATTTTCCGGTCCTCTTCTGCGACCCGGGAGAGAAGGTCGTTGAACTCGCCCGGGGGGCCCGCCGGAAGGTGATGGGCGACCCGGGGAGCCCGGGCGCATGGCGCTTCGGGGTGGATGGCACATTCATTCAAAAGGCCGGCATCCCCTGCGTCGGGTTCGGACCGGGGAGCGAAGAATTCGCGCACACGCCGGAGGATCATGTATTTGTGGATGATCTCGTCACGGCCGCGCGCATCTATGGTCAAATCATGATGGACGCGTGCGGGGAAGAGAACGGACGTTAGCCCGCGGGGAGAGAACAAAATGGCCGGACCGCTAGAGGGGATAAAGGTTCTCGATCTCACCCGGTTCCTCGCGGGCGCTTACTGCACGATGGTCTTGGGCGATCTGGGCGCCGAAATCATCAAGGTTGAACATCCCCAAGGCGGAGACCCTTCCAGGAACGTCGGACCTTATTACGAGGGGGACGTGAGCTCTTATTTCCTCAGCGTCAACCGGGGAAAGCGGAGCGTGACGCTGGATTTGAAAACGGAGAAGGCTAAGAACGCCGTCTTTCGTCTTGCCGCCCGGTCGGACATCGTGGTGGAGAACTTCGTGCCGGGCGCCATGGAGCGATTTGGCCTCGGTTACGAAACGCTCCGGAAAAAAAACCCGGGAATCATCTATGCGGCGTGCTCCGGATTCGGGCAAACGGGCCCTTACGCCCGCCGGACGGCGTTCGACATGCTGATTCAGGGCATGGCCGGGACAGTGAGCATCACCGGGGAGCCTGACCGGCCCCCCGTCCGCGCGGGTTTCTCCATCGGCGACATCGGGGCATCGATGTTTCTGACCGTCGGCATCCTGGCCGCTTTGAGAGAGCGCGAACAATCCGGCGAGGGCCAGCTTGTGGAAGTCGGGATGCTGGATTGCCAGGTGGCGCTGTTGGAGAACGCCTTCGCGCGATATTTCTGCTCGGGAGAAGTCCCCCAGCCGGAGGGAGGGCGCCACCCCGTGGCCACGCCCGTTCAAATCGTCCCGACGGCGGACGGCTACATGATTCTGGCGATCGCCAACGACACGCAATGGGAAACCTTTTGCGGGGATCTCGGCCGTCCCGAATGGGCGGAGGATGAGCGCTTCAAGACCAATCCGCGGCGCGTAGCCAACCGGGAAATCCTTGAAGGGATGCTTTTCGATCTGACGCGCTCGCGCACCACGTCGGAATGGACGAAGGCGATGGAGAAGATCAAGATCCCGTGCGGACCGGTGAACCGAATCGATCAAGCGGCGGAAGACCCTCAGGTTCGCTCCCGGGAGATGGTGGTCGAGGTGGAGCACCCCCGCCGGGGGGGCATGAAGGTGATCAACAATCCCATTCGGTTCTCACGCTCCACGGTCGGGCCCCAGGGGGGGGCGGCCGATTTGGGTGAGCACACGGAAGAGATTCTCCGCGACCTTGTCGGTCTGTCGTCCGAGGAAATTGAGGCCTGGAGAGAAGGGGAAATCGTTTAACCGGGCGCCACAATCCAGGGGCGCCTCCGGACGCGCCGTGGAACGGGGAGGATGAGGATGCAGACGGTGGACAAACTGGAAGCGGTGAGCTCCATCCGCCGGATCTTGGATCAGTGCGTCGGCATTGCGCCCGGCGAGCAGGTGCTCATCGTGACGGACAGCGGCTTCAACTTCGAGCTGGCCGAGCTTTTCGCAATCTGTTGCGCCGAGCGCGACGCCGAGGTCGCGACGATGGTCATGCGGACGCGGGACCATGTGGGCGACCTGCCGCCGCCCATGGTTGTTGAGGCGATGAAAACCTCGGACGTTGTTCTGGAGATGTGCAAGATCTGGGTGGGCAGCGCTCCCTCGCGCATCGAGGCCTGCAAAGCGGGGGCGCGGTACTGCACGTGGCCGGCCCTGGATGAAATTGTCCTGCGAAAAAACGGACCTGCTTGGGCGGACTTCGAGGGCCTTCATCCACACCTCATGGCCCTGGACAAGAAATTCACCGAGGCCAAGCGGGTCCGGGTGGAAACGAAAGCGGGCACGCGCATCGAAGCCGTTATCGAGGGCCGGCAAGGGAGAACCCTCTCGGGCATCTGCCGGGAAAAAGGCAGGTACGAGGCGCCGCCCCACATGGAGGTCGGCATCGGTCCAATCGAGGATTCAACGCAGGGTGTGATCGTCGTCGACGGGCGCGTCCAGCACACCCCCTTCGGGGAGGTGACGGCGCCCTTCGAGATGAGTGTCGAGGGCGGCCGGATTACGGAGATCCGGAGCGAGGGGGGCGGGAAGGTCTTCGCGGACTTCCTCCGGGACGCCCTGGCGGCGTACCAAGACCCGAATATATACGTCATCGCGGAGATCGCCCTTGGGATGAACCCCAAGGCCAACCGGCTGGATCGCGACATGGAGGGCGAGTCCGGCCTGGGCACCGCCCATTTCGGCATCGGGGACAACATTGGCTATGGGGGGACAAACAAAGCACCGGGCCACCGGGATTGTGTCGTCCGTGATGTGACGTTCTTCCTGGACGATGAGTTGATGGTCAAGGATGGCGTGATTCAGCTCGAAGGCTTTCCGATCTAAAGAGAGGTTAAACGGGGAAGTCCGCGTTCTCCGCCGGCTTCCTCCAGGAGGGGTGGAATGGAGTCGGATCATTTACGGGTTGACGTCCAGGAAGGCATCGCGACCGTGACGTTGAACCGCCCGGAAAAGCGGAACGCGATTACCATCGGGATGTGGGGGTCTTTTTCCGGAATCATGGAGCGGTTGGTCGCGGACCCCGGGGTGCGGGCCATCGTTTATCGGGGGGCCGGGGAAAAGGGATTCTCCGCGGGCGGGGACATCTCCGAATTCACCGATCTGATGAAGTCCCCGGAGCACGCGAAGGTGGAGTTCCCGATTATCCAGTCGGCCCTGGAATCCCTGGAGCGCTGTCCAAAGGCCGTGCTCTTCATGATCCATGGCTACGCGTACGGAGGGGCGATGATCCTGGCCACGGCGGGTCACATCCGCATCGCCGCGGAGGGCGCGAAGTTCGGCATCCCGTCAGCGCGGGTCGGCATCAGCGTGAGCTATCACGACACCGTCCGGACGGTCCGCCTGATCGGCCCCGCGAAAGCGAAGGAGCTCTTTTTCACGGCCGGGGTGATCGACGCCAAGGAAGCGAAGCAGTGCGGCCTCGTGAACCGGGTCGTCCCCTTGGCCGATCTGGAGAAGATCACGTATGACATGGCGCGGACCATCGTGCGCATGGCGCCGCTCTCCATCGCCGGGGCCAACGAAACCGTCAACACCTGCGCCGCCGACCCGGGCTTGACGACCGTCAAGGAAGGCGACGCCCTGACGGTGAAGACCTTTATGAGCGAAGACTTTCAGGAAGGGGTAAACGCGTTCCTGGAAAAAAGGGAGCCGAAGTTCGTCGGCCGGTAGCCGCCGGGCGGCGCGCGCGGTTGAATCGCCCGAGGAGGAAGCTATTGAACGGGTCCAAGCCGGTCGCCGGATTGCTTGCGTGTTGAGCCGGGAGAGGGGGGCGTTGTCGGCAGCGGCGCGGCGGCGTCATTACCGGCGGCTTCGGGAAGCGTTCGCCGCCGCGCCGGTGGTCGCGACCCTCGACTACCGAATCGTCCGGCTTGACGAAGGCTTCGCCCGAATCGGAATCCGGAATCGGCCTGAGCTGCGTCAGGAGCGGGGACGGCTGCACGGCGCCCTCCTGGGTCTGCTGGCCGACGCGGCGGGCGCGTATGCGGTCTTGACCCTCGTTCCGGGCGGAGAAGTCTTGACCATCGAGTTCAAGATCAACTTTCTCACGGGCGCTGTAGGTAAGCGCGTCTTTGCGGATGCCCGCGTCGTGCGGTTGGGAAAGACTGTGGCGGTCACCGAGATGGATGTGTGGTGCGGTCCCGGAGAGAAGGTCGCCGTCGGGCTCGGAACGTACCGTGTCTTTTCCCCGGACGGTCAAGAGGGGTCCGCCGCCCCCGAAAGGGCGGGGTCGGCCGGGGCGCGCACCAAGAAGGAAAAGTAGACAAGCGGTTTCGAGGCGTCGCCCTGCCTTATGGAAACAATCAGGGAGGATTTCAAAGATGCCGGTGGCGAGTGTGGCGGTGATCGGCTGCGGGACAATGGGCGCTGGGATTGCCCAGGTCTGCGCCTGGGCGAAGCTCCCGGTCCTCGTCACCGAAATGGACGAAGACGCGCTCGTAGGGGGAATGGAGCGCATCCGGGCTTTTCTCGACCAGGGGGTGACAAGAGGGAAGGTCGCCGCTGAGGAGCGGGATGCGGTACTCGCCGGGATTGTTGGGACAACCCGCCTCGAAGATCTTGTGGATTGCGACCTGGTGATTGAGGCCGTCTCGGAGGACATGGACCTCAAGGTGAGTCTGTTTCGCCGGTTGGATGAGGTTTGCAAGGCGTCCTGCGTCTTCGCGAGCAACACTTCCTCGCTCAACATTACGTCGCTCGCGCGCGAGACCTCAAGGCCCGGGAGCTTCATCGGGCTTCATTTCTTCAATCCCGCTCCCTTGATGCCGCTCGTGGAAGTGGTCCGGACGAAGATCGCCAAGGAAAAAACGGTTTCCGAGGGGATTGACTTTATCCGCCGGCTCGGGAAGGAGCCCATCGTTTGCGATGACCAGCCCGGCTTCATCGTCAACCGATTGATCACCCCATTCCTGAATGAAGCGATGCGGGCACTGGATGGCGGACTGGCCTCGCCCGCCGACATCGACAAGGCCATCCGCCTGGGCTTGGGGCACCCGATGGGACCGTTTGAGTTGCTGGACATGGTGGGGCTGGATACAAGTCGCGCGGTCGCCCGTTCTCTCCACGAGCAAACCCGGGATCCGCAATTCGCCTCGCCGCCCCTGCTCGACCGGATGCTTCAGGATGGGGCTCTGGGGCGAAAGACCGGACGGGGCTTCTTCGATTATTCGCCCAACAGGGAAAGCAACGACTAACCCAACCCCGCCCCGGCGAGTCTCCGGGGCCGGACGCAGCCATCGGGAGCCTTGGGTTTGCGTCGCATTTTATCGGTTCCTCTCAAGGGAGTCCTTTCTTCAGGCGGCCCCGCGGTTAGAGTGAACCCAAACCGATGTGCGCCTGGACGCCGAAATACCGTGGATTCGGTTCCAGGCGTTTCTTCGGATTCGGACCCCTGGCCTCACTGGGAATCACATAAAGTCGGATAAAGGAGCTCGCCATGTTGCTGGTTCCATACACCCCTCCCTCTGAACCGGTGGTCAAACCTTTAACGGGACAATATGATTTCACCGGGAAAGTGGGGATGAGCCGGTTGATCGACATCGACGAGGGGTCCCGCGTGAGAACCGCCATCGTCCGTTTCGAGCCTTGCGCCCGAACCCTCTGGCACCACCACGTCGGGCAGCAGATCCTCTACGTTGTCAGCGGAAAAGGACTGGCCCAGACTTGGGAGGATTGTCTTCGAAAAAAAGAGCCAGATGTCATCGCCCCGGGCGACATGGTGTATTTTTCCCCGGGCGAGAAGCACTGGCACGGCGCGGCGCCGGACAGCCCGCTGGAGCAAATCGCCTTCATCACCGGCGGA
>CAYRGS010000027.1:0-4053 GCA_964423875.1 uncultured bacterium
ATTTACGTCGCAAAAATGTTTTGAGAAATCCCGCTCAACCGGGCGTCAGGCGGAAGGTTATCTCGAACGGCGGGGCGTCCCGGAGCACGGCGTGGAGGCCCTCAACCGAATCGAACTGCTCTCGAGGGATGCGGCGGCCCCGCGCGGTCGCCTCCACGCAATCCCGCGAAAACGGCCAGGGGGAGACCCGGAGGGTGTGCGGGTCCGCGAGATCCAGGGCGATATCGGCGAGGCCATCCTCCTCCGAAGGCCCGACCGGCACCTGTTGCAAACGGTTCCGGTGGTTCCAGCCGTTGCAAAGCACCAGCGAGATCGTGTCCATCGCGGTCACGAACTTGCCGTGTCGATTCACGTCTTCCAGGGTGACGGCCTCATCCTTGCCCGCCCCCTCGTTGATCTCCCGGCAGATCTCGGCCTGCCACTCCTCCTGCTCCGCAACGTATGCGCTCATCTTGCTCTTTTCCTCGGGCGACAGGGGCCGGGCCCCCACCCCCCCCAGGATCCCCATGTAGATGTTGGCCGCGTGACGGCTGACCAAAGCAGCGGCATTGGGATATCCCCGGCTGTAGACGTTCTGGACGCCCTTGCGAAAGATATCGAAATTCACATCCACGGGAGTTTCGGTGAAGTGCGCAGGCAGGCGGTCCGCATTGAGGGTGGGCGCCTTCTCCCAATCCGTCCAGCCGACGTCATGCTCGTACGTCGCCCGGAGAATGTCGTCCCACGGCTCGGGCCGGGCAAAATCTCCGGAGCCCCAGGCCTCGGCCAGAACACCGGAGATTCGGGCGTGCTCCGGCTGGGAAAAAAGAACCCAGTCGTCTTCCCACTCCCTGCGAATCATCATCCCCTCCAGAGCAATGCGATGTGGCCGGGACGGGCTGAAACTGTACCCCCCCGCCCCCCCGCATGTGACAGAATTCAGGCCCCAGGTTACAATCGAATGGACATGTAAATCAATCGCAACGCAGGCCGGCGAGGGCCAGGCCGCCCAACTGGAGGAAATCGCGTTGACTGCCCTTCCCAAAACGATGAAAGCCGCCGTCACGCACGAAGCGAACGACATACGGGTGGAGGAGGTCCCCCTGCCCGATCATGAGCCCGACGACGTTCTGGTCCGGGTGGAGATGTGCGGAATCTGCGGGACGGACCTGCACATCCTGTCCGGGCACATGCGTCCCCTCTGGCCTCCCCACTACCCCTTCATTCAGGGACACGAATGGTGCGGGACCGTGGCGGCGCTCGGCCGGAACGTCAAGCGGGACCTGAAGGTGGGCGATCGGGTGATTGCGGAGCCCACCATCGGATGCGGGCAGTGCGCCCGGTGCATCCGCGGCGACTATCATATCTGCGAAGCAGCGGGAAAGGACATCGAGGGCGGTTACCGTTTACTGGGCCATACCTTCAACGGGGCCTTCAGCGAATACGGCGTGGCGCCGCCGAACAATCTCCACCGGATTCCCGATTCCATGAGCTGGCAGGAGGGGGTCATTGTGAACCAGGTGGTCATCGCCATGCACGCCCTGGACCGCGGCGGCCGGGTGGAGCCCACCGACAAGGTCGCCATCACCGGCCCCGGGCTGTTGGGTCTGTGCGTCTTGGAGCTGGCCAAGCACTACGGCGCGTCGAAGACCTACATCACCGGACGCGGCCCCCGCCTAGAGGTCGCCAAGGAGCTGGGGGCCGACTTCGCCATCGACATCACCCGGGAAGACCCGGTCCGGATCGTCATGGACGACACCGGGGGAGCCGGCGTCGACCTCGTCGTCGAGTGTTCCGGATCGCCGGAGGCCACCCTCCAAGCCATCGGGATGGTCAAGCGCGGCGGACGCGTCGTCCTGGAAGGCATCACGGGAGGCCGGGAAATCCCCATCAACACCGACCGCCTCGTCCTGGACGAGATCAGCCTTCTGGGCGCCCGGGGCTCGCCCAACTGCTATCCCCCCTCCATCCAGCTCATCGCCGACGGGGCCGTGAACGCGGAGCGGATGCTGACGCACGAGTTCCCGCTGGAAGAGATCGGACGGGCCATGGAGATGTTCGAAAAGCGCGAGGGAAATCCGCTGCGCGTGGCCGTCAAGCCGTGAGGGTCAATTCGCCGCCGGAGGGGAGGGGGAGGGCGCGATACGCGCCTCCTCGTTCAATCATCGGGCGGCGCGTCATCATCAGGCGGCGCGTCATCATCGGGCGGCGCGTCATCATCGGGCGGCGCGTCATCATCGGGCGGCGCGTCATCATCGGGCGGCGGCGTGTCCTCGGCCGAGGTTTCAGAGTCGGGGGCGGTGTCCGCCGAGGGAGCGTCCACGTCGGGCGTTTCCGAGTCCACCGGGGTGTCGTCCGCGTCGGGGGGAACGGAGGCGACGGGGGGCTCCTCTCCCTCGGGGAGGAAATCCTCCTTGCTGAATTCCCACCCTTTTTTCAGGACCGTCACAACCAGGATGGGCATGTCGGTCAGGTTGTGAACATCGATGACCTTCGCCACCATTGTGACGCGAAAGTTCCGCTTCAGGCGGCTGAGGATGCTCGCATCTTTTTTGGGCACGAAGATCAGGTTCAGGACTTCGAGGTCCCGGTCCCGGACCCGGATGTTGTTGTACTTTCCCCGGGGGATCTTGAACTGTTTCCCTTTCAAGCTCCCCTTGCCCATGTAGTAAACCTTGAGCAGAACCAGTTGATTGATGTGCGACTCGCCGCCGGCCATCAAGTCGGCCAGGGTGAGCGCGGTGATCGCCCCGGTGGGCGCACCGGGCACGCTGCGCGGACGGGAGGCGCGGCGTTCTCTCTCTTTGCGCCTTTCCTCCTCCTCCTCCCGCTTGAACCTCTCCATCGCCTTGAATTTCGGGGCCTTGAACGGCGCAAGCGGCGCCATGCCCTTCTCGTCCGTCAGCTCCTCGTCGTCCTCTTCAAGCAATGAGGAGGGCGGGGGCTTGTCCTCCGCGGCGGGAGGGGTGTCGTCCTGGGCCGCAACGCTCCCCACGTACAAAAACAGCAACAGCATCGCGATAAACGGCGCCCACTTTTTCACTTCGCCCGACTCCTCTCAAGAATCCCGACCTCTTTGGGTTCCTCTCTTACTGGGCCAAGGACATCTCCACCTCGACCGGATCCCCACCGTCTTTCACGAGCTCGATGTCCGCCGTGTACGCCTTGAAACCCGGCTTCTCGGCCCGAAAAGCGGCGAACTCGCCGTCGTATTTCATCGGGACCCGAAGGTTGAACTTCCCGTCGCTGCCGGTGGACGCCCGCGTTACCGGTTCCGTCCTGAGGGTGATCCGAACGCCTTCCAGGGGCTCCTGCGTCTCTTTGTCCCGAATGGATCCCCGCACGCGGAAGGTGGTGCGCTCGAGCTTCACGGTCACGGGCTTCTTCATCTTCTCGGCCAGACGGATGTCTTGCACATGGGACCGGTAGCCGTTTTGCTCCACCCGCAGGCTCACGAACTGTTCAAGATTGTCGCGGTCCACGTCGAAGCGGAAGCGTCCGTCGGACTTCGTCCGGACGTCGGACGGGGGATCGGTCCCGAGCGTCACCCGGACGCCAGCCAGCGGACGGGTCCCCTCGCTGTTGGTTACCTTTCCGATAAACACAAACGTGTCCTTGAGGGGGCGCATCCCGGCCTTGAGGGATCCCATGTTGGGCTTCAGAACTACCCGGCTGATAAATATCCGGTAGCCGGGTTTTCTGATCCGGACGACCACGGCCTTGCCCGCGTCCTCTTCCCGCATGGCGAAGCTGAAGGTGCCGTCGGGCGCGGTGGAGGTCACGCGGGGCGGCTCAAAGCCCAGCTCCACTTCCGCGTTCGCCAAGCGGTCGGTCCGATTGCCTTTGACGTAAACGTCCCCGCTCAGGTTCCACTTCTCGGCGACAGTCCCAACGGGGCGAAGGCTTGTAAGAAGGTATTTTTGATAAAACTCGCGCGTGATGAGCCTGTTCTGCGCGGCCTCGCACAGCCGGAAGGCGATGATGTCAAAGTTCGCCCCTTTGGGCGAGACGTTCCGGATGCGCTGCACCTTGGTCTCGAAGGAGCCGCTCGCCTTCACGATGGACGCAAGGGTT
>CAYRGS010000027.1:4063-36168 GCA_964423875.1 uncultured bacterium
GGCGGACTCCGACCCGGGCGCCCGGCACTTGATCTCCTGCGCCTCAGCCCCCGGAGAGACCGGCCCGGCAATCCCCAAAACCATCAAGAACAGCAAACTCATCATCTTTTGAAACTTCATCGGGAACCCGACTCTCCGAGACATCCATCCGCTCCTCCAAGATTATTCCCGACCCCAGGGCAAGGAACCGACCCGTATGGTCCACCCACCCGAGGGACAAACCGCCGGAAACGACAGCGCCCACAGATCAGGGAATTTTACCAGAACTCCCGCTTCGCCGTTGAAACCATCCGGGGGATCAGGATCCTCTCCCGTCCGCCCCCGGACCACATTCCTCAAAAACGCGCCCTTCATTTGCCGATTTGATAAGATATGTGTCCAAATGGTCTACTGCGCACTTGGGATTTACGATCAGGGCCGACCCGATCCCGCCCGCCGCTCCGGCGGTAAGGAGGAACCATGAACCAGGATCTTCGAAGCTTCATCCAGGCGTTTGAAAAAGAATTCCCCGAGGAGTTGGTTCGGGTCTCTGAGCCGGTCGACCTGGAATACGACATCATGGCCTTGGTCCTCGAATATGAACGGCGGGGGCAACATCCAATCCTATTCTTTGACAACATCAAAGGCCATCAAGTTCCCGTAATCTGCAATCTTGTAGCCGGACGCCGCTCCCTGGCCAAGGCCCTCGAGACGCCCGAGCACCGATTGGCCGAAGAATATTCCGGCCGGCTCAAGGATTACATCGACCCAACGCCCGTCGAGGACCCGCCCTTCCGCCACATCGTCCTCAAGGGCGAAGACGCCGACCTGGCCCGGCTCCCGATCCCCACGTACTTCCCCGGAGACGCCGGCCCCTACCTCACCGCCGGCATGCTGGTGGCCCAACATCCGGACACGGGCGTCGTGACGGAAGGTTACCACCGCTTTCAGGTCAAGGGGGCGAGAAAGATGGGTTGCAGCCTCCACTCGCGCAGGCGAATGTTCGAGTATCTGCGCCTGTACGAAGAACGGGGCGAAAACATGCCGGCGGCCGTCTGCCTGGGCCTTCACCCCGTCGTCGCGATGGGCTCCCTGTCCTACCCGCCGCCGGAGGTCAGCAAGTTTCAGGCCGTCGGCGGACTGTTCGGCGAGCCGATGGAGATCGCCAAATGCGCCACCCTCGATCTTCACGTGCCCGCCTGGAGCGAGATTGTCATCGAGGGGGAATTCCTTGCGGGCGCGCGGGAAGCCGAGGGGCCGTTCGGCGAGTTCACGGGATATTTCTCCGCCAGAAGCACGGAGAACGTCTTCCAAGTCAACGCCATCTCGATGCGCGAGGACGCTTGGTTCCAGAGCATCGCCTCCGGAATGGCCAGCGACCACCTCACCACGGTGGGCTGCCTGAGGGAGATGGAAGTCCGCAACGCCCTGCGTAAATCCATCCCCGGCGTGAAAGACGTCCAGATTCCCAATTCCGGGTGCGCCGCCTTCACGGCCTTCATCTCGATGCGCCAGACCCGCCCCGGGGAGGCCAAGCACGCCATCTCCATCGCCCTGGGCGTGGACCACTACCTGAAGTTCGTCGTCATCGTAGACGACGACGTGGATGTCTTTAACGATTCTGATGTTATCTGGGCCATGACGACCCGGGTTCAGGCTGACAGGGACTTGGTAATCATCCCCGGCGCCCTTGGCGCCATTTTGGATCCATCCGCAAGCGATCAGGGGGTGACGGCGAAACTGGGCGTCGACGCCACAAAACCCACCGACGACCCCTTCGCCGAGAGACTCCAAATGGACACCGAAAAGATGGCGTGGGCCCGGGACCTGGCGGAGCGACTGCGATCGCCGCGGCTTCAGGAGGTTTCAAAGGCTGTGTGACCAAAGAGCGGGCGCAGGTCCCCGCTTGGTCATCGAGAATCGTCCCGGGGCGGAAAGCCGGGAGGGGAACGCTCAGCGAAACGAAGTCATGGGGAGGGTCCTGACCTTGGCCGAGAACAAGCCTGAAGCGAACGTCCATGGCCCCCTGCGGCGGGTGCGGGCCGAGGTGGACGCCGGGCCCTTCCCCGCCGCGGTCGAATGCAACGGATTCACGTTCACCGGGGCCATCTCGGGCGTGGACAAGTCGGGAAAGGTGGTCAGCCCCCTGTGCTCCGAACAAACCGCGCGCGCGCTCGAGAACCTGGAACTTGTCCTGACGGCGAACGGGCAACGCCTGGCCCACGTCCTCCGGTGCACCATCTACCTGACGGACCCGCGCAACACCCAAGCCGTGGACAAGACCCTGGAAGCCGCCTTTTCGGAGAACCTGCCCGCGATCTCCATGGTGGAGGTAAGCGGGCTTCGCGACGGGCGGAAGATCGCCATCGAGGCCGTCGCCGGCCGGCCGAGGGAAGGAAAGGACGTGTACGATTTCATGGGGTGACGTGCGGCGGGAGAGGGGCGCTACACCCTCTTCGCCAGGCTGAGGGCGAACAGGTTCTCCGGATCGGTCAGCCACTCGACCAACTCAAAGCCGCTCTCTCTCAACAACGCCTCGACCCGGGTCCGATCGTATTTCGTGCTGATCTCGGTCAGGATCTCCTCCCCGCGCTCGAAGGCGATCTCCATCTCGATTCCCGGCAACCGGACGACCTGCTCCCGCTTCGAGCGCAGGCGCATCTCGATCCGGTCCTCCTCCCGATTGTAGAACGCCCGGTGTTCGAAGCCCTCCGGGTCGAAGTCGCCGTTCAGGAGATCGTTCATCACCCGGAGGGCGTTCCGGTTGAATTCCGCCGTAACCCCTTGGGCGTCATTGTAGGCGGCCTCCAGGCGGTCAGCGTCCTTGATCAGGTCCGTCCCCAGCAGAAAGAACTCACCGGCGCTCATCCCGTCCGACACCTCCGAGAGAAAGGCGGTGGCCCGGTTCGGCTGTATATTTCCAATCGTCCCGCCCAGGATTATCACCAAGCGCCTGCCTCCGTCCGGGATGTACATCAGATGCTTCATGAAGTCGCCCACGACGCCGTGAACCCGGAGGCCTGGGTATCCGGCCGTCAGGCCAGCGGCGACCTCCCGCACAAAGGATTGATTCACGTCGAAGGGGACATACGCCGAGAGCCGATTCGCGCGCGCCAAGGCGTCGAGCAGGAGGCGCGTTTTCGTGGAGGCTCCGGAGCCCAGCTCGACCAGCACGTCCGCCTGGCTCCGGTCCACGATCCGATCCGCGAACCGGGTCAACAGGGCGCGCTCAACGTGCGTCGGGTAATACTCGGGCAGCTCGCAGATCCGCTCAAAGAGGGCCGAGCCCCGGTCGTCGTAAAAGAATTTCGAAGAAATCTCGCGGGGGGTTCGGAGCAGGCCGAGCCGGATCTCGGAGAGGGTCTCCTTCACCCCCCCCCCCTGCTCCAGGACATCAATGACGATCCGGCCGTCGGGGTCGCTCCCCGTCTGACTTCGGGTCATGGGGTTCTTTCCTCTGCAAGCGGGAGGAGGCGCACTCTCATCGGCCCCGTCCGGATGGAAAAGGTCTCACCCATGCGATCCTTATTCTGCGGGATCGATGCACGGCGTGAATTTTGCTCTCGAAAATCGCATACATACTGGAGGGAAGAGTCCGCGAGCGCGAAGACATCCAACCCATCGCGGCCAGCCTAACAGCTATCCCGGGGGAACGCCATACCAGCCGAGGCGACCCGTGGATCCCCCGGAGAAAACGGGTGACGCGCCATTGCGGGGATGCTAAGATACGCTCAGGTGATTGAGGCCCCGAAGGATTCGTCCGGATCTCCGGAACCCGCCATGGAGGCTGAAATGGGCCGCTCTCCGATTCTCGGGGCCGTCATCCGGGCCGACCCGTTCATCCGATGGATGGTGAGCGCTTTGCGGGATCATCCATGACCACCCGCAGATTCGGTCCGCGCCCGAATGGGCGTCCGAATCACGCGACCCGACAACCCTTCAAACGTGCGATAAATCCATGGCCCGACGAAACCCCTCCCGCGGACTCGGCAAATTCACTTTCCTGCTCTGCCTACTCTATCTCATCCTAGTCCTCTACCTGACGCTCTACGGGGTTCCAAGCTTTGTCATCGATCGCATTTTCTGACCATCCGCCCGGGCGGACGCCGGGGATCCGACGGGGGGATCGAATCCTCAGGCTTCTCCCGCCCCTCTTCGCGGCTGTCCTGGTCGTCGCGGGCATTGGCCTTTCCGGCCGGGCCGCGGCCCAGGCCCCGAGACCCTACCGCGCGGCGGTGCACGTGCACTCCAATTTCAGCTCGGGGGAATTCTCCGTCAACAAGCTGGCGAAAATGGCCGAGGAAGACGGCCTCAGCATTCTCGTCCTGACCGATCACGCCCGACTCTCGATGACATGGGGAGTCTATCCGATTCAAAACGTTCTCCGCGTTCGACAGGAAAGACGCTCGGTCTTCCAGGCGGGCGTGGGCCGATACCTGGCGGCCGTCGCGGAAGCGAATCGGGCGCACCCGAAAGTCTTGATCATCCCCGGCATCGAGGCGGCCGCCCACTACCACTTCAGCGGCGATCCCTTCAAGAAGAATCTGGTCGCCCACAACTGGCGGCGGCACATGCACATCCTCGGGCTGAACCGGCCGGAGGATTTCCTGTCGCTTCCCGTGGCCGGAGGCGTCTCGCCGAACCTGCTGCTCGATAGGGGGGCCTCCGCGTTTCCCCGGACCGTCTGGCCGTACCTCTTTTCAGCCATCTACGGATTCGGGGTCCTCATCGGCATCCTGTTCATGTTCCGGCGGGGATTCCGGCGGTTTCTGGGGTTCCTCATCTTTGTCGCGTTCGTTCCGCTCGCGGTGAACGAGCTCCCCGTCGTGAAGCCCCCGAGCGATCCTTACGGTGGAGACCCGGGCATCTTGCCGTACCAGGCCCTCATCAACGCGGCCGTCAAAAAGGGGGGGGTCGTCCTGTGGGCGCATCAAGGCTCCCTCCTGAATAAGCAAAACCTCGGTCCCGTGACGCTGGAGACGGACCCCAACCCCGACGTCCTGATTGAATCGACGGGATATACGGCTTTCGACGCCATTTATGAGGATAACTTCGTCGCCAGCAAACCCGGCCGGCAATGGGACCGGGTCCTCGGGGAATACATCCAAAATAAGCGAAAGACCCCCGTCTGGGCTTACGGGGGAGTCGATTATCACAACAAGAAAGAAATTCGTTCGCGAAAGCGGCTGTCGGACATCCAAACCGTCTTCCTGCTCAAAAAACGCTCCAAGATGGAAGTCCTGACGGCCCTTCAGGAAGGACGAATGTACGTGGTCCGGGGATACGGCCCGGCGCGGCTGCGCCTGGACCGTTTTGAGGTCATCTCGCGGGATCGGAACCTGATGGCCCTGTCCGGAGAAACCTTGACGACCAACACCCCCTCCGAGATCCGGTTCCGCATCTCAGCCTCCGACGACAGCACCCGGGATCTCACGGTCCAGCTCATCCGAAATGGAAAGGTTATCCGGACATTCAAGGGGAAGACGCCCCTTGAGATGCGGCACGTCGACACCGAATCCCTCAAGGGCAAAACCGTATACTACCGGCTGGACGCCCAGGTCTCACGCTCCGCCCACCTGATCACCAATCCGATATTCGTCAAACGACAATAGCCGACAGGAGGAGTCACCGGCTTCGGATCGAGACCCGGAAGGGTTGAAGTCCGGCCGTTTGAAATCCGAACCCTCCGCATGGGTGGGCGCCGCGAACCGGCCTCGCCATAACCGGCCCCGCCGGGAGCGCCAGCGCCCTTCGGCCGGCCGGCCGGGGCGCCCCCGCGACTCCGGGAGATTCAGGGGAAAGCGCACCCGATCGGGCAGCGGCCTTCAGGCTTCGGCCCAGTCTCAGGCGGAATTTCTCTCCCGACTGGGCGGTTCGCGCCCAGGGAAGCTGAAGCAGCCGGAGCCGATTCAGCGCCGTGCGCCCGGCCGGCGCCCGGACCTCCGGAAGGGCGGGGTAAAATCCGTCGCCGGCGAGAATCCGCTGGGCCGGCGGAGACAACAGAAAATCCAGGAACACCGCGCCCGCGATGGGATGGGGCGCCCCCTCCGGCAAGGCCGCCGCCGCAGGGATGGCCGGGACACCCTCGGCGGGAATCCCGAGCGCCACCGGACGCCCGACCCTTCCCGCCCGCCAAACATCCTCCCCCGACAACCCGCCCGAGACCCACGCCTGTCCGGCGGCCAGTCTTCCGGCGGTTTCGCGGTAGGGAAGGACGGCCACCGCGTTCCGGCCCAGGGCCTCGAGAAAATTCCAGCCATGAAGTCTCACCATCGCCGCCGCCCAATAAAAAGCCGGCCCGCTTTCGGCCGGATCGGGGACGATCAGCCGGTTCCGGAACCGCGCGTCGGCCAGCGCGCTCCAGGAGCGGGGGACACTCCCCGGCTTGAGGCGATCGGGCCGATAGGCCAGGACCACCGTCACAACGTGGGACGCGACCCAGAAGCCCCGCGAATCCCTCAGCCAACGCGGGACCTTCAGGCGGTTCGGCGTCTCTGCCCGGCGCAACATCCCACGCGCTTCGAGGTCGGCGAACATCCCGGGGTCGGTCAACTGGAGGAGGTCCGCTCCGGCCTGCTTCGCGGCCCACTCTCCGACGAACCGCGATTTCAACGCCGCGTCCGACCCATGGAAGCTGCGAACGGGGATCCCGGAAACCCGGCGAAAGGCCTCCATCAGCCTGGCAGCCGTTTCCCGCCGAAGCGAGGTATACCAAATCACGGAATTCTCTTTGCGCGCCGCCTCGATATTCGGAGCCGGCGGGACCCGGACCAAAGGGCCACCAGGCGCGCAACAACCCGCCAGGATGAATACGATCAAGGGGGACCAACCGATGCGGCCGCGCATCTCAACCTCTCCAAAGACATCGTGCGGACGAGAATACCATTTCGATGAGCGCAACACGACGTCCGGCCATCACCCTTTCCTCATGACTTTCACCATTCTTGGAATTTATCTGTCCATCAGCAGATTCACGAACGATTCTTGCATGCCGTTATCTCATGGTTGTCGAGCAGAGACCGAGGATCCACTAACATAATTCCGTCCGAAGCCTGCGCGAAACCCTCGGCGGCGTCCGAAAGGCGTTGCGCAACCGATTCTCCCGCATCTTCCGCGCGCGGAGCCCGGCCGAAGCCCGGAACCGCGGGGCCAACCTCTTCGGCGTGCTGGATCTTCGTCTGAGGCCGCGGAGCCGGCGCTGGCGGACTTCAGGAGCGCTCTATCCCACTCCACGAGACTGTCCCAAACCCCCGAGCGCCTGGAAAAAGCCCGGGCGAGGTCCTCCCCTCCGCCCGGAGCGGTCACGCACCGGGAGCAAGCAACCGGCCCCATGGACGAAAACGCGCCCCGCGGAACCCACGGGAAGGCGAAATCCGCCCGGATCTCCCGCGTCCCCGCAGGCCCCGGCCGCCCTCCCCGTCCCTCCGGCCCGCATTGCTGGAAATCCGCCGGGTCGGGCTTTTTGTTGCGCGACACTTCTCACATCCTGACAACCTATCACGTCGTCCAGGGGGCGGCGCACATTCGCATCTCCTTCCCTTCAGGCGCAACCTATCCGGGCGCGCGGTGACGGCCAAGGACGCCAACAACGACCTGGCCCTGGTCCTCGTCCAGGGCATGCAGCCGAAGCGCGAAGGCTTCGTCCCAGATTTAGCCGCCCCAGTCCGGCCCGGCGAGCCGGTCCACGCCCTGGGGTATCCGCTGGGTTCGCGGTTGAGCCGGAACCCGAGCATCATCTCCGGACAGGTAAGCGCCGCCACCGGCCTGGAGGACAACATCGCCCAGTTCCGCATGAGCGCCCCTATCAACGAGGGCAACAGCGGGGGACCGGTGATCAACGCCCATGGGACGCTCATCGGCATCGCCACCGCCGGGCTCGTCCAGCAAGGCGTCGAGGCCGTCCGGTTCGCCACGAAGATCTCCGCCGCGGGGGTCCTTCTCGGCCAGGCTCAACTGCCCCGAAAATTCTCCATCTCGGTCCGGCCGAAACAAGAAGGCCCCCTTCCCCCCCACGAAATTTTCCGCCGGCATTCCCCCCACGTCGTTTTGATCGAGCGAAAATAAGCCCGGGGCGGCTTCGCTTTCGGCTACGGCCGATGAATGGCGAAGAGCGAAAGGCTCTGCGTGACTGAGTGCACGTCCCGCTCGAACGTCATACCGATCTTCCAGGCGACGCGTTCCGAGGCGGTGTTGTCGGGATGGAGAAGGGAAACGAACCGCTGGAATCCGCAGGCCTGAAATCCGTGATCACGAAGGGCGGCGACCGCCTCCGTCGCGATCCCCTGTCCCCAATAAGACCGGTTCAGGACGCAACTCAGCTCGATCTCCCGCATGCCGTCCAGCTCCCAGGCCGCGAACCCGCACCGTCCGATCAGCTTCCCGTCGGCCTTGTGCACGACCCCCGACATGCCGGTCCCCCGGCGCTCACGGGCATTGATCCAGAACTCGAGCTCCCGTCTGCTTCGGCCGTAGTCCCCGGCGTCGTACCCCAGATAGCGGGTGACCTCCGGGTCGGAAAAAACCGCCGCGAAATCCTCCAGGTCAGCGGGCGCGAGGGGGCGTAGGAGTAGCCGCTCTGTCTCGACGACCGAATTTCCCGGTTCCGCGTTCATACCGAGAGGACCTCCGGCAACGGGACGGACAACGGCGGTTTTCCCCGCCATCGGGCGCCCATAGGCCATATTCAGCTTATGCTATACTTCCCCGCACACCAAGCGCAGAACGTAATGGCCAGCCGCGGCTCACCTTCTCCGCGCTCGGCCCTGCGGGGCGATAACCCCCGCAGGGAGTTCAGCGACCTGGTTCCGGCAAAGGATGAACACGCCGTGGAAGTCAAACGAATCGCCGTCATCGGGGCCGGGATCATGGGGGGCGGAATCGCCCACGTCTCGGCGCTGGGCGGCTATACGACCTGCCTCCTGGACCTCGACGCGGCTTCCCTGGAAAAAGGCCTGGACACGATTCGGCGCAACCTTCAAAAAGGCGTCGAGCGGGGCAAAGTCTCCGGGGACGAGATGAAGGCCGCCCTCGGGCGTCTCACCTTCACGCTCGACCTGGAAGAAGCCGCATCGGGCGCCGACCTAGTCATCGAGGCCGTCGTCGAGGACATGGCCGCGAAGCTCGACCTGTTCGACCGGCTCGACCGCATCACCCCCGACCACGCCATCCTGGCGTCCAACACCTCCGCCCTGAGCGTCACCGAGATGGGCGGGGCGACGAACCGCCCCGACCGCGTCCTGGGCATGCACTTCTTCAACCCGCCCCACATCATGAGGCTGGTCGAGATCATCCGGGGGCTCGAATCCTCGGAGGAATCCATCGGGACGGCCGAGGAGGTCTCGCGCAGGATGGGGAAGGAGACGGTCGTCGTCAACGAGTCCCCCGGCTTCATCACTTCGCGCGTCAACGCCCTGGTGGGCAACGAGGCGTTCCGGATGCTTCAGGAAGGGGTCGCCTCGGCCGAGGACATCGACACCGCCGTCCGCCTAGGGCTCAACCATCCGATGGGGCCGCTGGAGATGGCGGACATGGTCGGCCTCGACACGCGCCTGCACATCCTCGAACACCTCCAGAAAACCCTCGGCGACCGTTACCGCCCCACCCCCATCCATCTGAAGCACGTCGCCGCCGGCCGCCTGGGCCAAAAGACCGGCAGGGGCGTCTACACGTATGACGAACAGGGCCGACGGAAGTAACCGTCCTCCCCCGCCCATCTCTCCACGATCATGGTAAGAGGTGCACCGTCAGCGTAGGGGTTAGTGAGCGGGAAACTCGGGGTCGGGACACAAAAAGCGGGCGCGCATCCTGCCACGCCCAATTTATCGAAACGGCCGGTCGGGCCCCGGCCGAGGAGGAATCAGTCTCCAGAGAATTTGGCGGTCCTCTTTTCGGTGTAGGCGGAGATCCCTTCCTTGGCGTCTTCGCTCTGGAACAGTATCTGCTGAAGCTCGCGCTCGATGGCAAGACCGTCCCCGAAAGAGGCCTCCAGTCCCGACTGGACGCACCGCTTGATGTGCCCGACCGCCTTGGCGGCCTTGTTGGGCGGGGCAAACGCCCGGGCGTACTCCTTGACCTGTTTCTGGAAACCATCGGCCTTGAAAATCGCGTTCACCAGCCCCATCTCCCGGGCCTCCTCGAATCCGAAGGTCCGGCCAGTGACCATGAGCTCGATGGCCTGGGCCTTGCCGATGATCCGGGGCAGGCGCTGCGTGCCGCCGGTGCCCGGCAGAACGCCCAGGCCCACCTCGGGCAGGCCGATCTTGCCGCCGTCTTTCTTGGCGACGCGGATGTCGGCGGCCATCGCGATCTCGAGCCCGCCGCCGACGGTGTGGCCGTTCAGCGCAGCGATGACCAGCTTGGGGGTCTGCTCCAGGCGGTTCAGGGTCTCGTTGGCGTGCAGGCAGAAGTAATACTTGAACTTGGGCGTGACTTCGTTGAGCATGCTGATGTTCGCCCCCGCGCAGAAAAACTTCTCGCCTTCCCCCCACAGGACGATCACCGAGACCGAATCGTCGAAGCGCGCATCCAGGATGGCGTCATCGAGCTGAAGCATCATCTCGTGGGTGTACGTGTTCGCCGGGGGATCATTCAGCGTCATGTACGCCACCCCGTCTTCTTTCTCGAGGGAGACCAGTTTCGCATTGTCCTGCATGACATTCCTCCTGAGACCATCCTCACAGGACCGGGGCGGTCACGGCTTGAACAAAACCCGTGTGATACTTCTATTCCTGAATATTACGGCATTTGCATATTAATCCATTGACAGGAAATAACCAAATGGGCGCCCCTTTCATCCATCCGCAAGATGGGGTTTGCATCCCCGCGAGGGGATAGGGTATACGGGTTCCGGCAACGAGAGTCCTCGCCCCCCCCCGATCGCCCTTCATCCCGCAAGGAGGTGCACCATGTGGGACGCCGAAACGGTGGCTGCTTCCATCCCCGAAAACTACAACGCTTCGACGACCTTCATCGACGAGAACCTGGCCGCGGGCCGGGGGGATCGGACCGCCATCCACTACGAGGGACAGACCTTCTCCTACCTTCAGGTCGGGCGGATGGTCAACCGCCTGGGCAACGCCCTGCTCTCGATCGGCATCCAGCGTGAGCAGCGCGTGCTCCTCCTGCTTCCGGACTCGCCGGAGTTTGCCGCGTCGTTCTTCGGGACGATACGGATCGGCGCCGTCCCCATCCCCATCAACACCCTCCTCAAAGCGGCGGACTACCGCTACCTGTTCGACGATTCCCGCGCCCGCGTGCTCATTGCCCACGAACGGCTGATGGGACAGGTTCGGGAGATTCGCGCCGGGCTGAATCTCCTGGAACACGTCATCGCCGTCGGCGATCCGGGTGAGGGCGAAACCGCGTACGAAGACTTCGTGGACGGGCAGCCGGACGCCCTCGAGGCCGCCCGGACGCACAGGGACGAGGCCGCGTTCTGGCTCTACAGCTCCGGGTCGACGGGCTTTCCCAAGGGGGCCGTCCACCTCCACCACGACATGATCTACTGCGCCGACCTCTACGCCCGCAACGTCCTCGATATCGGCGAGGCCGACCGCACCTTCTCGGTGGCGAAGCTCTTCTTCGCCTACGGCCTGGGGAACAACCTCTACTTCCCCTTCCGCGTGGGGGGGGCCTGCGTCCTCCACCCCGGTCCGCCCAAGCCGGAGGAGATGTTCCAGGTCATCGACCGCGAGAAACCGACGCTCTTCTACTGCGTGCCAACGATGTACGCCGCGATGCTTCAGATCAAGGACGCCGAGGACCGCTACGACCTGAGCTCACTCCGCCTCTGCGTCTCGGCCGGCGAGTCCCTGCCCGCCGAGCTCTTCAACCAGTGGAAAAAGCGGTTCGGCGTCGAGATCCTCGACGGCATCGGCTCGACCGAGATGCTCCACATCTACCTGACGAACTGGGCGGGCCGGGTGAAGCCCGGCAGCAGCGGCACGCCCGTCCCTGGCTACGACGTGAAGATCGTGGACGAGGAAGGGCGACCCGTCCCGGACAGCGAGATCGGAAACCTCTGGGTGAAGGGCGAGAGCGGCTCTCCCTTCTACTGGAACAAGCACGAGCAGTCCAAGCAATCCATGCGCGGCGAGTGGTTCGTCTCGGGGGACAAGTACACCCGCGACGAAGAGGGCCACTATTGGTACAGCGGCCGGTCGGACGACATGCTCAAGGTCGGCGGCATCTGGGTCTCGCCCGTCGAGGTCGAGAACACGCTCATCGGGCACCCCGCCGTCCTGGAAGCGGGCGTCATCGGCCAAGAGGACGACGACGGCCTCATCAAGCCCAAGGCGTGCGTGGTCCTGGCAGAGGGTCACGAGGGGTCGGACGCCCTGGCCGAGGAGCTGACGGCGTTCGTCCGGGAGAAGATCGCCGCCTACAAGCGCCCCCGCTGGTACGAGTTCGTCGACGCCCTCCCCAAAACAGCCACGGGGAAGATCCAGAGGTTCAGGCTCCGGGAAAAGGCGTAAAAACCGCGGGGGACGCTTTTTGAAAGGCGCCCCCCCACTGACCTGCCCCCTAAAGTTGTACCATTTTTTGAGTTAGTCTCTGCTCCCCGATGTCCAAAAGTTCAGGGAAGCCTGGAGTCACGGGTTCGATGGCCTCCGGCGCCGACGGCCGGTAGCCCAAGGCACTATGGTGCCTTGCCCGGTTGTAGAGTTGTCGGCATCTCTGCACCAACACCTTGGCCTCCGTCAGGGTGTAGAAGATCTCCCCGTTGAGCAGTTCATCGCGCAGTTTGCTGATGAAGGACTCCACCTAGCCGTTCTCCCATGGACTGCCCGCTCGATGTAAAGCGTTCTCACCCCAAGACGGGTGAGCCACCCTCTAACCGAATTCGCCGTGAACGCCTTGCCGACACTTCGGACGCGAAGCTCATCCTCCAGGATGGCCACGCCCGTCGGGAGATGCGGACCTCCCGCAGGATCGATCCCCGCATAGAGCCTCCCCCCCCTTCCCACGACCCCTCCCATCGGCTTGTGTTTTCTCTTTTCACTAACTAATGTAGAGGATGTATGCGGAGATTCTTTTCTTTCCAAGCCCCGAATGGGAGCCAGTAGTATTCAAAAGCTCACCGGCCAACTCACAGGCCTGAGACCCCGGCAGATCCGCGGGCTCGAGGGCCTGTGCCGGCGCAAGATCCCCTCCGACCAACTGATCACCTGGAAGGCCGCCCGCCTCCTGGCCGAGATCTCCGCGGAGACGGGCCGGCAGATCGGGCTCCTGATTGAAAGAACCGGACAGATCCCCTACGTCATCGTCGGCGACGCCCGGAGCATTTTCATCCCGGACCTCCGCCGGGAGCGCGCGCGGGGACAAAGGCTACGCGGGCTGAGGTGCGTCCATACGCACCTGGCGGGCGATGGGTTGAGCCGTGACGACCTGACCGATCTGGCCCTGCTGCGCCTGGACTTGATGGCCGCCGTCACCCTGAACAAAGGGCATGATCCCGTCCTTCCCGGCGAGGTCCATCTCGCCCACCTGCTTCCCGAAAACCCGGAGGACAAGCGCTGGGAGGTCCTGGATCCCGTCCCACTCAACAGCCTGAGTTTGGATTGCGGCTCGCTCATCGAAGGCCTGGAGGAGGAGTTGACCCGCGTCCAGGGGGCGCGCGCAAAGATCGACGGGCGGGAGCGGGTCATCCTCGTACACGTCGAGACCGCGAAACAGGGCTCGCAAAACGGCGCCGGCCCGTCTTCCGCTCAACGGGACACCGGGGTTTCCTTGGCCGAACTGAAAGAACTGGCCCGAAGCAGCGGCCTCGTCGTTCTCGACACGGTCCGCCAGCGCAGGCCCCGGGCGGACCACCGGACCGTCCTGGGACGGGGCAAGCTCCAGGACCTGGTCATCCGAAGCCTACAAGCCGGGGCGGACGTCATCGTCTTCGACCGGGACCTGACGCCGGGCCAGCTTCGTTCCCTCAGCGACTTCACCGACCTCAAGGTCATCGACCGCAGCCAGCTCATCCTGGACATCTTTGCCCAGCGGGCCAAGAGCAGAGACGGGAAGCTTCAGGTGGAGCTGGCTCAGCTCCGGTACATGCTTCCGCGCTTGGTGACGCAGGACCGGGCGATGTCCCGACTGGCGGGCGGCATCGGTACGCGCGGCCCGGGAGAGATGAAGCTGGAGATCGACCGTCGCCGCATCCGGGAGCGCATCTCCCGGCTGGAGAAGGAGCTGCGCCATCTCGAGCGGGGGCGCGGCCAGCGACGGGCGCTCCGGAAACGGAACGCCCTGCCCATCCTGTCCATCGTCGGCTACACCAACGTGGGCAAATCCACGCTGCTCAACGCCCTGACAAACAGCGGCGTGGACGCTCAGAATCTGCTCTTCGCGACCCTCGACCCGACCAGTCGGCGACTGCGGTTCCCGCGAGAGATGGAAGTCATCCTGACGGACACGGTGGGGTTCATACACGACCTGCCCAATGAGCTGGTGGCGGCCTTTCGGGCAACCCTCGCGGAGCTCGAGGACGCGGACCTGCTGATTCACGTTGTGGACGTTTCGAATCCCGGGTTCGAAGAACAAATGGACGCCGTCCACCGCATCCTGTCCAATCTCAAGCTCGACGGAATTCCGCGGCTCCTAGTCTTCAACAAGGCCGACCTTGCGGACCCAGGCACGGTCGAGGCCCTTTGCCGGCGCTTCGACGCCGTCGCCGTCTCCGCCCTCCGGCCGGACACCCTGCCGCCCCTCATCCAGCAGGCGCAACGGATGCTCTGGAAGACGTTCCAAAAGGCCGAAGCCGGACCGAAGCCCGGCTTCGCCGCCCACGCCTCAAGCTGAGCGCCCGTTCCGGCGAGGGACGCCTCCGGGGCTCCTCGCTTTGTCTTCCACCCCTCGCCTATCGAGCAGATTCGGCTCCAACCGCCGCAACGCCTTCCAGATGCGCAATCACATCGTCCATGGGAAGAACATCGGCGTATTTCGTATCCAAGTCCACGAGAGTGACGTCATGGGAAAGTTGGGAGCGGTCAGCAACGCCCTCGATGGGGACGATAACCCTGTAGTTGAGCGAGAAGGCGTCCACAACCGTCGCGCGCACACATCCGCTGGTCACCATCCCGGTGACAATGAGAGTGTCTATATTGTAGTAAATCAGATAGCCGTTCAGCTCCGTGCCGAAGAACCCGCTGGGTTTGGTCTTCCGAACCACAACCTCATCAGAGAGTGGCGCGACTTCCTCGACAATTTCTTGGGCCTTGGGTGACTTGAGCAGGGGGTTGTCATAGCGGGACTTCCACCGCCCCCTGATGATCTGCTTATCCGCCACAATCCCGCCCGTGTAAAGTACAGGAATCTCTGCGTTGCGAGACACCTCGAGCAAGCGACCGATCGCGACGGCGCACGGGCGACCTGTCTTCTCACATGCCAGCGGGTACTCGTCCTCGACAAAGGCCCGGGTCATGTCCACAACCACCAACGCCGGCCGATCCCCCCAGCCAATGGGTAAGCCGGTGTGCCCCTTATCAAGAAACTGCAAATCCTCTTCCGAAAACATGCTTGTATTGAGCGTCATGGGGGATTTCTCCTCTTTCTCCATTCGAAAGGCCTGAACGGTTTCCGGATCTGTGAATCCACACGCTGGAAATACGACAGAGTATACAGAAAAATGAAACACCTTAAAATAGCGGAAAGCGGGGAATGGGCAATTCGAGACCGGCTGGCCGCAAGCTCGCCTCCGGGTCTCGGCGTATAAATCCTATGACGAAGCGCTACAGTAGGCGGAATTTCCAGGAGAATCCGGTTGGGCGACTCCCTTTGGACGTTTCTGATCAGCGTTGCGGCCATCTCCCTGACGGGGGTCCTGATGCCTGGCCCCGTATCGGCTTCCGCCGTCGCCTTGAGCCGGAACCGGCGCTGGGCGGGCCTGGGCGTGGGGGCCGGACATTGCTTGGTGGAGGCCCCGGTCCTCGCGCTCCTGTTCTGGGGCGCCGGCTCGATCCTGAAAGACCCCCTGTTCCAACGCGTCCTCGGCGTGTCGGGCGGACTCGTCCTCGGATGGATGGGGGTGTCGATGATTCGGGGGAGACACGGCTGGGCGGCCGGCCGAGATGGGGGAGGACCGGGCCAACGCCTTGTCCAGGGGCCGATGCAGGCCGGCATCCTGACCAGCCTGGGAAATCCCTATATCTTTCTTTGGTGGGCGACGGTCGGCGCGGGGATGGCCGCCCAGGGTGAAAGGTTCGGACCCGCCGGGTTCATCGGACTCGCGGCGGTCCATTGGGCATGCGACCTGGGCTGGGGCGGCGTGCTGGGCCTGTCCTCCCACGGCCTTCTCGGGAGGCTCTCGGCGCGCGCGCGGGCGGCCGTATTCGCGGTCTGCGGCTTGACGCTCCTGATCTTCGGGATCCGGTTCTTCCTGATGGGCGCATTCTGAAGGTCTTCGCAAGCGGGGGCACATCATGGAGAGACAATTTCAAGGGTGGACGGCTCTCTCAAAGCCTCCCAGGCGCTGAGTCTTTGAGCCCGCCCCCTCAGGCCGCGGACCCCTCCCGGTCGGCCGCGAGCCGTCCCAGACTCAGATTCTCCTTCCACAAGTACACCAACCCGACCAAGACAACCGGCACAAACCCGACGATGTGGACGACAACGGAGTAGCTGAAGGCCGTCCCCTCGGGCACACCGTAGAACAACAGCCCGTAGACCGAGGCCGCGTGGAACGTTCCCACAAAGCCGGGTGAGGAGGGGACCATGACACCGATCGCCTGCACCACCAACAGGACGAGCGGGGCGTGCCAGGGCAGGTCCAATCCAAAGGCGAGGAGCGTAAAGTAGTTCATCCCCAAACCGACACCCCACAGCAAGCCGGTCAGGAAAACTATCATGAGGATCGGGCCCCAGGCGGCGGGCAGGTATATCCCCCGGATGAAGCCCGCCATGGTGTCCCGGGCCTTCCGCGCAAAACGCCGCGAGATGAGTCCGAGGCAGACATCCATGACGCGAAGCGTCCGTTCCGGAAAATTCCGAAGGAGCACGAGGAACACGATGATCCCCGCGTAGAGCACCAGAGAGAGAAAACCCGCCCGGCTCAGCCAGTAGACGGCGTCCCCATCCGGAAAGGGGACGACTCGGATGGCCGCCACGAGGTAGAGCAGGATCCACAGGCCGTCCAGAAGCCGCTCCACCACAATGGAGGCGAAAACGGCGCTCTTGCTGGTTCCCTCCCGATGACCGAGGCACCAGGCCCGAATGAACTCCCCCATCCGGGCCGGCAGGAGACCGTTGGCCATGAAGCCGATGAAGGTCGCCGACATACGCCCGGCGAAGGAAGAGCGCAATTCCTCCCGCAACAGGTAACTCCACCGCCAGGCCCGAATGACCATGACCAGCAGGGCGACGATCACGCCGGGCAGAAGCCAGCCGTATTGCGCCGTCCGGAAGGCGTCCGCCATTTCCCCAAAATCGGTCCGGTAGACCAACGCGCCGACGGCGATTGCGCTGATCCCGATCCCGGTCCAGAATTTAAGACGCATCCCGCTCATCCCGGAAAAAGGCCCTCGCGACGCTCACGTCCCCGCGGATCCGCTCCACCAGGTCATCGACCGAGGGGAAGGTCATCTCCTCCCGCACCCTTCGGCAAAACCGGACCTCCACATCCCGCCCGTAGAGGTCCCCGCTGAAATCCAAGACGTGCGTCTCGATCCCGAGTGCCTCGCCGCCGAAGGTGGGATTGACCCCGACGTTGACCACGGCGGGATGGAGGACCCCCTCGATGACGATCCGGGCCACATAGACCCCCTTGGCCGGAACGATCAGGTCCTCGGGCCGAAGGTTGGCTGTCGGGAATCCGATCTTCGCCCCCCGCGCCGCGCCGCGGATCACCTCGCCCTTCACGCTGTACTCCCGACCCAACAGCCTGGCGGCCGCCTCCACTTCGCCTTCCCGGACGAGGGCGCGGATCCGCGTACTGCTCACCACTTGGTCGCCGTCGATATGCAGCGGGCCGATGATGTGGGTTTCGCACCCCGACCGCTCGGCTTCCTTTTGCAGGAATTCAACGTCCCCGGCCTTGCCTCTGCCGAAGGCAAAGTTGAATCCCACGACAATCTCGCGGGCCCGAAGCGTCCGGATGAGGATCTCCCGGACAAAATCCTTCGCCTCGATTCGGGCGAACTCCCGGTCGAAGGGAACGATGAGGGCGATGTCGATCCCCGTCTCCTCGATGAGCGCCCGCTGGGTCTCCCGGTCGGTCAGAAATTGAAGGCTCCGCTCGGCCTGGAAAAACTGCGCTGGGTGCGGCCAAAACGTCATCGCAACGGACGTTCCGGAATTCCGCATTGCGATCTCGGCCGTCTGGGTGAGAATCCGCCGGTGTCCGACATGGACGCCATCAAAGTTTCCGATCGTCACAACCGGATAGCGCCAGTCCGCGCGAAGATCGTCGAGTCCGTGGGCGATTTTCATTTGCCGGAAAGAAATGACCGCATGAAATGCTTGATCAGGACAGGGCCGCCTCATTGACACCTGAAATCACTGCCATAAAATACCTTCTTGATATATCATCCACACGTTCAGCCTTCAACCATTTGGGATGGTCGGCGGAGGGATTCATCCTGATCATCGCTCGGGCCGCCGTGTCAGCCGGGGCGCGACCCTGCATCGGACCCATTCAGCTTTGTTGTCGCTCCCCGTCCTCATACGGCCCGAAATCGGGAAAGACCAGGGAAGATGATAACGGAACCCCTCACCCGGCGGATGCCGGGGTCCCGGCGCGCTCGGACAGAGGCCGGGAACAAACGGGGCCCCCGGAACCGGTTCGGCCCACGTCGGGCTCGAACCATCGCATTGCGAACGGGCCGGGTGTTTTTCTGCTTGGCCGCCTCGATGACCGCGGTTTCCATGCTCACCACTAGCGCCTCGGGCTGGACGCGTCCCGCGAAGTCCGTCTTCTCCCCGCAACGGAAACCGCCGGCGGAGCTTGCCCAAGCACCTGCCTCGCCGGAGAAAAAACCGGAACGACCCGTAAGCGCGGCTTCCGGCGGATCGAAGCCGGTCTTGGGCGGCGCGCCGAAAATCTTGAAACTGTCGTTGGTGGAAAGCGTCCGGCTCGGACTGGCCCGCAGCTTCAGCATCCGGATCGAGCAATTGAATCCCCGCATCCTCGCACAAGACGTGAAACAGGAAGAAGCCGCGTTTGACGTGGTCGGCTTCGGCGAAGGAACCATCAGCGAATCCTTTAGACCATCGAATTCGGCAGATAGCGCGGTGGAGAGAGACGCAAGCGACTCGCGATCCGTCAACGCGGGCATCCGGCGCCGCTACCAGACGGGAACCGATTACGAGATCACGACCAGCCTGGAACGGAGACGGAACAACGCCGGGTTTAATCAATTCGATCCGGCCATCGAGCCGACCTTCTCGCTCTCGGTGACCCAGAACATCCTCAAGAACTTCGGCCGCCGAATCAACACCACCGCCATCCGTGTGGCCCGGAACAACCGGCGCATCTCGTCCAGCGTCTTTCAAGACCGCGTGATCAATGTGGTGTCCGACATCGAAAACTTTTACTGGGAGCTCATCTTCGCCATCCAGGACCTGGAGGTGAAGAAGAAGTCACTGGCGCTTGCTCGAAATTTGATCCGCCGGAACAAGATTCAGGTCAAGGTCGGCACCCTCGCATCCATCGAGATCATCCAGGCGGAGGCAAGCGTGGCGATCCGGGAGGCCGACCTCATCACAGCGGAACGGCTGGTTCGGGACAACGACGACCGCCTCAAGCGAGCGCTGAATCTGCCCAAGAATTTCCGCGCCTGGGGCGTCCGAATCCTGCCCACGGACACACCCAATGTCATCCGCCGGGCCCCCGACATCCAAAAGAGTTATGGGAAGGCCCTGAAGGACAGACCCGACTATGCCCAGGCCAAGCTCGACATCGAGAACAAGAACATCCAGGTAAAGTTCGCGAAAAACCAGCTCCTGCCCACGCTCGACCTGACCGGGAGCATCGCGCTCAACGGCCTGTCCGACGAACTCGGCAAAGCGGTGGACGATTTTGGAAGGGGCGAATTCTACCAGTGGGTGGTCGGGTTCAGGGTTGAATTCCCGCTGCGCAACCGGGCGGCCAAGAGCACGCTGACGCGGCGCAAGCTGGAAACCGCTCAGGCCCTCCTGTCCCTCAAGAACCTGGAACAACAGATCCTCCTTGAGGTGCGCGAAGCTGTGCGCGGCATCCTCACGGCCCAAAAGCGGGTCTCTGCCACCCGGGCCGCGCGGGTGCTTACCGAAAGGCAGCTCGACGCCGAGGAGAAAAAGTTCGCCGTCGGCCTGTCGACCAGTTTTCAGGTTCTCTTCTTCCAGGAGGATCTGGCCAGGGCGCAGAGCATCGAGGCCCGGGCCATCACCGACCAGATCAGGTCCCTGGTCACTTTCCGGCGGGTCACGGGCCAGACCTTGATACATCACCGAGTCCGGCTGGAAAACATCGGCAAAGGACGCTAACGGCGAGGTCAACGGACTCTTGGCCGCGACGGAAGAGGTCGGGCGAATCCTGGCGGTGGACTTGGGGACGAAGCGGATCGGGCTCGCGCTGAGTGACCCATTGGGGTTGACCGCCCAGCCGATGCCGACGCTGAAGGCGGAGGGCTGGGAGACCGACGTCGCGGCCATCGGCCGAATCGCTGCCGAGCGGGGCGCCCAGGCTCTTATCGTCGGCCTCCCGCTGCGAATGAGCGGGCGTGCAGGACCCGAGGCCCGTCGCGCGGAAAGCTTTGCGCAAGCCCTTCGGGAAAAGACCCGACTCCCCGTCCGCACCTGGGACGAGCGCCTGACCACCGCCGCCTCGGAAAGGAGCCTGATAGAGGCCGGCCGAAGCCGAAAGAAGCGCCGCGCGGCAGTCGACAGCGCGGCCTCCATTCTGATCCTTCAAAGCTATCTCGATACCATCAACCGCCCATGAGCCGACGCCTCAAATTCACCCTCTGGGGGATCGGCAGCCTCGTGGGATTGGCCGGATTCGGAGCCCTGTGGCTCTACCTGAGGTTCCACGTTCCCTTTCACCCAAATTCCGAGACCCGGATCGTGGAATTCGCCCGGGGGACCAGTCTTCGCGGCATCTCCGCCAAGCTGGAAGCGGAGGGCTTCATTCAAACAAGACATCGGTTCACGCTGCTGGCCTGGCTTCGAAACCGGACCCGCGGCCTCCAGGCGGGGGAATATCGCCTCAGCGCCTCCATGTCCCCGGCGGAAATCCTGGATGTCCTGGCCCGCGGCGTGGTGGTCCAACACGCGCTGACCATTCCCGAGGGGTACAACGTCCGAGAGATCGCGATGGCCGTGGAACGGGCGGGCGTCAGTCCGGCAAAGGCCATCATGGCCGTCTCGACAGACCCGGCGTTCTTGAATCGGTTCGGCATCCAGGCGAAGAGCGCGGAGGGATATCTGTTTCCGGAAACCTATCACTTTCCCCGGAATTTCTCGCCGGGGAAGATCCTGGGCCAGATGGCCGGGACTTTTCGGGAGCGTTTCACGGCCGCGATGGTCCGCCGGGCCGAGGCGCTTAATTTCGTCATCCACCAGGTCGTGACCCTGGCATCGATCATCGAGCGAGAATCCGCGGTGAACGCTGAAAAACCTTTAATTTCGGCCGTTTTTCACAACCGGCTTCGCCGGCGGATGCGCCTTCAGGCGGACCCGACGGTCCTCTATGCATTGAATCGAACCGCCGGCCCGCTGACGAAGGAGGAGCTGAAAGTGGCCTCGCCTTACAACACATACCGGATCAAGGGACTCCCCCCCGGCCCAATCGCGAACCCGGGTCTGGCCTCCTTGCGCGCGGCCCTCAATCCGGCTCCGGTGGACTACTTGTACTTCGTGGCGCGAGGCGACGGAAGTCATGACTTCTCACGGACCCTCAAAGACCACGTGGCGGCGGTCAGGAGATATCGAAAGGATACGGCCGAATTTCCCCGCGCCTCCAGGGAAACGAGGTAAAGTGGCACTCCACGAAAATATAATTGGACCTTGATCTTTTGTGTGCATATTTAAAGTTCTACATTATAATTAACCGTCATGCGCCGCGTGAATTGAGATTTGGGGTGAACCAACGCTTGAGTTGGAATTTCAATGTGTTGCATTGAAAGCACAATCAACACAAATTTACGCCGGGTGTCTCCTTCCATGCGGTTTTTCCGCCATTTTGACCGAAGAACCCTTCGATGCTAAAGCGCCTCAGACATCATTTTCGAACGGTCATCGTCGCTGGGCTTCTGGTGATCATCCCGATATGGGTCACCTTCATGCTCCTCCAGTTTCTGGTGAGACGCCTGGACGGGGTGCTGGGGCCGCAGGTCCCCCGGTTCTTCAATCTCCTGGACTATCAGGTGAGCGAGGTCCCCGGATTGGGGATCATCGTCATGCTCGCGGGCGTCTATATCTTCGGACTGTTCGCGAAAAACCTGTTCGGCCGCCAGGTCGTCAATCTAACTGACCGGGTGGTGGGAAAGGTTCCGATTGTCCGCACGGTCTACATGGCTTCCAAGCAGCTCCTGGAGACCGTTGCGCTTCAACAGGATGACGGCTTCAAGCGCGTGGTCCTGATCGAGTATCCTCGGCGGGGGATGCATTGCCTGGCCTTTGTCACGTCCGAGGCGAAGGGGGAGGTGCAGGCTGCCACCCAGCGCGACATCCTCAACATCTTCGTCCCCACGACGCCGAATCCGACTTCGGGGTTTCTCATTTTTCTCCCCAGGGATGAAGTGATTCCCCTCGACATGAGCATCGAAGAGGGCATCAAGTACGTGGTGTCAGGGGGATTTGTCGTGCCGGCCTATGCCGGAAAACCCGAGGCCGCCGAACCCTTGATTTCCAATGGAGGGACTTCAAAAGCGGTCCTCCCTCCTATACCCACAAAGCCGGAAACGAGGCCTACGGATGGCGAAGAGTCTTCTGCTCGTTGATGACAGTGTAGCCATTCGGGAAGTCGTCTCCCTGACCTTCGAGACGACAGACCTCACGTTCCGAACAGCGTCCAATCTCGATGAGGCCCTAGCCACCCTGGAGGAGGAGCGGGCCGAAGTCGTAATCGCCGACGCCGACAAGGCCGAGGTCGGCGGGTGGGAACTCTGCCGCCGGCTCAAGGAAATCCCCAGAAACGAATCGATTCGCGTCGTCCTGCTTACCGGGGACGACGATGAAGCGTCCCGTCCGTTGGATGTGGCTCCGGACGCCGTGGTCTCAAAACCCTTCAGCTCGGACGAGCTGTTGAAAGTCGTGGCCACCCTGATTCACCTGGACCTCGGGCCGGCGGAGCCCGAAGATGAGACGCCGCAAGAAGACCCGATAGAGGCCGAGGAACCGGCAATCCCGGCGGAGGAAGAGGAACCACTGAACATGGCGGATTTCGACCTCGAATCGGCCATACCACCCCCCGAGCCCTCTACACCCTCCTCGCGGACGGAAGAGCCCCCGGACCTCCCGCCGCAACCGCCTCCGGACCCATTGAGCGCCCCCGTGACGGTCGCGGAGGCCGATGACTTTCGGCCGGCCATCGAAACCGCCGTTCGACAATCCCTGTCCAGTGCGCTCGATGGCCTGAATGGGGAGGAGCTTCGCGCGCTCATCGCGGACACCATCCGGGACGCCCTGAAGGACATCACGCCCCAACTGGCCGGGCTGGTCGAACAGGTCGCCCGAGAGGTCGTTCCGGAGCTGGCGGAGATCTGGATCGAACGCGAAATCCAACGCCTCAAAGAGGGACCCTGATCCCCGATGCTGTCGAAGCGGTACGAACCGCACGCCGCCGAGGCCCGGTGGCTCGAGCGGTGGCTGGCAAGTGGCGCCTTCCGGGGGAAAGACCTCTCCGACCGTCCCGCTTTCTCCATCGTCATCCCCCCGCCCAATGTCACCGGCTCTCTCCACATGGGCCACGCGCTGAACAACACCCTCCAGGACATCCTGACCCGGTGGAAGCGGATGGACGGGTGCAACGCCGTCTGGATCCCCGGGACCGACCACGCCGGAATCGCCACGCAAAACGTCGTCGAGCGCGCCCTGTCGGAGGAAGGGACCGACCGCACCCAACTCGGCCGCGATGCGTTCATCGAACGGGTCTGGAAATGGCGCGAGGAATACGGCGGACGCATCCTGCACCAGCTTCGGCGACTGGGCGCCTCGTGCGATTGGGACCGCGAACGCTTCACGCTGGACGAAGGCCTGTCGCGCGCCGTCCGGGAGGCCTTCGTCTCCCTGTACAACGAGGGCCTGATCTACCGGGGCGAGCGGCTGGTGAACTGGTGCCCACGATGCGAGACAGCTCTTTCGGACGTGGAGGTCGAGCATGAGGAGGTGGACGGACGGCTGTGGCGCATCCGATATCCGGCGGCGGACGATCCGGGACAGGGTCTCCTCATCGTAACCACCCGGCCCGAAACCATGCTGGGGGACGCGGCCGTCGCCATCCATCCCGAGGACGAAAGACACCGATCCTGGGCGGGCCGGCACCTGATCGTCCCGGGTGTGGGACGAAGGATCCCCGTCATCGAAGACCCATACGTGTCCCGGGAATTCGGAACGGGCGCCCTGAAGGTGACCCCCGCTCACGACCCCAACGATTTCGAAATCGGCGAACGGCACGCCCTGCCCCGAATCCGGGCCTTTACAGCGGACGCACGCATCAGCGAAGACCTGTCCGGGGAGGAGGGGCGGATCCCCGATTGGGACCGGGTGTCCGAGCTCATCGGTCTCACCACCGAAGAGGCCCGAAGCCGAATGCTCCGAATTCTGGAGGACCTGGACGTTGTCGAGGGGGAAGAAACGCATCCGCACGCGGTGGGACACTGCTACCGGTGCAACACCGTCGTCGAGCCTTTCCTGACGCCCCAGTGGTTCGTTCGAACCGGCCCCCTGGCCGAGCCCGCCATTCAAGCCGTGGAGGAGGGACGCGTCCGGATCATCCCGGAGGGGTGGTCGAAGACATACTTTGAATGGATGCGCAACATCAAGGACTGGTGCATCTCCCGCCAGATCTGGTGGGGCCATCAGATCCCCGCCTGGTACTGCCTGAAGTGCAACGAAGGAAAATACGTCGCTGCGGCCGCCTCGGAAAGTGAAGGCGGCGCGTCTCCGGACGGCCGGGGACGTGAGTTTGTCTTTCTTCCCGACGCCGTCCCCATCGTTTCCCGCGAAGCGCCCGAAGGATGTCCGGAATGCGGGTCGGAAGACCTCATCCGGGAATCCGACGTCCTGGACACGTGGTTCAGCTCCGCGCTGTGGCCCTTCTCGACGCTGGGTTGGCCGGACGCCACCCCGTCCCTGAGCACCTTTTACCCGACCACCACGCTGATCACCGCGTTCGACATCCTGTTCTTCTGGGTGGCGCGGATGATCATGATGGGGTTGAAGCTCATGGGGGACATCCCGTTCCGCGACGTCTATATTCACGCGCTCGTCCGGGACGAACAGGGCCGGAAAATGAGCAAATCCCTCAAAAACGTCGTCGATCCCCTGGACATCATCAACCAGTACGGAACCGACGCCTTCCGCTTTACGCTGGCGGCGCTCGCCGCGCAGGGCCGGGAGATCCGCTTTCAACAAGGCCGGATCGAGGGATACCGGAACTTTTGCAACAAACTGTGGAACGCGGCCCGGTACTGTCTGAGCACGCTGGAGGCCGACCGAAACAGCGGCGGAGCGGAATCGAGACGGGCGGCGCTGGAGGCCGTCAGGAATCGGGCGGACTTCATCAAACCCGCCGACCGGTGGATCCTGAGCACCCTGCACCACACCACGGGCGCCGTCCGGGAGTCTCTTTCGGCGTACAAATTCAACGACGCCGCCCACGCCCTCTACCAATTTGTCTGGCACCAATTTTGCGACTGGTATCTGGAGGAGACGAAACCCCGTCTGGCCGCCGGGTCGGAGGAGGAAAGGCGCTTTGTCCGAGCCCTGCTCATTGAGGTGCTGGATTCGGTGCTGCGGCTTCTCCACCCGATAATGCCGTTCATCACCGAGGAGATCTGGTCCCAGCTTCCGCGTTGCGCGGACGACCCGGACCTCCTGATGTTGGCGGCGTTTCCTTCTCCGGATAAGCGCTTCCTCGACGACGAAGCCGAGGAGGGGATGGAAGAATTTATCCAGGCCATCACCCAAATCTTGAACATCAAAGGCGAGAACAACATCCATCCCGCAAAGAAAATCCGTCTGATGGTCCGGAAGTTCGGTGGGCAGCGATCCCGCTCCGGTTGGGAGGTCTTCGAAGCGGAATCCGAATTCTTCCACGCGGCCACGAACATCCAGGACATCTCTTACCTGGACGACGGACAGCCGCATCCGGCCGTTTCGGCGACCGACGCCACTTCGATGGGAGAATGGATCGTTCCCCTCGAGGAGTTGATAGAGGATCCGGCTGCGGAACGGGAAAGGGTGCGCAAGCAGCTCAAATCAATTTACAAGGACCTGGAGAGGTTGGACAAAAATCTTTCCAACACCAAATTCCGCGAACGGGCGCCCGCCGAAGTGGTGGCGGAAAACGAAGCGCGCCGGGAGGCGTTGGCCGGCCGTGCCGCACGACTGGAAGATCAACTTTCCCGCTTTGAACAAATGGGAAACCCATGCTGAACGCTTCGTGTGCTCGCCCCGTTTTCTGGCAAATCTTCGACCGGAGCCGCCGCCCGAGTGGGAGAAAATCGTCGGTTGCACAACAAAAAAGGGTGAGCAGGTATTCACTTTTTGGATAACATGAACACCCATTGGTCATAGGAGGATTCATGTATCTCGACTACTGGGGACTTAGCAAGGTTCCCTTCTCAAACGTCCCGGACAGCCGATTTTTTTATAAGTCCCGGGCCCACCGGGAAGCCCTGACCCGGCCCTCCTACCTCTGCACGTACCAACACGGTGCGGGAATCCTAGTCGGCCCGTTCGGATCGGGCAAAACACTCCTGGGTTTCGTCCTGCTCAACTCCATCAACAAGGAAGACGGGTTTCGAAGCGCCTTCATTCGGAACCCCCGTGTCAGCCCATTGGAATTGCTTCAACTGATTGCCGGCGAATTGGGCGCCCTGAGCGTGCCCCGCAATAAAGTGGAGGCATTGAGATCTATCGAGACGTGCCTGCACAACAACATCCTGGACGGCCGTCACACGATCATCGTGATTGACGAGGCCCACTCCATCGAAGGCGAAGACATGTTCGAGGTGGTCCGCCTGCTGTTGAATTTTCAACTGGAGGACGCCCATCTGCTCACCCTGATCCTCATCGGACAGCCCGGCATCGACGTGAAGGTCGATCGACATAAACCCCTTTCCCAGCACGTCAACCTCATCGTGAATCTCAGCGCGTTCTCTCTTGCCGAAACGGAAGGCGATATCCGGCACCGTCTTCAGGTGGCCGGCCGAAGCGAGGAGATTTTCAACGCCGAAGCGATCGGCACCCTCTTTCGTGTCTCCAGAGGTCTGCCCCGAAGAATCAATCACCTCTGTGACAGCTGCCTCCTCGAGAGTTTCCTGGCCGATGCCAAACAGGTCAACCGTGAGATCGTCTTGCAGGCGGCCTTCGTCAGTCGCGGCCAAGGATCATCTCCATGACCGAACTCTCCGAAGCGATTCGCCGCCATCGAAGAGAGGGTCGCGAAGCCCCCATCCACTGTTTCACGTCCATTGACTCCACCAACGCCGAGGCGCATCGCCTGCTGGAAAACGAGTCGCCGCCGGAAGGAACCGCCGTCCTCACGGATGCGCAAACCGCCGGCAGGGGCCGCGGCGGGCGGTCGTGGTTCTCGCCGCCGGGGGCGGGGCTGTATCTTTCCGTCATCTTTCACCCCAACGGCGCCGCGGCCCCCCATTGGACGCTCGCGGCGGGCGTCGCCGCGGCCACCGCGCTGGAACAGGTCGCCGGGCGCGCGCCGACGCTCAAATGGCCCAATGACCTCGCCTACGATGGCCGGAAGGTCGGCGGGATCCTCACCGAGGCCCGGGCGGTCTCGGGACAAATCCAAACGGTGGTGATCGGAATCGGCGTCAACCTCCTGCAGCGGCCCGAGGACTTCCCTGCCGGCCTCCGCCCGGCGGCCACATCGGTGGCCGCCGCTACGGGCCGGCGGGTCGGCAAGGCGGAACTGGCGGCCCGAATCCTGGACGAGCTCGATGCCGGACACCGGCTTTTGGGCCGGGACGGATTCGCTCCGGTGGCCCAGGCTTGGAGACAGCGGTCTTCGACGCTGGGAAGATGGGTGCGCGTCATGCGGGAAGGCGCCCCCGTGGAGGGCGTCGCGAAAGACCTGGCAGCGGACGGCTCGCTGGTGATCGAGACGCCCACGGGATCGGTTCGGGTGCAAGCCGGCGAGGTCAAAGAGATCGAGCGGACAGAATGCTACTTGTGATTGACGTGGGAAACACCCACACGGTCGCCGGGCTGTTCGAGGGGTCCCAACTCCTGGTCCACTGGCGGGTCATGACCATCGTCGGCCGAACAGCGGACGAGTTCGGGGTCCTGCTTCGGGAGCTGTTCGGGAACAGCGGCAAGAAAATGGAGGTTGTGAAGGCGGTGACGGTCTCCTGTGTGGTCCCCCCCTTGCTCCCCGTCCTCGAAGAGGTCTCGCTCCGCTTCTTCGGGAACCGGCCGCTCGTGGTCGGACCCGGCGTCAGGACAGGGCTGTCGATTCAGGCCGACAACCCGAAAGAGGTCGGCGCGGACCGTATCGTGAACGCCGTGGCGGGGATTGCCCGGTATGGCAGCCCCCTGATTGTGGTGGACTTCGGAACGGCGACCACCTTCGACGCCATCTCCCGGGAGGGCCATTATGTGGGAGGAGCCATCGCGCCGGGGATCTTCATCTCCCTGGAGGCCCTTTTCTCGAACGCCGCGAAGCTTCCCCGCGTGGAGATCGCCCGGCCGGGACGCGCCATCGGCCGAGACACCATCTCCAGCATGCAGTCGGGAATCCTGTTCGGTTACGTCGGTCTGGTGAAGGAGCTGGTCCTCCGAATCGGACAGGAGCTTGGGGGATCCCCGCAGGTCGTCGCGACCGGCGGGGCCGCCGAGCTGATCGCGCGGGAAACCGATTTCATCCACAAGGTGGACCCTTTTCTGACCCTGGAAGGCTTACGCCTCATTCACGAGCAAAACGAAAATCTGGATGGACAATGACCCAATCACAGCCTAAGAGGTTGGAAATGTAGCGCAACTCATCGCAAGTCAGTCCGTAAAGCGGCGCATTGCAAGCATTGAGCTCCGTCCTAGTTGCCCGTCCCCGGAGATTGTGTACCCGCTACTCCATTTCCACAGTATCATCTATCCCCAGTCCGCGGAGCGCTGCTTTGGTCTCTTCGACCTGCTGGTCGGTGACGCCATCCTTCGGTGACGCTTCAATTTTGACCTCCAGCTTGACATCGCCACTCGACACCAGCTTGGTCAGGACCTTCATGTAAAGCCGAGTCCACGAACACCAGAACGCCGCGGTGGCGGGCGATCAAGTCAATCTCCCCCAACCGGGTCCGGACGTTCCGGGCGATGATCTCATAACCCCGCTTTCGCAGGTAGCGCGCGCCCTCTTCCTCTCCCCGCCTCTCCAGCGCGTAACGCGGGTCGGGGGGGAAGGGGGGGGGATTCGCCGAGGCCCTGTTCCAGAAAGCCATCACGCCTCAGGACTAGCCGGAGGCCGGGAGATCGGCGCCGGACCGGATTCGGGAAGCCCCTCCCCCCCCTCCCAATTCGCGGGGCCGCATTGAACCTCCCGAACAGGGCGGAAGCTCTTTCGGTGAATGGGAGAGGGGCCGAGCCGCTTCAAAGCTTCCAGGTGGGCCGGGGTCGGATAACCCTTGTGGCGCGCGAACCCATATCCCGGGTGCAGGCGATCGAACTCCTCCATCTGTCTGTCCCGGCTGACTTTGGCGAGAATGGAGGCGGCCGCGATGGACGCGCTTTGAGCGTCCCCATGAACCACCGGGGTCTGCTCGATGTGAAAACCGGGGGGGAGGGGGACTGTGTGCGGGCCGTCCACCAGAAGACAATCGGGCGCGGGCGTCAGGTGATGAACCGCCCCCGCCATGGCCCGCAGGGCGGCCTGGAGGATGTTGATTCGGTCGATCACTTCCGCCGTTTCGGAAGCGACGGCCCACCCCCACGCCTCATCCACAATCAGCCGATACAGGGATTCGCGCGCTTCCGGCTTCAGCCGCTTGGAGTCGTCCAGGCCCGGTGGCGCGCAATCGGGGGGCAGGACCACCGCCGCCGCGACGACCGGCCCGGCGATCGGCCCCCGTCCGGCCTCGTCCACGCCGGCCACACTGGACAGGCCGGCCCCCCATTTCTCCCGTTCCCAACGCCAGCCGACGGCCACGGTCAGCGGCGCTTGCGTTCCGAGATTCGAGCGGCCTTTCCCCGGAGATCTCTGAGGTAGTAGAGCTTGGCGCGACGCACCTTGCCCAATCGTACCACTTCGATCTTGTCGATCTGCGGAGAATGCAACGGGAGTATCCGTTCCACGCCGACGCCGTAGGAGACCTTTCTCACGGTGAAAGTTTCCTTCGATCCTCCGCCCTTGCGGGCGATCACGACGCCCTCGAAGACTTGGATGCGCTCTTTGTCCCCTTCGGTGATCCGGGAGTGCACCCGCACCGTGTCCCCGGACCGGAAGTCCGGGATGTCCATCCTCATCTGGGATTTTTCCAGCTCATCAATCACGTTCATGACGGGTCAACCTCTCGTCCGATGAAACCCCACCGGGTTGTTTTTCCGTGCGCCCTGTGCGCCATTCGGCAATCCATTTGCGTTTCTCTTCATCCATCCCATCCTCACAGATGAGGTCGGGCCTTCTATCGAGCGTCCTGAACAGCGCCTCCCGGGCCCGCCATTTTCGGATCTTCCCGTGATCGCCCGACAGGAGCACCTTCGGCGCCCGCCTCCCATGGAACATCTCCGGACGGGTGTACTGGGGGAAATCCAGGAGGCCGGCGGCGAACGAATCCTCTTCGGCCGACTCCGGGCATCCTAACACCCCCGGGATCATCCTCGCGACCGCGTCGATCACGACGAGGGCGGGCAGCTCGCCGCCCGTCAGGACGTAATCGCCGATGGAGATCTCTTCATCAACATAGATCTCCCGGACACGCTCATCCACTCCCTCATAACGGCCGCAGAGCAAAATGACGCGATCTTCCCGCGCCAGGGCCCGCGCCCCCTCCTGCGTCCAGGGACGTCCCTGGGGCGTCAGGAAGATCACCTTCGCCCGGGGATCGCCGTTGCGCAAGCTCTCGACCGCCCGCCCTATCGGCTCGGCCGTCATGACCATCCCGCCCCCGCCCCCGTAGGGGTAATCGTCCGTGGAGCGATGGGGGTCATCGGTATGGTCTCTCAGGTCATGGACCCGAACGGTGAGAAGACCTCCATCGATGGCCTTGTGCAGGACGCCCTCGGCCAGGGGGGAATCGAACATTCGGGGAAAAATGGTGATGACCTCAAAGATCAACGCCCTCTCCTCCCGACACCCGAAGGCCCTCCGGGACGCTCACCCTCATTCGTCCTCCTTCCAAGTCCACCTCGTGGACAACCTCCCGGGTCATGGGCAAGAGAACCTCCTCGTCGCCCGCTTGAACGACGAGCAGCTCGTTCTCGCCGCGGGGTCCGGTCGCCAGTATCCCGGTCAACCGGCCCACCGGATTTCCGGCGTCGTCCACAACCGCCAGGCCGACCAGATCCTCCCACAGGTATTCATCTTCTTTCAGCGGAGGCAGGCGCCCTCGGTCCACGTGAATCTCCGCGTGAACCAAGGCCTCCGCGCCGTCCCGATCCGAGACCCCTTCGAGGCGGATCAGAACGCGGCGGCCGTGCGGACGGGAGGTCTCGACGCACACCGGCCGACTCTCCCCCTCCCCGTTCCCTTCCCGAAGCCAAAGCCGGGCGCCCGGCGCCAGCACATCGCCGCATTCCAGCCATGGCTCGACCGAAACCTCCCCCCGGATGCCGTGGGCCTTGGCGATCCGGCCGAGGGCGGCGGTCCGCGGCTGTTCCACCCGTCCTATTCCAGGATCTCCAGGACGTACCGCTTGCCCTGGTGCGAGGAGACCACCGACAGGAGGGTGCGCATCGCCTTGGCCGTTCGGCCCTCCCGGCCGATCACCCTGCCCAGGCCTCCCTCCCCCCCCCTCCGCCCGGGCGGCCACGCACCCCCCCGGCCCCCCTCGTCC
>CAYRGS010000028.1:0-34431 GCA_964423875.1 uncultured bacterium
CCGACCCCAATGCGCCATCGAACTTGACACGCAACGAACCCTCATAGAAGGGGGGACCCGCCGGGGCGCCCGCAAACTCTCTAACACCCAGTGCCTCCTTCTCAAAACGGCACTTCCTCCCGCTCGTCCTTGACGCGGCGAGCCTTGTGGTCCCAGCGGGGGAGGGCGCCGGACTCGACGATCTCCACGCTCGCGCGGATGCCGAGACCCAGTCTAAGCTCCGACTCCATCTTCTCCTTCAGGCCCGGATACGTTTCCTTGGAGACCTCGGGTGAGGGGTCGATCTCGACGGTGATCTCGTCCAGGCCCTCTTTCCTTCTGAGATACACCATGAACTCGTCCATCTCCGGGAAGGTCCGGACGATCTCCTCGATGCGCTTCGGGTAGACGATGACCCCGCGGATCTTCCTCATGTCGTCGAGCCGGCCCAGAACCCCCCCCTCGATGGAGAAGAGCGTCCGGCCGCATGGACAGGCTCGATCGGCCACTTTGATGATATCCCGCGTCCGGTAGCGGAGCAGGGGCATGGCCTTGCGGTACAGGCTGGTGAAGATCAGCTCGCCCTCCTCGCCCGGGCCGACGGGCTCACCGGATTCCAGGTCCAGGACCTCCGGAAGGCAGTAGTCCTCGTGGACATGGACGATCCCCGAGTGCTCCGTGCACGAGAACCCCCAGGCGGCCAGCTCGGTGAGACCGGGGAGGTCGAACGCCTCCGCCCCGAAGGCCCCTTCGATCTTTTTCTTTGTGGCCGGGATGCTCGCGCCCGGCTCGCCCGTGTGCCAGGTGATGCGGATCTTGGAATCCTTGGCGAGGTGGATCCCGCGCTTCTTGGCCTCCTCCGCCATGTACAGGGCGTAAGAGGGCGTGGAGCCCAGGACCGTGATCGGATAGGTCAGGAGGGCGTCGATCCGCTGCTCGGTCGTGAACCCGCCCGCCGGGAACAGGAGGCAGCCGAGGGTTTGGGCCGCGTAGAACCCCGACCAAAATCCGATCCAGGGACCGTAGCTGAAGGCGCACATCACCATGTCGGACTTGCGGATGCCCATCCCGTACAGGCCCCGGGCGTAGCTCCGGTAAAACCCCTCCCAGTCCGACGCGGTGTCCAGGTACATGACTGGCCGGCCCGTCGTGGCCGAGGTCGAATGAATGCGCAGGCAATCCTCGAACGGAACCGCCAGGAGGCTCCCCCAGGGGGGATTCTCGGCCTGATCGGCCTTGAGCTCATCCTTGGTGGTGAAGGGGAGCTTGCCGATGTCGTCCAGGGAGCGGACGTCTTCCGGTTTCACCCCGGCGTCATCCATCTTCTTCCGGTAGAAGGGGGAGTTCGCGTAGGCGTGGCGGACCTGCTCCAGGAATTTCTCCTCCTGAATCCGCCGCATTGTTTCGCGCGACGCCGTTTCTATCTCCGGCTCGAAGTAAACGGCTTCGGCTTGTCCCTTTGGGCTCACGTTGTCATCCCCTGCCTGGAATCCCCCCCTCCCCCCCTCCCGGCCATCCGGCGGGCGGCATCCTTCACCGCCCGCACAATGTGGTGGTAACCGGTGCAACGGCAGATCGTTCCGGAGATCCCCTCCCGGATTTTCCGGTCCGAGGGGTCCGAGTTCTCTTTAAGAAGCTCGAGCGCGCAGAAGAGCATCCCGGGTGTGCAGAACCCGCACTGAAGCCCGTGGTGCGCCCAGAAGGCCTCCTGGAGCGGGTGAAGCGCGCCGTTCTCCGCCAGGCCCTCGATCGTCGTGACCTCGAGGCCGTCCGCCTGAACGGCGAACATCAGACAGGAGCGGACCGTGTCGCCGCCGACCCGGACGGTGCAGCACCCGCAGATGCCGTGCTCGCATCCGACGTGCGTCCCCGTCAGGCCGAGGTCCTCGCGCAGGAAATCGGAGAGCAGAAGGCGCGGCTCGACGGTCCGGGCGTACTCGACGCCGTTCACCCGAACCTTGATGGGAAACGCTTCGCTCATCTCAACGGTTCTCCCTCGCCATCGTCCAGGCGTCTTCCAGCGCCCGGCGGACGAACACCTTGGCCATCTCCCGCCGGTAGGCCTCGCTTCCTTTCAAGTCGGGGATCGGATGGACCTCGGCCGGGACCTTCTCCGAAGCGTCGTCTAGGTTCTCGGGACTACCGTCCCCTCCCCGGAGCGCTGCTTCCGCCCCCCGGAGGCGCAGGGCCGAGGGGCCCGCGCCCGAGATGGCCACGCGCGCTTCGGCGCACCGTCCTTGGTCGTCGAGGGTGACGTGGGTGGCCGCGGCGACGACGGCGAAATCGCCGTGGCGGAGACAGAGCTCCCGGAAGCCGAAGCCTGACTTCGCGGGTGCGGCCGGGAATCTCACCTCGGTGAGGAGCTCGTCCTCGGCGATGTCCGTCGTCATGAAGCTTTCGAAGAAGTCCCCCGGCGCGGCGGTCCGGGTCGCGCCCCGCTTCCGGATGACCATCTCGGCGTCCATGAGCGTTGCGATGAGGGCCAGCTCCGCCGTCGGGTCGCCGTGTACGAGACTGCCCCCGACGGTTCCCCGGTTGCGGATCTGGGTGTGGCCGATCCACTTCGCGCACGCGCGCAGGAGCGGGCAATGCGCCTTGATTTCGGGAGAGAACTCGAGCGCCCGCTGCCGTGTCCGGGCACCGATGCGAAGACTCCTGTTCCCGGCCCGAATGTAATCCAGCTCGGTCACCGGGTTTATGTCCACAAGGACGGCAGGCGCGGCGATCCGGAAGTTCAGCATCGGGACGAGGCTCTGTCCGCCGGCCAGAATCTTGGCGTCGCCGCCGTGCTCGGACAGGACGGCCAAAGCCGCCTCGACGGTGTCAACCCGAATATATTTGAAGGCTGGAGGCTTCATTTACGCCTTCCGGGCACTTGCGTGCCGGCCAAGTAGCGGTTGAAGGCGCTTGCGCTTATCACAACTTCTCCGGCGCACGGCTGTCGATGGTCTAACAAGTCGGAAGGTGGGCAAGTTGGCCGCGCTATCTTTGGAGAAGGAGGAAATTCGGATAAAGGAAAAAGCCTCGCTGGTTACAGAGAAACCGTTTCGCAATCCAACACCGCACCCCAGTAAGGCCAAGCCAGAGGCTTGGCCGCCAAAAGTTTTTCAGGGGGTTCCCAACCCAACCCCTAGGAGGGGTCGGGGGGGCGGTTTTTCAAAATAGCCCCCCTGGAATAATTGTCCATTAGAAGGTCTTCCCTTCCGCATTTTCGCCTTCGGCGTCCTGGATGAGCTGCCAGACATCGTTGGGCTTGAGGGGAAGGCGCTTGACCGTCGTCCCCAGGGGTTTGAGCGCGTCGGCGACGGCGCCCGCGAGGCAGGCCGGAACGCTCATCGTGCAAGACTCCCCGCAGCCTTTCGAGCCCAGGACGGTCACGGGGGAGGGGATCTCGATGTGTCCCACGTCCAGCTGGGGCATCTCCGCGGCGGTCGGACACATGTAGTCTATGAAAGACCCGGTCAGGAATTGGCCGCTCTCGTCGTAGGCCATCTCCTCGAAGAACGCCCCGCCCAGGCCGTGCAGGAAGCTGCCGTACACCTGCCCTTCGACGATCATCGGGTTGATGAGCTTCCCGCAGTCATGGATCGTGACGTACTTCTTGATCTCTATTTGACCGGTCCGCGGGTCGATCTCGACGGCGGCCAAATCGGCGATGAAGCCGTACGTGGCCGAGGAGTCCACCCGGTCCTTTTTGTCCGGGGCCGTGGAAGTCGGGAAGTTGTACGTGTATGTCGCCTGGATGCCGGGTTCCATCCCTTCGGGGAGGTCGCCCTGGTTCCAGTGGGCCGTGCCCGCCAGCCTTCGGATGGACCGTCTCCGCTCCGGCGCCCCCTTGACCCGGACAGCCCCTTCGGCGACCTCCAGGTCCTTCACGTCGGCTTCGAGCTCATGGGCGGCGATGGCGATGAGTTTATCCTTGACGCGCCGCGCGGCCAGGGCGACGGCGCTGGTTCCCACCGAGGCGAACCGGCTGGAATACGTCCCGGTCGTGATGCTCCAGAACCGGGTGAAGGTGTCGATGCCGGCGATGACGCGGATGTCGTCCGGGGAAATCGTCAGCTCGTCGGCGACGATCTGCGACACCACCGTCTCGTGCCCCTGGCCCTCGGGGACGGTGTTGATGATGACACTGACGTGCCCCAGGGGGTCCATTTTAACGACGGCCGTCTCCCCCGATCCGGATTTCGGGTTGTACTTCTTCTCAGCCCGGAACTCGGGCGTGTACGCCACGGTGATGTAGGCGATGTTCGTGACCGAGGGGTCGACGACCGTTGCCAGGCCGATGCCGAACAGCCTGCCCGCTTTCCGCACCTTCTCCTGCTCCTTTCGCAGGCCTGTGTAGTCCCCCATCTCCAAGGCCATGTCCAGACACGCGACGTAATCCCCCGCGTCGTAGATGCCGCCCGTGGCCGTGTGATAGGGGAACTGGTCCTTTTGGACCATGTTCTTCCGGCGGATTTCCGCCGGGTCCATCCCGATCTCATCCGCCAGGAGATCGATAATTCGCTCCATCTCGAAATAGAGCTGCTGGCAGCCGTAGCCGCGATTGGGTCCCGTAGGGCTCTTGTTGGTGTGGACGACGTAGGTGTCCCACGCGAGGTTCGCAATGTCGTACGCGCCGAGCTGGTTGCCTACCGTCCGGTACGTGCACGCCGGCTCCGGACTCCTGAGATAGGCCCCGACGTTGTCCATCGTCTTCTTTCGGACGCCCAGGATTGTTCCGTTCTTCCTGGCGGCGATCTCGATATACGTGACCCGGTCGGTCCCGCTCGAGCTGGACATGAGGTGCTCCATCCGGTCTTCGACGAACTTCACCGGGACGCCCGTCTTTTTTGCCGCTAGGGCGACCATGACCATTTGGGGGAACATGCTGGACTTGATCCCGAAGCCCCCGCCGATGTCCGTGGGGACGATGAAGCGGAGGCGGTTTTCCGGAATCCGGAGCGCCGCCGCCGACACGGGATGCATCGTGAAGGGCCCCTGAAAGTTGGAATGGATCGTGATGATGTCCTCGATGGGCTCGTACTCCCCGATGGCCACGAAGGTCTCCATCGGTGTGGAGGAGTACTTCGGAAACGAGAACCGCTCCGAGACGATTACGTCGGCATCGGCGAAGGCGGCCTCGGGGTCCCCGTAGCGCAGCGCTCGTTGGTTGATGACGTTGGTCCCGATATCGGGATGGAGGAGGGGGGCGTCCGCTTCGACGGCCTTCTCGACGTCCACGACGGCGGGCAGGACCTCGTATTCCACACGGATGGCGCTCAGCGCGTCCTCGGCCAGATACCGGTTCTCGGCCACGACGACGGCCACGCCCTCGCCCACGTGGCGCGCCCGGTCCACGGCGATGCAGTAATACTTAAGCGGCTCGTCCACGGCCTGGGGGAAGGGGCTGGACATCGTCTTCACGTCGTTGCCCGTCAGGACCCCCCGCACGCCCGGCATTTTCAGGGCTTCGGTGGCGTCGATGGATCGAATGGCCGCGTGGGGGTAGGGGCTGCGCAGGACGGCGGCATGGTGCATCCCGGGGAGCTTGATGTCGTCGGTGTAGTGTCCCCGTCCGGTGATGAGTCTTTTGTCTTCCGAGCGGCGAACGCTCCGGCCGACCCAGGTTTGAGGCCCGGACGGAGGTGTGGCCGTTTCAGACATGCCCTGCTCCTCGACGTTTGGGTCTGGCTCGTGACGAAACCGGGTGAAAATCCGCGCCTGAACGCTGTTTCGCGCGGAGATCATCCCATCGTGACTCGGTTCAAGTTAGCAGATATCGCCTGAGAATCCAATCGCACGGTGGAGGTCGGGCGCACCAGCTCACGCAACGCGATAACTCTTGAAGTTCCTGTTGGGGTGAGGCACAAAAAGGGGACAGATCTATTTTACACTTTTTCTCCCCAAAAATAGATCTGTCCCCTTTTTCTTCCGCCGCATTTGAATTCAATGTCTCATTTTCCCTCGAACTTCGGCGGGCGCTTCTCGATAAAGGACCGCACCCCTTCTTCATAATCCCGCGTGGACCGGAGGTAGGCGTACGCCTTTCGCTCCAGCTCGAGGGCGGTCCCGAGGGGGGCGTCCGCCCCTTCATGGAGGGTCCGCTTGAGGACGCGCAGCGAGAGGGGAGAGAGCTTCAGGAACTCCCCGACCAACTCCTCGACGGTCGCGTTGAGGTCCCCCGGGGGCGTGACTTTCGAGACGATCCCGATCCGCTCCGCTTCGGCCGCGTCCATCCGGCGTCCGGTCAGGAGCCAGTATTTGGCGCGGCCCGGGCCGATGAGGCGCAGGAGCCGCTGGCTTCCCCCGCTGCCGGGCATCATCCCCAGGCGGATCTCGGGGAGGCCGAACAGCGAGCGGTCCGTCACGATTCGGATGTCGCACGCTAGGGCCAGCTCGAACCCGGCCCCGAGGCAGAATCCGTCGATGACCGCGATGACGGGCTTCGGGCTGGCCTCGGCGGCCTCCATCTCTTTCCCCCAGTCCACCAGGTCGTGCGGCGCGAGGTCGAGGAACTGGGCAACGTCGCCCCCGGCGGAGAACGCCTTGTCGCCGACGCCCCGGACGACGATGGCGCGAACTTTTTCGTCGCCGCTCAGCTCGTGGACGGCTTCTCCGAACGCCGCGCGCATATCGACCGTCATGGCGTTCATCTTGTCGGGGCGGTCGATGAGGACCCTCGCGGCGCGACCCTCGTGGGTTCGTTCAACGCGGATTTGTCCCATTCGGCGTCTCCGTGGATGGTGTGTGTATCCGGCAGCGATTTTTCAGGGGATTTCTCCCCGGCCCATTGATGTCATTTCGAATGTTGGGCCGAAGGACCCGACGAGGAATCTCGGCACGCCCGACTCGCGCTGTGAGAGGAATTACGCAACAGGCCCAGTCCCGTTTCACGAATCAAGCTCATACTCCCCCGCCCTCAGCATCCGCCGGAGGATCTTTCCCGAGGCCGTCCGGGGGACTTTCTTGATGAAGACCACCTTGCGTGGCCGCTTGAAGTCGGAGAAGTCAAGTTGCTCGCGGCAATGCCGGTCGATGTCCCCGGGCGTCAGCCCCTCCCCCTCCCCCCCCCCTTGGGCGGGAACGACGAACGCCGTGACGACTTGGCCCCATTTGGGGTGCTCGACGCCGATGACCGCGGACTCGATCACCCCCGGATGACGGGCCAGGACGTCCTCCACCTCCGTGGGATGGATGTTCTCCCCGCCGGAGATGATCATGTCGTCCACGCGGCCGGTCACGAAGAGGTCGCCGTCTTCGTCCTCGTAACCCATGTCGCGGGTGAAGTACCAGCCGTCGCGGAAGGCTTTTTCATCCGCGTCGGGCCTACGCCAGTATCCCCGGAACGCCTCCTCGCTCCGCAGATCCGCGATGATCTCGCCCACTTCGCCCCGGGGAAGGATTTCATCGGCGGAGACGCGCCCGTCGGGGTCGGCCCGGACGATTCGCAGCGCCGAGCCGATGCCGGGCTTGCCCGCCGAGGAGGGCTTCGCCCGCAGGTTCTGATTGATCGAGAACGTATAGATCTCCGTGCTCCCGTAATGGTTCGTGAAGACCTCGGGGTGGAAGCGGTCCGCCAGGGCCTCGACGAGCGCCCGCGTCATGGGTGCGCCCGCGAAGGCCAGCCGGCGGACGGACGAAAGGTCGTTGTCGCCGATGCTCCCGGCGTGCAGCAGCTCGTGAAAGAGCGTCGGGATCAGATAGAGGGAGGAGATCCGCTCCCGGGAGACGAGCGCCGCGGCGCCTTCGGCGTCGAACCCGCGCATTACGATGAACGCCCCGCTCAGCAGGACCATCGTCATGAGGGAGACGACGCCCATAACGTGATAGAGCGGCATGACGCCCAGCGTCCGCTCGCCCAGGACGTAGCCGCACTGGACGGTGTGGGCGAGGGCGCTGGCGTCCTGGGCGCGTTGGAGGCGGGGGACGCCCTTGGGCCGGCCGGTCGTCCCGGAGGTGTAGAGCATGAGGCAGGGGAGGTCGTCGGTGATTTTTTCCTCGGGGGGTGTGGCGGCTTGAGCGGCCAAGAGGGCAGAGAGGGGTTCGCAGCCGTCCGGAATGTCGGCGTCGCAGTAGACCTTCCGACATCCGCCGGGGAACTCGGCGGACGCCCTGATACCCGCCTCACGCGAGACCTCCTCGAAGACGAAGACCTTGGCTTTGGCGTCATTGGCGACGAACGCAATCTCCCCCGGGCTGAACCGGTGGTTGACCGGCGTCGCGACGGCCCCAAGCTTCATGAGACCGTACCAGGAGGTGATGAGCTCCTCCCGGTTCCGAAGGGCCAGAAGGACGTGGTCCCCGCGGCGGACCCCCAACGACCGGTAGGCCCGGGCCGCGCGGTTGACTCCGCGGTCCCACTCGGCGTAAGTCAGGCGCTGGGGGCCGTCGACCAGAAACTCGCGGTTGGGATGACGGAGGACGGATAATTCGAGTCGGTGAATCAGGTCCATGGGCGCTCGGGTGTAAGCCTTGAACCGGGGCCGTTCTACAAGGCGCGGGGATATCGGCTGGAATCCCGGTGATGTTACCAAAGGCCGGAGTGGAAGCCAATCTCACGAGATACCGTCCATGGAGGGTTTCGCCGGCGATCTCCATTGACACCCGCCCGGAGGAATTGCTAGGGTCCAGCTGTTTCGGGTGAACGCCGCTTGATTCGCAACTCCGCGCGAAAGGACGGTGAATCCTTGTCCGAATTCAATGGCCTGGTGGTGGATTTTCATAACCACTTGGTGGATTACGAAGACATCAACGAGGTCTACAAGGGATATCTGGCCCAGCTTCAGGGCGTGACTTATGAGGAGCTGGTCGAGCGGTATGGCGCGCCCCAGCAGGTCCTCGGCCACCTGGATGAGAACGGCGTGGATTACGCCGTCGTTCTTGCGGAGACCTCTCCCATCTCGGCGGGAATGGCGACGAACGAGCGGGTCATGGAATTCTGCGCCGCGTCCGAGCGCCTGATTCCCTTCGGGTCGGTCAACCCGTATATGGACCACCGGCCCGGGCGCATCGTTCGGGACCTGGCCGAGCGGGGCGACGGACGGGCCATCCGGGGAGTGAAGCTTTATCCCAACTACCAGTATTTCTATCCCAACGACCGCAAGCTCTATCCCGTCTACGCGGCGGCGGAGGGGCTGGGTCTGCCCGTCATGTTTCACACCGGGACATCGGTCCTGCGGGGCTCCCGCCTGAAATATTCAGATCCCCTCTACTTAGACGACGTGGCCGTGGACTTCCCCGACCTGACGCTCATCCAGTGTCACGGCGGGCGGACGTTCTGGTTCGACCGGTCCTTTACGCTGTGCCGGCTGCACGAAAACGTTTACATCGATCTGTGCGGTCTGCCGGTGAAGAAGATCCCGCAATATTTCCCCGAGCTCGAGCGCCTGCCCGCGAAGTTTATCTTCGGCACGGACTGGCCCGGCGTTCCGAAGACGGTCGCGCAAAACATCGAGGCGGTTCGGGGCCTGGGGTATTCAGATGAGACGGTGCGGCTCATCCTCGGCGGCACCGCCGCGCGGATTCTGGGACTGGCCGGAAAACCGAACGGGTGATCGGCGGACGCGGATCCGCTTGGACCTCAGAGAGCGCCGGCTCTTCCGCATGATTCTCCCTGAGAAGATGAAACATGCCCAAAGATCTTCGCGCGTTCATCGAATTTCTTGAAGAGCGGCATCCGGACGAGGTGATCCGGATCCGGGAACCGGTGGACCCGGTCTATGAGCTGGCGGGCGTCCGCGGCCGGTTGGAGAAGGCCGGGCGGGATTCCGTCGTCATCTTCGAAAACGTGAAGGGTTCCCGAATCCCCGTCGTCTCCAACGTTCACGGGAGCCTGCTCCGCCTCAGGCTCTCCCTGGGGATGCCCGACAAAGGCGACCTGGCCGGACTCCTGCGGGTGTACGGAGAGCGGGAGGGCCGCCCGGTGGAGCCCAGGCGTATCGAGACGGGCCCGGTGAAGGAGGTCATCCTGCGGGGGGAGGACGTGGACCTGGGCCTGCTTCCGATCTGCAAGTATCACGAACAAGACGCCGGAAAATACATCACGGCCGGGTTGGGCGTCACGCGGGACCCGGAGACGGGCGTCAACAACGTGGGGATCTACCGCCTCATGCTCCAGGGCCGGGACTGCCTGGGCATCCTCATCTCCCAGACCTCGCACGCTTACGGAATCTGCCGGTATTACGAGGAGCGCAACCTCCCGGCCCCCATCGCGATCGTCATCGGCCACCACCCGGGTTTGTTCCTGGGGTGCATGAGCTTCACGCCGTACGATGTGGACGAGTTCCACGTGGCCGGAGGCATCCTCGAAGAGCCGGTCGAGCTTGTCGCGTGCGAGACCGTGCCGCTGGATGTCCCGGCCCACGCGGAGATTGTCCTGGAAGGGGAGATCCTCCCCCACGTCCGGGAGGAGGAGGCGCCTTTCGGCGAGTATCCGGGGACGTACGGGCCGAAGCGGATGAGCCCGGTGATGAAGGTCCAGTGCATCACGATGCGCAAAGAGCCGCTCTATGAGGACGCCTTCCCCGCCCACCCGGACCACCTGCTCATGGCGGGCGTCACGCGCTCCACGTACATCCTGAAGACTGTGAAGATCGCCTCCCCGACCGTCCAGGCCGTCCACATGCCGACTTCGGGCCGGTGCCGGTTCGTCTGCTACGTGGCGATCGAGAAGATGATCGAGGGCGAGGCCAAGAACGCCGCGATGGCGGCCTTCGTCGCGGACCCGTTCTTGAAATTCGTCGTTGTCGTGGACGAGGACGTGGACATCACGAGCGACAGCAAGGTCATGCACGCCATCGCCACGCGCGTCCGGGCGGACCGGGACATCTTCATGGTGACGCACGCCAAAGGCTCGCCGCTCGACACGGCGTCGTACGACCCGGCGGGCGGCTCCCACCTCATCACGAAGACCGGGATCGACGCCACGCGGAAGGAGGGTTTCCCGGACGAGGTAAGGGTGCCGGGGGAGGAGGAGATCGACCTGGGGCGGTTTGTGCCGGAGTTGTTCGGGCGTGGTCACTGATTTGGATAGAAAAAACTTCGCTGAGGGTCGTCGGTTGAATGTAGGTGTTTTTGAATCATTGTCCAAGCCAACGGATGTCATTTCCGCCGGCCCACCAACTGTTGCGCCCCACAATCTGGAAAAGGGACAAAACCTGCCGCTGACAAGTTGAACGTCACGCCCTAGGCGGGACACCCCCTCCGACACCCCCCTTTAAGCAATCACTGTGTCAGCTCGACGCTCCCCTTGAGCTTTGCGCCGTCTTCCATTTGAAGCCGTGCGGCCTTCAGCTCCCCTTCGAACCGGGCCGTCTCTTTTACTATCACCAGTCCTTTCGCGGTCAACTTCCCTTTGAACGAACCTTCGACGATGATGGACTCGCCCTGAATGTCGGCCTCAACGCGCCCGCCTTTCTCGATGGTCACCTGATTCCCCGCCAGGTGGATCTCCCCCGTGACGGTTCCCCCAATCACGAGGACCCCCTGGCCTGAAATCTTTCCATCCATGGTGACCCCATTCGCGATGAAGGAGCTCCGGGACCCGGGTGCGCCGTGTGTTTCCGTCCGGGATTTGCTCCGCGCATCATCCTGCCGGTTCGCCTCGCCTCCGCTCATTAGTCATCTCCTTGTCCGCGTTTTCGTTCCGTCGCTTCCAGGTTCACCGTCAAGTCGTTGTTCAAAACCACGCCGTAATCCCGCTCCGCTGATTCTTTCGTGACGTAATCGTTCATGACGTCCCGCCGGACCCGCTCCGGGTCCCTTTCTGTCGGGGGATAGAAGCCGCCCCCGCCGGGAAGGTTGAGCGTGGTCTCTTGATCGGGCGGGAGCGCGTACCTCTTCTTCGAGTGCAGGTGCTCGCCGGTCGAGAGGATCAGGCTTCCGACCTCGCCGTCCATGCCCCCGGCCGCGCCTTTGGCTTGATGGTGAAAACGGTCGTACATGGGAGAGTGGTGGATGGGCGTCTCCGTCCTCGACCGGAGGCCGATGGTCTGGCCCAGGCCGCCGCGGAAGCCGCCCGGTCCGCCCGAATCCCGCCGGAGCTCCTTGCGGGTGAAGAGTAGGGGGAGGACATTCTCCATGATTTCCACCGGCGTCCCCTGCACCCCGCTCGGGAAGGCTGTCGCCGAGAGCCCGTCGGAGGTGGGCCGCGCCCCCATCCCGCCCGAGGAGAAGAAGATGTAGCTGAATGTCTTGCCCTTGCGGTCGGTCCCAGCGAGCTGCGTGAGCCAGAGCCCCGTCGAGCCCTCGGCCAGCACTTTGTTGGGGATGGCCCGGGCGAGGGCGTGGAAGACGGCCGCCGCCACGAAGTGCCCGAGGATGTGCCGGGCGCCCACCGGGGCCGGATGTCTCGGGTTGAGGATGCACCCTTCGGGAACCGACATGGTGACGGGCTGGAAGCTGCCTTCGTTGTTCGGAATCGCCGCGCCTACCGCGCACTTCACCGTGTACGCGCAGTAGGCGTACGTGTAGTTCTCAACGACGTTGATCCCCCAGGTGCTTTGCGGCGACGTGCCCTCGAAGTCGCAGTGAACCCCGCCGTCCTTCACCGTAAGCGCGAGGGCCAGGCGGATCGGGTCATCGAAACCGTCGGCCTCCGCCTCGCCCGCGTACACGCCGTCGGGGATCTCCCGGATGGCGTTACGCATCGCGGTCTCCGAGCGCTCCAGGATGATCTCACCGATGGGGTCGATGGAATCCAGCCCCGCTTCCTCCATGAACTGGACCAGTTTGCTCCCGCCCACCTCGTTGGCCGAGATCTGTGCATAGATGTCGCCGATCACCTCGTCCGGCATCCGGACGTTCGCCCGGATCATCGTTTCCAGGACGTGGTTGGGCTCGCCGGCGTCGATGTACTTCATGATGGGGATGGCGAGTCCCTCCTCATACACGTCGCGCGCCTCCGCGCCCAGGGGCCGCCCCCCGAAGTCGCACGTGTGACACGTGCAGGCGAAAAAGGCGACGAGGGAGCCCTTGTAAAAGACCGGGGAGAAGATCGTGATGTCGTTCACGTGGCCCGAGACCATCCAGGCGTCGTTGGTGCAGACATGGTCGCCCGGCAGATAGGTCTCCAGAGGATAATGCTTCAGAAAGTGCTTGGCCGCGGTCGCCATCGAGTTGATGTGGCCGGGTGTTCCCGTGGCGGCCTGGGCCAGCATCCGGCCTCGGGTGTCGAACAACCCCCCCGAGAGGTCGCCCGCCTCCCGGACCACCGTTGTGAAGGAGGCGTTGACCAAGGCCGCCGCCTGCTCATCCACGATGGAGATGAGCCGGTTCCAGATGACCTCCAGCCGGATGGGATCGATTACCGTCGTCACGCCGCTCATGGTTTCCTCTGAAGCACGAGATGATAGAACTCATCCACCCGCGCGTCCCAGGCGGGAGGGATGATTACCGTGGATTCCGATTCTTCGACCACGGCCGGGCCCGGGATCTCCGCGCCGGGCGTCAAGCGGGTCCGGTCGTAGATGTCGCACGCCCGTTTCTCCTCCCAGGCCTGGAAATACACAGGCCGTGGGTCTTTCTTCGCGTCCGCCGCCGGGCGCCGGGCGCTGTTCGCGGGGTGGAGGTCCAGGTCGGGCGTCGCGCCCGATGCCACCAGCCGCCAGTTGAGGGCCTCCACCGGCACCTTGGGGCCGAGGCGCTGGTAGATGGCTTTGTAGGAATCCTCGAAGCTTTCGCGGATTCGGTCCATGTCTTCGGCGGACATCTCCTCGCCCGGCAGGGGGACCTGGATCTCATACCCCTGACCCTCGTACCGCATGTCGGCGGAGCGGAGAAATTTCATCTCGCCGGCCGGGACGCTCGAGCGCTCAAGCAGGGCCCGGCCCTCGGCCCGCATCTCGTCGAAGATCGCGTTCAGCTCGCCCGGGTCTAGGGTATCGAGCTTCATGATCTTCGTCCGGACGAAATCGAACGAAATGGGGGCGGAGAGCATCCCGAGCGCCGAGAGTGTTCCCGCGCTGGGTGGGCTGATGAGCGTACCGATCCGCAGTTTCTCGGCGACGTGGGCCGCGTGGATCGGACCGGCCCCGCCGAAGGCCATCAGGGCGAACTTCTGGACGTCCTTGCCTTTCTCGATGCCGTGGATCCGCGCGGCGTTGGCCATGTTCTCGTTGACCACTTCGTGGACGCCCCAGGCCGTTTGGAGGCCTTCGAGCCCGAGGGTCCGCGCGAGCCGCTCCATCGCGGAATGCGCCGCGTCCACGTCCAGGTCCATCTCGCCGCCGAGGAAAAAATCCGGGTTCAGATAGCCCAGGAGGAGGTCGGCATCGGTGACGGTGGGGCGGTCGCCGTCCTGGCCGTAGCAGGCGGGGCCGGGTCTCGCGCCGGCGCTCTGGGGACCCACCTTCAGAAGCCCCAGATCGTCCACCCGGGCGATGCTGCCGCCCCCGGCGCCGATCTCAATCATGTCGATGACCGGGACCTTGACGGAAAGACCGCTGCCCTTTCTGAACTGATAGACCCGCGCCACCTCGAACTCGGTCACCGTCGTGGGTCTTCCGTTCTCGATGAAGCAGGTCTTCGCCGTCGTGCCGCCCATGTCGAAGGAGATGAGGTCCTTGAGGGCGAGTTGGTTGCCGGTGTGCGCCGCCGCCATGGCCCCGGCTGCCGGGCCGGATTCGATGAGCCGGATGGGGAAGGACTCGGCGGTCTCGACCGTGGCGATCCCGCCGTTGGAGAGCATGATGTAGAGATCGGTCCGGATCCCTTCGTCGCGGATGCGGCGGGAGAGGAGCTCCAGGTACGTCCGCATGATGGGCCGGACATAGGCGTTGGCCAGGGTCGTCGAGGTGCGCGGGTGCTCCCGGATCTCCGGTGACACCTCCGATGAGATGGACGTGAAGATCGCGGGGTCCTGTTCCCGGATGAGCGCTTCAATGCGCCGCTCGTGGGCGGGATTTAGGAAGGAATGCAGGAGCGTGACCGCGACGGCCTCGACGCCCATGTTCCGGAGTCTGCCGATGACCTCCGTGGCCTCGGCCTCGTCCAGGGGCGTGAGGACGTTCCCCTCCGGATCGAGGCGCTCGGTCACCTCGAAGCGGAGGGCGCGCGGGGCCAGCGGCTCGGGTTTCTCCATGAAGATGTCGAACAGGTCGTAGCGCTTCTCGGTCCCGATCTCCACGGCGTCGCGGAAGCCCTTCGTCGTGATTAAGGCCGTCTTGGCCCCGTTTCGCTCGATGATGGCGTTGGTCACAAGGGTTGTGCCGTGAATGGGGTTGTCGATGGCCTCGGGCGGCGCCTTGTGCTCAGACAGGATCTTCCGCAGCCCTTCGATCACCGCGTCGGCGGGGGAGTCCGGCGTGGTCAGGACCTTTCCGACGTACGTGCGTTGCGCCTCGGTGTCGAGGAGGACCACGTCGGTGAAGGTCCCGCCGATATCCACGCCCAGGCGGTAACGGTATCCGTTCGGTTCGGCTTTGTTCAATGGCGGCCTCGGAATTAGGTCGGAAAAAATAGGCGATGGCTGAATAGTGGCCCTGAATCGACAATTATAGGAATCGACCGGTGTCTCGGCAAGCGAGCCCGGGGCGGGGCGCACTTGCGTTCTTCAGCCCCGCGACAGGGTGACCAGGGCCGCGCCGCCGCAAACCAGGACGGCCCCGGCGATCACGCGGGCATTCAGGCGCTCCATCTTCCGGAAGAACAGCCACGAGAAGGCCAGGGCGAACAACGGCGTCGTGTAAGCCAGGGGCACCACGGCGGAAATCGGCGCCAGTTTCAACGCGTTAAAATAGGCGAAGTGCGCCAAGCTGTTGATCGTCGCGCTGACGAGAAAGTAGCCGATGTTCTTGCGCCCGTAGCGGATGCGGTTCTCCCGGGGAAGGAACGGGTTCCAGAGCAATATGGCGACGAGCGCCCCGATGGCCGCGGTGCACAGGCCCACGCTCACAAACGGGATCAGCGTGATGCCCGCCTTACGGAGGACACCGGCCACGCCGAACATGAAGGCCGCTCCCGAGGCGTAGAGAAAACCGCTCCAGAAGGAGCGGCCTTCTTTCTCCGCATCGCGGGCGGATTCCCGCTTGTGCGACAACAACGTAATGCCGGCCATGATCAGAAGCGTCCCCGTGTAGATCAGCGGGCTCGCGTTTTCGCCCAGGACCACGACGGCGATGATCACGGCGACGAGGGGTGAGGAGCCAACAATGGAGGTTGAGCGGGAGAGGCCGATCTGCCGGATGCCCATGTAATGCAAAGTCCCGGCCAGCCCCGGGGCCGCCATCCCCGCCGCCGCCAGCCACAGGAGCCCCCGCGTGTCCACTGACGCGGTCTGCAGGGCGTGGATCGCCGCGGGGCCGTACAGGAGCAGGGTGACCCACACCAGCGTCAGGATGGCCGTGATGGGGTTCGACGTGCGCATGCCGAAACGGGCGGCCGTGGAGGACGAGGCGTACCCGAAGGCCGTCAGGATGGCCAGGACCTGCGCGGTCAATAGTGGGCTCATACGTTCCGATTCCCGGAGATGGGCGGCCCGCGGGTTCTCGCGTTGAATCGCCGGCCGTGAATGAGGATGCCGTCGGCGGGATTTTCAACCCCGCGCTTGGGTGACAACGACCGCCCCCGCGCAAATCAGGAGGGCCCCCGCCAAGACGCGGATGTTCAAACGCTCCACCTCTCTGAACAGGAGCCAGGAGTAGCCCAGTGCGAACAACGGCGAAACATACGCCAGGGAGACCACGCTGGAAAGCGGCGCCCGCTGAAGGGCGGAGAAGAAGGAGAGATGGGCCAGGCTGTTAATCGCCCCGCTCGCGGCGAACCAGCCGACGCTCTGGCGGGTGAACCGGATGCGGTTTCCCTCCGGCAGAAACCGATGCAAAAAAAGAGTCGCCCCGAGGACGCCGATGGAAGCGGCGCAAAGGGCGACGCTCAGCGAGGGTACCCTGATGACGCCCACCTTTCGAAGTGCCGCCGCCACCGCGAACAGGAGCGTGGCCGACGCCGCCAGAATGAACACCCGCCAGAACGGCTGATTCCCCCTTCCGGGGAGCGCGGCGAGCCGATGCTCATTGGACAGAACCATCACCCCGCCGACAATCAGACCGGTCCCCAGGTATGTCCACGGTCCCGGCTTTTCGCCCATCAGGGTCACGGCGATCAGCAGGGCCACCAGGGGCGAGGAGCCCGCGAAGGAGGCGGTGCGCGCCATCCCTATCCGTTGAACGCTCATATAGAAGAAGGTTCCCCCCAGCCCGGGGGCGGCCGCGCCCGCGCACACCAGGATGAGGAAACCCAAAGGGTTCACCTCTTGGGCGATGAACGCGCTCGCCGCGGCCGGAGTGTACAGGAGAATCGTCACGCCCGCCAAGGTGACGATGGCGGTCACGGGCGTCGATGAGCGCAGGCCGTACCGGGCGACCGCGTCGCATGTAGTCAACCCGAAAGCCGTCAGGAGCGCGAAGATCTGAGCCGCCAGGAGCGTCGTCATGACCCCTCGTGATCAAGCTGAAGAGCGACAATCCCTGGAACTTTATCGCCCCCAGAGCGAAGCAAAAAGAGCCAGCTTACCAGAAACATGTGAACGATAATCTGTCTCATTTGGAAAGAGAGGGTTTCGCGGGGAGCGCTTTTGTTCCAAAATGCGCCTCGATGAGTACGAGGTTCCCTTTAAGAGTGGACACAACGTTCTGTCGATCATCAACCACATTTACGGGAGATGGACCCGCAGCTGGGGTTCAGGCGATTGTGTCACGCGACGTTTTGCGCACCTCTCGGGTCCGGGTGAACGGCAGGGACGCCCTGGCCTATAAAGGTCCTGGTGAAGGACCGCGAGCCTCCGCTGATCGAGCCGACCGCCCTTCATCCCGTCATGCGGGACCTGGTTGTGGACTTCGATCGGAAAAACAGTTGAGTGATCCGGTTTGGCTTCGCGGCCCGGCCCTTCCATGGCTCGTCGCGAACAGGGCGTTGGGAGACACCCGATTCACTCGACCCACCCCGTCCGGGCGTTTGGGTTGGTGGAAAATGCGGGTCAACCCCGGTAAATTGTGACGAGCGCCGCACCGGCGCAGATCAACAGGGCGCCCGCGACCACGCGCGCGTTCACCTTCTCCAGCTCTCTGAAGAACAGCCATGAGAACAACACGGCGAAAAACGGCGTTGTGAAGAGTAGGGGCGCCACGCTGGAGAGCGGGGCAAACTTCAGGGCGGCGAAGAACGTCAGGTGACCCAGCGCCGCCAAAACGCCGCTGGCGACGAACTGCCAGAAGTTGACGCGGTTGAATCGGAAGCGCTCCTGCCGGGGTAGAAAGGGATACCAACAGACGATGGCGAGGAGACTCCCGAGTCCTGAAAGCGTCAGGGCCATGCTCAAGTCGGGGAGCAGTTGAATCCCCACCTTTCGAAGCGTCGTGGCCGTTGAGAACAACAAGAGCGCCCCCGTCGCAAAGATGAAATCGTGCCAGACCGATTTTCCGGCCCCCAGTTTGTGGACGGCCGACCTGCGATCATTCGCCAGCGACATCACCCCCGCCACAATCAGAATCGTGCCCGCGTAGATCAGCGGCTTGGGTCTCTCGCCCAAGGCCAGGACGGCGAGGACCACCGTGATTAACGGTGAGCAGCCTACGATGCTGACGGTTCGGGCCATGCCGATTGTTTGAAAGCTCTTGTAGTGGAACATCGCCGCCGCCCCGGGAGCGGCGGCGCCCGCAACGAGGAAGACGAAAACGCCTTTGGCGTTCAGGGCTTCCCACCGGAAGGTGGCCGCCGCCGCGGGGGCGTAGAGGAGAAGGGTCATGACGGCCATCATGAGAATTGCCGAGACGGGCGTCGAGGTCCGAAGGCCGTACCGGGCGGCGACGTCGCTGGAGGCAAAGCCGAGGGCCGTGAGAAGGGCGAGAATCTGGGCCAGGAAGAGTTCGCTCATACGCTGCCAAATGCCGGTATGATGGAGACGGCGATGACCCCGACGGGACTGGTCCCACAACCCCGCCGCGGTGCGGGATTCGCTCAGGATTCGCAAGCGTGTCAAATCCCTCCAAAATGGGTATCATAAACCAGCGACGGCCCGAAATCCGGCGGGCGGCCTCATTGTGGAGACATTGAATCGATGATCATCGACACCCACGGACACTATATTGCTCCGGACGCAATCTCGGAGGTCGAGAAGCATCCCGATCGGTTTGGCATCCGGACCGAATGGGACAAGGAGGGCAATCCGTGTCTTGGGTTCGGGGACGGCCCGCTGACGAGGCCGCTCAGGCGGAGGCTGAGGGAGCTGGAAGAACGAAGGGAACTCCTGGAGAACCGCCGGATCGATCTCCAGCTTGTCTATACCTGGCTGGACGTCGTCGGCTATTCCCTGCCTGCTGAGAAAGCCGCGGCCTGGTGCCGGCTTCAGAATGAGACCCTGGCGGCTGACATCGCGGGGAAAGACTATCTTGCCGGTTTGGCGACGGTTCCCCTTCAGTCGGGGAAGCAGGCGGCGAAGGAGCTCTCCTATGCCGTGGAGCACCAGGGCCTGAAAGGGGCGGCCATCGCGTCCAACGTGGATGGGAGGAATCTCGATGATCGTGAGTTCGAGCCTTTCTGGGAGCAGGCCGAGTCGATGGGCGCGCCGGTCGTCATCCATCCCTACAACGTGGCGGGACATGACCGGATGACGTCTTATTTCCTCAACAACCTGATTGGCAATCCGCTAGACACGACGCTCGCCGCCGCGAGCCTGCTGTTCGGGGGCGTCGCGGACCGGCATCCGGATCTCAAGGTTGTTCTGGTTCACGGCGGGGGATGTCTGCCCTTCCTGATCGGCCGGCTCCAGTGGGGCTATGAACGCTACCCCCAACTCGTGGGGGACGGTCTGAAGAAGTCGCCGGTTCAATACCTGTCCTGGTTCTACTATGACACCCTGTTGTATCATCAGGCCAACATCAATCACCTGATCGAGGTTGTGGGCCGCGAGCGCGTCCTGATGGGGACGGACTACCCATTTCCCATCGAGGACCCTGATCCCGTGGCGACCGTCAAGAAGCTTCGGCTCCCGGCGGAGGACGAGGCCATGATCTTCGAGCAGAATCCCATGCTTTTGTTCCGGTTGTAGGATGAAACCCGCTCCCTTCGAGTATCGCCGGGCCGATTCGGTCGAGGAGGCCCTTCATCATCTAGGTGAGTTCGGCGAAGAGGCCAAGCTTCTGGCCGGGGGGCAGAGCTTGGTTCCCCTCCTCAGTTTCCGCTTGGCGAAACCCGCCTGTCTCGTCGACGTCAACCCATTGATTTCACTGGACTACATCGAAGGAAACGGGGCGCTACGCATTGGGGCGCTCACCCGGCATCGGGCGCTGGAGGACCACTTCGCTGCGCGGACCTTTCCCCTCCTGGCGGAGGCGGTTCCCCTCATCGGCCATCCCGCTATCCGGAACCGGGGGACGGTCGGAGGCAGTCTCGCCCACGCCGATCCCGCAGCCGAGTTCCCGGTCGCGGCGGTCGCCCTGGGCGCGACGCTGCACGCCGAAGGTCCGGACGGCAAGCGTGGGATCCCCGCGGCGGCGTTTTTTACCGACTATTTCGAGACCGCCCTGGCTCCCGGGGAGATCCTGACCGAGGCGTCCATTCCCGCGCCGGGTGATGAATGGGGCTGGTCGTTCCTGGAGATGAGCCGGCGGCATGGAGACTTCGCCGTCGTGTGCGTCGCGGCGGGCGTCGCGCTGGACCCGGGCGGCCAGTGCACCGACGCGCGGCTCGTCCTCGGAGGCGTCGGCCCGGGCCCCTTTCGGTTGACCGAGACGGAGGAATTCCTGCGCGGAGGCCCGCTCAATCCGAAGCGCTTGGCGGAGGCGGGGAAGATCGTGGCCGATGCCGTTCGCCCTCCGGGGGACGTTCATGCTTCATCGGAGTTCCGAAAACACCTGTCGGGCGTCCTGAGCGAGCGCGCCCTGCGGGCCGCCCGGGAGAGGGCCAGTGATCCAGCGGCATGAGATCCGGTTGAAGGTGAACGGCGCCGAGGTGGGGGGCGAGGTCGAGCCGCGCCGGACGTTGGCGGACTTCCTGCGGGAAAACCTCGGCCTCACCGGGACACACCTGGGGTGTGAGCACGGGGTGTGCGGGGCCTGCACGATCCTGCTGAACGGGGCTGCGGCGCGGTCCTGCCTGACGTTCGCCGTTCAGGCGGACGGGTGCGAGGTGACGACCGTCGAGGGCCTGGGCCGAGAGGGCCGCCTCCACCCGCTCCAGCGGGCCTTTCACGAGCGGCACGCCCTTCAATGCGGGTTTTGCACGCCCGGCATGCTTCTGACGGCGTGCGAGCTTCTCGAGCGAAACCCCGATCCGATGGAAGCCGAGGTCCGGGAGGGTCTGGCGGGAAATCTCTGCATGTGCACCGGATACGTCAACATCGTCCGGGCGGTTCTGGACGCCGCGCTGAAGCTGCGGAGCGGGGGGGCCGCTGAAGCGTCGCGGGGGGCGGTCCCGTCATGAGCGAACCGGCGAAGCGGTGGGCGGGCCGTCGGGTCCTGCGGAAAGAGGACGGCAAGTTTATCACCGGGCAGGGGAATTATGTGGACGACTTCGCCCTTCCCGGGACGCTCCACGCGGCGGTCTATCGCAGCCCCTATCCCCACGCCCGCATCATTTCCATCGACACCTCGGAGGCGGAGTGCCTTCCCGGCGTGGAGGCTGTCCTGACCGGCCGGGATGCGGCCGGCCACACGATGAAGTCGCTCATCCCGGTCCCCGTCAAGATCGGCTACGGCGCGCTGGCCATCGATCGGGTACGGTACGTGGGAGAGGCGGTCGCCGCCGTCGCGGCGGCGGACCGGTACGTGGCGGAAGACGCTGTTGATCTCATCCGCGCCGAATATGAGCCGCTGGACGCCGTTGTCGATCCGGAGAAGGCGACGGAGTCCGGTACACCGCTCCTCTACGACGAGATGGGAACGAACGTCATCTGGTCCGACACGTTCACTTTCGGCGACGTGGACGGGGCGTTCGCCGGGGCCGACCTCACCCTCGCGAAGCGGTTCTCCATCCAGCGGTACACATCGACGCCGCTCGAGACCTTCGGGTGCATCGCTCGTTACGACATCGGGAGCGACAGCTATACCTTTTGGTCCAACGACCAGCGGCCGGGGCTGACGGTGGGACTTCTGGCAGACGCCCTTGGCGTCTCCCAGGCCCGGGTTCGTCTGATCATTCCGGACATCGGCGGGGGGTTCGGGAACAAGCGGCGCGCGCCCTACCTTCTCCTCGCGGCCCTCCTGGCGAAGAAGGCAGGCAAGCCCGTCAAGTGGATCGAGGACCGGCGGGAGAACCTCATGGCGTTGATGCACGCCTGCAACGGGGTGATTGAGATGGAAGCCGCCTTCAACCGCGACGGGAAGGTGCTGGCGTGGAAGATCCGCGACTGGGCGGACGAGGGGAACAACCTCGCCAACCCGACGGTCCACTCCCTCCTTAAGATGGGAACGCTCACCAACTGTTACACCATCCCGGCCGTCCACTTCGAGGCGCACGCCGTTTTGACCAACAAATGCCCCTCCGGGGCCAACCGGGGAATCGGAAAACCCTTCATGTGCTTCGCCGCCGAGCGCATGATGGACCTGATCGCGAAGACGCTGGACTTGGACTCCGCCGAGATCCGGTTTCGCAACTTCATTCCCCCCGAGGCCTTTCCCTACCGGATTCCCTCCGGGACGGTCTACGACAGCGGCGATTATCCCGCGACGCTTCGCCGGGCCATGAAACAGATGGACTACGAGGGTCTGAGAAGGGTCCAGGCGGAGGCCCGGGCCGAAGGGCGGTGCGTGGGGGTCGGGATCGCCGCGGCCGTCGAGCCCAGCAGCTCGAACCTTTCCTCGTACATCCTGACGACCGGCCGGCGGCTGGCCTCGGGGATGGGCGAGGCGGCCCTGGTTCGGATTGAGGCGGACGGATCCATCCGGACGGCCGTTGGGGACGCGAGCAGCGGGCAGGGTTACGAGACTACCGTGGCCCAGATTGTCGCGGACGCCTTGGGCGTCCATCCCGACGCCGTTCACGTCGCGCCCTGGTTCGACTCCTACACCACCCCCTGGCTGTACGCCTCGGGGAATTACTCGAACAAGTTCTCCGGGACGGACACGGCGGCCATCCTCGGCGCGGCGCGGAAGGTCCGGAACAAGCTGCTCGACCTCGCGGCGCACCTAATGAAATCGGACAGGGCGTCGCTGGAGATTGAAGACGGCGAGGTCCGGGCGGGGGGAGGGGGGGGGGAGGGGAGGTCGATGCCGATCGCGGAGATCGCGCGGATCGCCTACCGGGACCTCCTCATGCTACCGGAAGGAATGGAGGCGGGGCTCGAGGCCCGGCACTATCATGTCAACCCGCAGGCCGATCTTCCCGATGCCGAACGCCGCGTACGGACCCAGCTCTTTGCCAGCAACTCCGTCCACATCGCCATGGTGGAGGTCGACCCGGGAACGGCCCAGGTCAAAATCCTCAAATACGGAATGGTCCACGATTGCGGGACGGAGATTAACCCGATGATCGTCGAGGGACTAGCCCACGGAGCGACCGTCCACGGGATTGGCGCGGCCCTCTACGAGGAATTCATCTATGATGAAAGCGGACAATTTCTGACGGCCAATTTTATGGATTATCTGAAGCCGACGACCATGGAATCCCCCCACATCGAGGTGGACAGCTTGGAGACCCCTTCACCCTTCACCCCTTTGGGGTCGAAAGGGGCGGGCGAGGGGGGCGCAATTCCGGCGCCGGCCGTGATCGCGAGCGCCGTCGAGGACGCTCTGTCTCCGCTGGGGGTCGAGGTGACGGCCCTTCCGCTTAGCCCCAATCACCTTTGGGACCTGATCCGTGCTGGCCAAAGCGCCTGAAGCCCGAGGAGAAATGAAGATTCCCGTCCGTCTCCCGTTGAGCATACGTCGGCTGATCGTGAGCCTGCTCTTCCTCTTCCTCGCCGTCTCCGCCGCGCCCGGTTCCGGCGAGGGTGCGCCCCCCGGAGCTTCCAAGGCGACCGGCGGCCCATCGGACGTCGAGCTGTTGTTGAAGACGCTGGAGGACCCGGCGGAGCGGAAAAGGCTGATCCGGCAATTGAAGGGGCTTGTCGAGCGGGAGCAGGTGGGCCGACGGAAGCCGGCGGTCCCGGCGGGAAGCGTGACGTTCGTCAACGTGTATGGGCGGGTTGTCGGAAGACTCAACGTCATCGGATCTCAGGCCTCGGAGAGATTCAAATCGATTCCCCGACTGTTCTCAGAAGGGACGCGACGGGCCCGGGACCCGGGTTTCCTTCTGCGAGTGGCGGATCTTCTTTGGAAACTGGCCGCCGCGTTCGGCGCGGCGGTCATCCTCGCGCTTCTTTCGAGGAGATACGTCCTCCGGACGGGAGACCGGCTGACGGTGGCCGACGGATCTCCCGGATTCCGGAAGTTCCTGGTTTCACTCGGCCTCTCCTTGTTGCGCCTGATTCCGCCGGTGGTGATGCTCCTGGCGGTTTTTGTGGGGCTGACCCTTCTGGTCCCTCACTCCCTGGGGGCCGCGGTCGCCCTGGCGGCGGCATGGGCCTATTTCGTGAGGACGGCCTTGCTTGCCGTGAGCCGGATTTTCTTCGCCCCCTTGCGGCCGAGCGTCCGCTTCCTTCCTCTGAAAGACGAGACAGGCGCCTACTGGAACGTCTGGATGAGACGCCTCACGGGGCTCGGCGTCTACGGGTATTACTTCGTCAGGATTGTCGAGATTCTCGGTGCTTCGGAAGGCTTGACGCGGGTTCTTTTCGAGATTTATGCGGCCTTCCTGGTGATTCAGGTGATTACGCTGGTTTTCCAGCAGCGGAGGGAGGTCCGCGCCCATCTCGCATCGGGCGCCGGGTCCGGTGGGGAGACCCGGGGCGGGGGGCTTCGGAACGTCAAGCGGTTCCTGGCCGTTTATGGGCACGCGATCACCGTCGCCTATCTCATCGTGGGTTACGGTCTCTGGTTTCTGGACTATCCGGACGCCCTGGGGCTGATGGTCCGGGCGACGCTGTACACGGCCTTGCTGATCGCCCTTTGCTTTGTCCTCCGGCGCTTCCTCGCGGTCATTCTTCGGAGGTTGTTCCGGGTTCCCGTTCGGCTCGCGGCGCGCTTCCCCGGCCTGAAAGGGCGGGCCAATCGTTACGTGCGCGTGACGAATCGAATCGCGTTCTCCCTCCTCTATCTGCTGACGGCCTTCCTGATCATCGAGGCGTGGGAGGTCCGGTTTTTCGATTTCCTGTTCTCCGATTTCGGCTTGTTTGTGATGAAGCGGCTGTTTGGGATCGGGGTCGCACTCCTCATTGCGTTCGTTGTTCTGGAGGGCGGAGATTTCGCGGCGGATGCCTTGCTGCAACCCCGGACAGGCCCGGATGGAGCGACGGTTGAGCCTCCCGGCCGGTTGAAGACCCTGGTCCCGCTCGGCCGTGCGACGGTGAAGGTAGCGGTGATAGCGATTGCAGTCCTGGTTGTCATGGAACAGCTCGGGATCAACGTGACCCCCGTCCTGGCGGGCGTGGGGGTCCTGGGGCTGGCCGTCGGCTTCGGCGCGCAGTCGCTGGTGAAGGACATCATCTCGGGTCTTTTCATCATCCTCGAAGACAGCATGTCGGTGGGAGATATCGTCGTTTTGCAGGGCACGGCCGGGATGGTCGAGAACCTCAGCCTCCGGACCATCCGGATCCGGGACCTGGCGGGGAACGTCCACGTCATCCCCCACAGCAGTGTGGACCGGGTCACGAACATGACGAAAGACTTTTCGCGATACGTGATGGACGTCGGGGTTTCCTATCGGGAGGACACGGACGAGGTCGTCGAGATCCTCAAGGAGCTCGGCGCCGAGATGCAGGCCGATCCGGAATACGGACCCGACATCCTGCGACCCATCGAGATCATGGGCGTGGACCGGTTCGAGGATTCGGCCGTCGTCGTGCGGGCGCGCTTCTGGACGAAACCCATCAAGCAGTGGCACGTCGGCCGGGAGTTCAACCGCCGGATGAAGAAGGTGTTCGACGAGCGCGGCATCGAGATTCCCTTCCCCCACCGGACGGTCTATTTCGGAGATCCGAAGGAGGGAACCCCGGCCCCGCTCTACCTGGAGCAGGTGTCCCGGGCCTTTGAGGACAAAGACGAAAGGCGGGCCTCCGGTGAGAAACGGGCGGACCGATCGTCAGAAAAGAGCGGGACCCCCTATCCCTCGCTGGGCGATGAAGACGGCGACGAGTAAACGCCTTTTTCTTGCGACCCGTCTTCGTCGCGCCGCCCCCACCCCCTCCCTGTCTCCCGAAGCGGATACAATAACCCTCTAATCCCTAAGCGGGGTGTCTGGGCTCCGGAAGGTCCTCGGGGCTTCGCGCTCCCCCTGTTCCGTCCGAAAGGAGGGGCCATGAAATACCAGGCGCTGGACTGGTCCGTTCATCCGAATCCGAACCGGCCCGACGAGAAGTGCATCGGTCTCATTAAGCTGAACCGGCCCGAGGCCATGAACGCCATCGACGTGCGCATGCGGATGGAGCTCGACGTCTTGTGCGACGAGATCAAGTGGAACAGCCACCTCAAGGTGGTCATCCTGACGGGGGAGGGGAAGGGCTTCTGCGCCGGCGGCGACGTGGTGACCGAGGCCGGCCCCCTGGGCGCGGCCGACGATTACGACATGGGCATCCACGGCCCGTACCGGGAGCTGGCGCACTACTTCTTCAACGACCTACGCCACCAGGTCCTCCAGCGCTGCTTCCGCAAACTCGAAGACCTGCCCCCCGTCACGATCGCCGCCATCAACGGCTGGGCCGTCGGGGCCGGTCTGGAGATGTGCACGCTGTGCGATTTCCGGCTCGCTTCGGACCGGGCCAAGTTCGGCGAGGTGGCCGTCCCCGCGGGGTTCGTCCCCGAGGCCGGCGGCTCGCGGAACCTGCCGAAGCTCATTGGCGTCGGCAAGGCGCTCGAGATGATCCTCACGGGCAAGCGCGTTGATGCGGCCGAGGCCGAGCGCATCGGTTTGGTGGACCGCGTGGCGCCCCACGATAAACTGATGGATGAGGTGTTCGAATTGGCCGGCCGCATCGCGGGCAACCCCTACCTCTCCGTCCGCCACGCCAAGGACCTCGTCAAGTTCTACTGGAACGCCAACCGCTCGGAGGAAGGCTATTCCAAAGAGCTTGCAGCGATCCTGGAAATCACCCGGACGAAGGACTGCCAGGAGGGGATCCGCTCGTTCATGGAGAAAAGGGCGCCGGACTACCGGGGTCCCTACTATGACAACTGGCCCTTTGGAGACGGGAATGGAAGCTGAGGAAGCGGGGCTTCCCGAAGGCTACAGGAAAATCCCCCCGCGCGTGAACATCGCCCGGGAGGTCTTGGACCGGTGGTTCCCGGACCGGCGGGGAAAGGGGGCGGGGGAAGAGGAAGAGGAAGAGGAAGAGGGAGGACCGGGCTTCGGAGACCGGACGGCCTTCATCCATGCGGACGGCGAAATCTCGTATTCCGAGCTGAGGTCGAGGGTCGATCGATTGGCCCGGGGGCTTTTGAAGCGGGGCGTTTCGCGCGGAGCCCCGATCCTGCTCCGGATGCCCAACTGCCCCGAGTTCGTCGCGTCTTTCCTGGCCCTGGTCAAGATCGGCGCGCTCCCCGTTCTGCTGAACTCCCTGCTGGGGATGGAGGAGGCGGCCTATGTCCTTGAGCACAGCGACGCCCGGGGGGCGATCACCCTGGATGAGGTCGCCGGACCCCTGCGCGGGTTGAAGGATGAATTGGACCTGGGGCTGATCGTCGCGAGGGGCGCGGCGAAGGGCGAGGCGGCGCTTGAGGACTTGCCCGAGGGCGGGGACGCCGATCCCCTGGAGACCGCCGACACCGCCGCGGACGATCCGGCCTTCATCGTCTACACGTCCGGGACGACGGGCCGGCCCAAGGGCATCCGCCACGCGCACCGCTGGATCATCGCCCTCGGGGACGCCAACCGCTTGCGCCTCCCGCCCGAGGCGGGCGACGTCGCCATGGCCACGGGGGAGTGGAGCTTCATCAGCGCGCTTGGCCACAACGTCCTGTTCCCTCTCCGGAACGGCGTGACCGGGGCCGTTCTCGAAGGCCGGGCGCTGCCCGAGCGGGTTCTGGAGGCCGTCCAACGCCATGGCGTGACGGTCCTTTATTCCGTCGCGACGGTCTACCGCCGCATCCTCGGAATCGAGGGCGTGGAGGAGCGGTATGACGTGTCGAGCCTACGGTGCTGCAACGCCACGGGCGAGCCGCTTCAGGAGGCGACGTACCACGAATGGAAGCGCCGGTTCGGGTGCGACATCTACGAGCACTACGGCGTCTCGGAGATGCAGATGGTCCTGGGGCAGGGGCCGGGGAGGCCCGGGGGACCAGGGCGGCTCGGGGAGCCGGGGCGGCCCGTCCGTCCGGGCTCCATCGGCAGGCCGCTTCCCGGCGTTGTCGTGGATGTCCTGGATGATGCCTATCGCCCCGTCCCTCCGAGCGAGGTCGGCCATCTTTTGATCCGGGCTGATGACCCCGGCTTCTTCCTCGGGTATCACAAGGACCCGGAGCGGACGGCGGAGGTTACGCGGAACGGCTGGCACCATACAGGGGATTTGGCCTGGAAGGACGAGGACGGCTACTTCTGGGTGGCGGGGCGGAGCGACGAGTGCTTCAAGAGCCGGGGGATATTCATCTCGCCCGTCGAGATCGAGAGCGCCCTGCGGGGGTGCGCGGCGGTCATCGAGGCGGCCATTGTCCCGCTGGCAGACGAGGAGATCGGCAACCGGATCCGGGCGATTGTCGTCGTGCGGGAAAATGAAAAGCCCAAGAAGGCCCTGGCCGCCGAGATCCGCGATGACCTCAAGGGCCGGATCGCGCCCTTCAAGGTTCCGCACGTCATCGAGTTCACCGAGTCGCTGCCGAAAAGTCCGGTGGGGAAGGTGTTGAGGCGGGAGCTGATGAGATGATCGCCCACGAACACGCATGCACCAATTACGCTTGGAGAAAACCATCATGAACAGCGAAGCCCCCCCGGAAAAGGCGGCGGAATCGGGCGCTCGCGCCGAGGCGGACGGTCTGCCGTTTGGATGGAAAAGGCCGACGCCATCGGGGAGATCAAGCGGATCACCGCTGAGGTCGATCCGGACCTGGAAATGTCCACCATCGCCTACCTGAGCGGCAAGCGGGTCGGAAGCCCGGCCCTGCTCTTTGAGAACATCAAGGGTCACCCGGGGCGGAAGGCCCTGTACAACATGCTCGGGAACAGCGTCAACGGCGTTGCCCTCGCCATCCGGGAAGTCCCGGGAAAGAGCCCGATCGATCTCGTGAAGGTCCTCAAGGAGAAGATGAAGCGGCAAACCCCGCCGAGCCGGGTCTCGGGGAAAGACGCCCCCGTCAACCGGAACGTCGAGTCGGGAAGCGATATCGATATCACTAAATTTCCCGCGCCCCGGATGTGGCCGCTCGACGGGGGAAAGTATATCGGCACCGGCGACGCGGTTGTCACGAAGAACCCGGACACGGGAAAGACGAACCTGGCACGTATCGGATGATGATCAAAAGCCCCACCTAGGCCGGGTTCTACGCCTCTCTCGGAAAGGACGGCCTTCTGGACCGGGAGGCCTGGTGGGTGCGGGGCGAGCCGGCCCCCGTGGCCGCAATCTGGGGGCTGGACCCGCTGCTGTTTATGGTCGCGGCGACGACCTTTCCCAAGAATGTCTCGGAGTACAACGCCTTCGGCGGGATCGGCGACGCCCCCATCGATTTGTTCGAAAGCGATGTCACTGGCCTGATGCTGCCCGCGAACGCGGAGATCATCGTCGAAGGGTATTGCTACCCGGGACGGGATTTCGCGGAAGGGCCGTTCGGCGAGTTCACCGTGTATTACGGCCGTCCCAGCGGCGCCACGCCCTATATCGATATCCACACCATCCGCTACCGAAGCGACCCCATCCTGACGTGCGCCCTGATGGCGGAGGGGTGGCGAACGAATGCGGCCTGTTCTGGGGGATGAGCAAGGCCGCCAAGGTCTGGGCCGACTTGGACGCCCTCGGGGTCCCCGGTATCTGGTCGCCGCCGGAGGCCGCGGGCTGGGGGATGACCGTGGTCTCGATCAAGCAGCTCTATGCCGGACACGCCGCGCAGACCATGGCCCTTGCCGCCCAGTGCATGGACGGGGTCTATTTCACCAAGTACATCATCGTTGTGGACGGGGATGTCGATCCTTCCGACCTGTCGGAGGTGGTCTGGGCCATGGCGATCCGCTCCCGGCCGGCGCAGTCCATCGACATTCTCCGGGAAACTTGGAGCACCTACCTTGACCCCAGTCTGAACCCCCCGAAATCCGGCCCTGGGGCTCGAAGTGCCTCATCAACGCCTGCATGGATTTCAAGTACATCAAGGAATTCTCCCCGAGGACGAAGCTCTCCCAACCGGTCTATGAGCGGGTGGTCAAGCGGTGGAAAGATCTTGGCTTCGACTGGAATCCGCCGAAGGTCAATGTTTTCGAGGAGCAGACGGCCGATGGGGAGAGGGGATGGGGGAGGGGGACAGGTGATTTTGCCTCTCTCGCCCTGGAGGAATGAATCCTCTATTCGTCAGCCGAGGCTTGAAGCCGTCCTTCTTTGGCGATCCAGTGCTTGATCTCTTCCTTCTTCTTTTCGAACAGGGATGGGTTGTTCTCGATGTCGTCCGGGACGTCGATGGTGTGGACGATGTGGGCCGGGACGCCGAAGATGAGGATCCGTCTTCCGAGGACGAGCGCCTCCTCGATGCTGTGGGTCACCATCACGAACGTCATCTTCTGCTGGTGAGCCAGGTCGATGAAGTCCTTGCGCAGACGCATCGCCGTCACCTCGTCTAGGCCGCCGAACGCCTCGTCCAGAAGGAGGATGTCCGGGTGGGTGGCGAAGGCCCGGGCGATGTTGACGCGCTGGCGCATGCCGCCCGATAGCTCGTTGGGGTAAGAGTTCTCGAATCCCCACAGCCCCACGAGCTTCAGCCACTTGTGGGCGGTCTCGATCTGCTCCTCTTTGGAGACACCCTGAATCTCGGGGCCCAGGCAGACGTTCTCGGTGGCGGTCCGCCAGGGCAGGAGGCGGTCTTCCTGAAAGATGCGGGTGATCCCGCCGACGTGGGTTTTTCGGTAATTCTGCGCGGGCGTCCCGTCGATCAGTATTTCGCCGGCATCGATGTGCTTGAGCCCGAGAAGACAGTCAAAGAACACCGATTTTCCCGCGCCCGTCTCTCCGACGATGACCAGATACTCTCCCTCGGCGATATCGAAGGACAGGCCGGCGATGGCGCGGACCTCGGCGCCCTTTTGTTTCTGATAGAAGGTTTTGTAGACGTTGTGGACGACGATCTTGGGCCGGCCGTTGCCGGAGAATTCCGCGGCCTGGGCCATTACATCTTCCCTCCTTCTTCTATCCGCCACTGAAGGACCCGGCCTTCCAGCCACTCGACAACCGTTTCCAGAAGGAGCAGCACGATGATCATCCAGAGCGTCCAGGCGAGGATGAGCGGCATTTCGAAAAGGCTCTTGGCCAGGTCGAGCTCTTTGCCGATCCCCGAGGGGGCGCCGACCAGCTCGGCCACAATGACCACGCGGACGCCGACGCCGACGTTGATCTTCGTTGCCGTGAAGGCGAAGGACTTTACGTAGGGCCACAGGAGAATCCTGATCATCTGCCAGGAATTGGCCCCGAAGGTTTTCACCATGTCGGTGGTCTTCTGGTCGATGGAGCGAATTCCGTCGTAGACGTTGAAGATCGTGATGGGGGCGCAGATCATCAGGAGGACGAACCCGATGCGGAGCTCCGTCTCCGAGAACCAGATGATGACGATGATCACCCAGTTCAGCGCGGGCACGCCCATGACGAACTTGATGATCGGCCGGACGTAATCATCGATCTTGGCCGAAAGACCCATGAACAGACCGATGGGCACGCCCACAATGACCGATGCGAGGATGGCCGCGATCAGACGGACGAAGGAGATCAACCCTTGGCTGAGAAGCTCCCAGGTCGTGACGATTTCATAGAACGCCTTGAGGATCAGGTGAACGCCCGGGACCAGCCAGACCGGCGAGATGAAGGAAACAAGCTGCCAAACGACGGCAAGACACAAAAAGGCGGTCACCGCCTTCCAGGAAATTCCCTCCGCGAAAAAGTGCGCGATTCCGGTCCGCCCGGGCGAGCCCACGGGGGTTCCCCGCGCCCCGGTTTCGGCATACTCCGCCTGCGTCATCTCATCGATCCCTGTTTCGTCAGGTGCGCCCCCCCACTCCCGGCGGAAGGGGGGGGCGCGCCCTTCAATCCATTCTCAGAGGTTTTACTTCCGGCGGGATTCCCGTGCGCTGCTTTTCTCCACCGGTCCTACAGGGTGGGCCACTTGTAGTGGATCCCGTCGTTGGGGAGCTTCTTCAGCCGGCCCACCGACTTGAATCCCTTGAGCGTCGCCATGATCTCGTCCTTCCGGTCCTTGGAAGGCTCCACCAGGAAGGTCATGAACTTGTGCTCACGGCTGTACTTCAGGGCCTTGATGGGGATCTTCGTGAAGGCGCTGATAAACTTGTCGGCCCGCTCGGGCTCTTTGTAGTAGAAACTCACTGCCTCCTGCCACATCCGCATGATGCTCACGTTACGGTCATGGTCCCGGTCCAGCCACTCCTTCCAGCCGTAAGCGCCCAGATACCAGACCGGCGCGCCCGGGGCCAGGCCGATCTCTTTGCGAACGCCGGCGCTCATGTCGCCCACCAGGTGGAACCCCGAGGTCAACATCTTGGAAAGGTTGGGCTCCCAGACGATCCCCGCGTCCACCTTCCCGGCATAGAGCTGCGTCGCAACCGCGGGGGGCGAGGCGCTGATGATGTTCAGGTCGGTCCGGGAGTTGAGCCCGTGCTGACGCAGGAACAGGACCGCCATCCCCCAGAAGCCCGAGCCCGTCGTCGCGGCGACCGTTTTCCCTTTCAAGTCCGCCGCCTCTCGGATCTTGGGGTCTTTCGAGACGAAGGCGTGGTTGGCGGTGGTGTAGGTGAACATGAGCTGGATGGGGATGCCTTTGCTGTAAAACCTCGCCGCGTTGGAGAACGCCGGGTTATACACGCTTTCCCACTTGTGGGCCGCGAAGTCAGCGTACATGGCCCCCAGGCGGCGGTAGAGATTGACCTTGAAGTCGAGGCCGTGCTTCTCGCCCAGTTTGAGCCCCTGGATGATGGGGAGCATCATGGTGGAGTTCGACGGGGGTCCGAGACCGGCGCCCACGACCTTTTTCGCGCCGAACGCGCGCCGCGGAGCGGCAAAGGCCCCCACCGTCGCGCCCGCCGCGACCCAACCCACACCCTGGACAAATCTCCGACGGCTGATATTTTTCCCTTGGCTCATCACTCGTTCTCCCGTTTGAGGTGTCCGTGTTTAGAGCTTTAGCCCTCTTCACTCCCGTAAAAAATTCTTCCCTATCGAAACCTCCGTCGAGATCACAATGTTTCCATATGGTGAATTTTACATGATCCAGCCGGAAATTGCATCCGGCCAAACGCTTTGCGGGGAAAATCTTCGAAGAGCTTTCGGGGGGAGGGGAGAGAGGGGGGGGCTGTCGCCCGTTTGGCGGCTGGACAGTCCCATGCCGCTAGGAGCGATTTTCGGGGGACCCGTTGGCCGTTGACATGATCTGCCCTTTGACTTAGAAGGGCCGGATGCGGAAAGAGAATGGAAACCCATTACCCCGGGAAGCCCCCGGGAGGGAGTCAGGGGAGATCGGATGCCGTCGCCTGAAGTATTGACCGGCGCGCAAAGGGCGGCGTACGTCCGGAGCCTCTTTACCCGCGTCGCGCCCCACTATGATCTGGCCAACGGTTTTATCACGGGCGGGCGCCACCGGGCGTGGAGAAGGAAGACCCTCATACGGGCGCTGGCTCATCTGTCCGAATGGACCGACGGCAGGCCGATCCGCGGACTGGATCTTTGTTGCGGGACGGGCGACTACCTTTTTCTTCTCCGGGAAATCCTGGGTCAAGACGCCCGGCTGGTCGGGCTGGACTTTTGCGAGCCGATGATCCGCGTGGCCGTGGAGCGGACCCGCCGCGCGGGCGCGGCGGCGGTCTGGCTGCGGGGGGACGCGACGGACCTGTCCCTGTTTCGCGACGCGACGTTCGACCTGGCGACGGTCGGCTTCGGTCTCCGCAACGTCATCGACCTGCCCGCCGCCCTGCGGGAGGCCGCGCGTGTGTTGCGTCCCGGAGGGCTTTTCGTTTCCTTGGAGCTGACGCGCCCCGAGCGGGGGCCGCTGCGCCCCGTCATCTTCGCGTACCTGCGGTGGCTCCTTCCCTTCCTCGCGAATCTCGCCAAAGGGGGCCGGGACGATTACCTCTGGCTTCGCCGCTCGCTGGAGACCTTTCCGGGGATTCCCGGTCTCTCGAAGCTGCTGGAATCTTCGGGGCTGGAGGTTCTCGAGGTTTGCCGTTTCGGGGTGGGGGCCGTTGCGGGTCACATCGCGCGGCGCGCAGAGTAAGAAGAGCGCTTTATCGTTGGGTTTTATTTGAAGAAATAGGGGG
>CAYRGS010000029.1:0-2694 GCA_964423875.1 uncultured bacterium
AACCATGTCGCGAAGAAGCTTCAACTCCTCGGGAAGCTCGAAGTCCATGCGGGTTTTTTCCTCACCAATGGGGATACAAAACAGATGATACTCTTGTCACCCCTCGTTCGTGAGAACGAGTACGGCCAGGGGGGCTTTTTTGAAAAACCGCCCCCTGGACCCCTCCCAGGGGTTGGGAACCCCCCTGAAAAACTTTTTGCGTGCCGAGCTTTGCTCGGCCTACGGGGGTGGAAGTCTTCTTGGCTATGCCGGTCAACTGTAACCCTCGGTGGCTTGAATCTTTGGTCGGATGCCCGTCTGCCTACGGCAGCCGCAGCATCCGGCCAACCGACCAGTTTCCCTGCGATAGCGTGCGGCCCTTCGGGTGGCACACTATCGCGAAATGAAAGTTTTTCAGGGGGTCAAGGGGGACGGTTTTTTAAAAAAAGTCCCCCTTGGTATTTTGGTTCTCATCCATCACGGTCGCGGCAGGTGGTTGCAGACCTCGATGGCGGCGGCACAGTACATCTTCGTCGCGTCCACCAGGTCCTCGACCCGCTGGACCTCCCCGGTGGCCGGTCTGAGCTTGGGGTCTTCCGGCGCGGGTCCGCACTTGATGGCCGGAATGCCCATCTCCACCAGAATGGTGAGGTCGGCGTACGTGCTGTTCAGCTCGGTCTGCATCGGCTTGGGCGGTCGGTTTCGGACCGCCCGGTAAGCCCCCCGCATGGCTTCCACCAGCGGCTCGGCCCCTTTCGACTCGTACCCATGCACCGAGAGATAGAGCTCCGACTCGGCTTCCACACCCGTATCCTGAAAAACCTTCTCCACTTCTCGCAGGACATCGATGGGACGTGTCCCCGGCTTGGTGAAGGCCTCGACGTACAGGTTGCAGACGGCGGGCGAGAAGTTGGGCTTGAACGGCGCGCCCCCCATGATGGAGCCGATGTTGACCTTGGGCACGAGCTTGCCCGCTCCGAACTTGTAGGTGTGCTCCTTCTCGTACTGGCGCGCCCACGCCTCAAGCGGCTCGATCAGCGTGCTCATCTTAACGACAGCGTTCTTGCTCTTCGACAGGTCTTTGGGGTGCTCGACGAAGGGCGCATACATCGGCTCGCCCCAGACGGTGATCTTGATGAACACCGCCCCCGCCTGCGCCCAGGTGATCCCGAGGCGGGAAGGCTCGACGACGATGGCGTAGTCGGCCACGACGCCGTGGGTCAGCATGTAACGCATCCCGATGCCCTTGCCCCGGTAGGGCGCGCCCTGGTACTGGTCCACAGGCGCCCGGCCGATTTCGCTGCAAACCCCCGTCAAAACAATGTCGCCCTTCAGCTTGACCCTCGCCTTCTTGAGGGCGTACGCGGCCATCAGGGAGCAGCAGAGCGGTCCCTTGTCGTTGACGATTCCGCTGCCGTAGATTAGGTTTTTGACCTTGCGCGCCCGGGCCATCCATTCGGGCCGGATGCGGCCCGCGAACAGGGCGTCCTGAGGATCGCTCGAAAGGGCCGTATCCAGGTGGCCGTTGAACATCAGCGTGGGTCCGTCGCCGGATCCCTTGAGGCGGCCGACCATGTTTCCGCGGCCTGGCTCGACCTCCTGGTAGAAAGCGGGGATGTCCCGCTCGTTCAGCCACTCCACCAAAAGCCGGGCGGCGGGCTCTTCGCTCCCCGTGGTGCTGGGGATGTCGACAAGCTTCATCGCCAGCGAAACCAGTTCCTTCTGTTCGACCTTCGACCACACCTTTTCCAACAACTTCCGGTCTGTCTTCATCTTGCCTCCCGAGGATGATCATCGTGTGATGCCGTACACGTCCGGATGGATCGGGACCCGCTGGCGAAGTCTCTCGCAAACGGCTTTACCCTTCGAGACTCAAATTGTTCCTTGCGCCGGGCAAGATGCCCGGCCTACCGGTCGGAGGAAAGCGAGCGTTTTCAAACAGGTGGGGCGGGCATCTTGCCCGCCATCAGCCCCTATGGCCGCCTGAGAACCTTCTCTGCAATTCGTGAAGCGTCAACTTATTTTGGAGACGCTACACCCGTTCGCACCTTCGTTCGGAGTGATCACCGGGTATGGGCACCGCCAATCATATCTCATTCCAACAGGAGCGGGGCGTCCCTCATCGCCTCACCCGTCCTCGCTCAACGCCGCCAGGACCTTTTCCGGGATGAACGGCAGGGCCTTGAGCTGCCGGCCGGTCGCCGAGAAAAAGGCGTTGCCGATGGCGGCCGCGGTCGGCACGAGACCCGGCTCGCCGACGCCCTTCGCCCCCCAGGGGCCGTCGGGGATCGCGACTTCGACGAGGATCGGCCCCATCCGGGGCGCGTCGAGGGCGCACGGGATCTTGTAATCGCCTAGGTTCCCGTTGACGGGCGCACCGTCCTCACACCGCAGCTCCTCGAACAGCGCCGTTCCGAGACCCTGGATCAGGGCGCCCTCGATCTGGCCTTCGCAGCCCCTCGGGTGGATCGCCCGTCCCACGTCGTGCGCCGCCACCAGTCTCAGCACTTCGATCCGGCCCGTCTCGAGGTCGACCTCGATTTCGGCCCCCTGCGCCGCGTACATCTGAAAGGCCGCCGGCCGCTTCCCCTGCACGACCGCGTTGTGAATTGCCGCCACAAGCAGCCGCAAGGACGTGAGCTGGAAGTCGGCGTTGAAGCGCTGGTCGAACGGAATGGTCGTGGCGCCGGCTGCTAGCACGCGTGCTCGCACGTC